>NZ_JBEPLM010000005.1:0-512321 GCF_040545255.1 Mesorhizobium shonense
AGCCGCAAAAGCCAAAATCCAGCCCGATCAGACAAAACCAATCCGATAAATGTCATCAAAATCGAAAAGGGCGCGACTTTTGCAGCGGCCTGTTAGAGGGGAGTTTGGTGCGGTCGAGAAGACTCGAACTTCCACGGGTTGCCCCACAGCGACCTCAACGCTGCGCGTCTACCAATTCCGCCACGACCGCACGTGGTAGGAGCCGGAACCGTCCGGCCCGGGGCCTGTAGCAAATCGTTTCCGGCGAAACAAGTGCGCCGTGCGGAATATTCGCTAATGCGTGTCGCCCAAAAGTGCGTGGCGGTTTTGCAAGAACGACATGCATCAGATAAAGGCGCTGCCACTAGGGTCCACAGCCTCGCCGCGAGCTGGCGGAACTGGACGTTTTTGTCGATTGCCGCCATATGAAGGGCAATTGCATGTCGCCCGAAGCCGTTGACGGATTTTTGGGGCACAATACACATCTGAGCCCGCCTGGATCCGGTTCCGGTCATGGCGCGCCTCAGGAGAGACGCGCCATGACAGAACGCAGCCAGATCGCCACGTCGTTCCTGCCCCTTCCCGGTTCGGCGCCGGTCGAATGGGTGATCGAGCCAGGCCTCACCTCCTATCCCGACGCGCTTGCCTTCATGGAGGCGCGCGCCGAGGCGATCCGCAGCGGTGCCGCCGGCGAGATGGTCTGGCTGGTCGAGCATCCGCCGCTCTATACCGCCGGCACCAGCGCGCGTATCGAGGACCTGATCGAGCCAGACCGTTTCCCGGTCTTTGCCGCCGGCCGCGGCGGCGAATACACCTATCACGGCCCCGGCCAGCGTGTGGCCTATGTGATGCTCGACTTGAAGCGCCGGGGCGAGGATGTCCGCGCCTTCGTCGCCGCGCTCGAGCAATGGATCATCGAAACACTCGCCGCCTTCAACGTGCGCGGCGAGCGGCGCGAGGACCGCGTCGGCGTCTGGGTGGTGCGGCCGGATCGCCCTGCCCTGCCCGACGGCTCGCCCGCCGAGGACAAGATCGCGGCAATAGGCATCAGGCTCAGGCGCTGGGTGAGTTTTCACGGCATCGCCATCAACGTCGAGCCGGAGCTTTCCCATTTCAGCGGCATCGTGCCGTGCGGCGTCTCGGACCACGGCGTCACCAGCCTCGTCGACCTCGGCCTGCCGGTCACCATGGCCGACCTCGACCTTGCGCTGAAATCCGCCTTCGAGGATGTGTTCGGACCGGCCGCCGTCCCGGTCGCCGAACTGGCCCGAAAGGCAGGCTGACACCCTAGGGTGTGCTGAGATTCAGGTCAGGCCGAGTCGGAGTCGAAGACGGGCGCGAAGCGACCAAACAAGTTGGGTTCCGAGAACCGGAGCGGAGCGTACTTAAGTACGTGAGCACCGGCCTACGCCGGCCGTAGCCTCAACTGTGATGCCACTCATGAGTGCTTCGGCCGGCGAAGGCCGGAAGCGCAGGAACCCCAGCGTTTGCAGGCCGGCATCACCTGAATCTCAACACGCCCTACATCAGCTTCGCCGAAGCCCAGAGCACGCCATAGCCATGAATGGAAAAGACCGCGAGCAGCGCGCCGGCCATGGCCAGGCGATCGAAGGCTCGGATCGGCTTCAGCTCATGACGCGGCTTCACGCCGTTTCCCACGGTGAGCAAGCTGAGGATCGAGAACACCGCGCCGGCGATGAGCAGGAAGCTGGGCGGGAAACCGGTACGCCAGCCGAGCGCCAGCAGGGCCGACAGCAGCAGGAAGGAGGCCAGCGCCAGCGCAATCGGCCCCGGGCAGATCTGGCGCAGCACCTGGCCGCCGTCGAACTTCCATACCGGCACCAGATTGGCGATGTTGAACAGTGAGGCGCAGCCGGCAAGCGTCGCCAGCAGCATTGCCGCAAGGCGATGGCCCTCGCTGCCGGCAAGGCCGCTGGCGGCGATCAGGAGAGGCACCAGGAAGGCGGAGAAGCCCGCGCCCATCAGCGCCACGAAGGCGACCTCGAAACGGCTGTCATAGGGCCTGCCGCCCATGGCGATGCCGCCGAGCAGCGGGATGAAGATCATGCGCGCCCGGCGATGCCCCGTCAGCCGGAAGGCTGCCATATGCCCAAGCTCGTGCAACGCCACCACCGAGGTCAGGATGGCGGCCAGCGCCAGCCCGCCGAGGTTCAGCCCGAAGAACGGCCACAGGATGAAGGCCGAAAGCACGGCAAAGCCGATCTGGCTCACCGGATGCTCGAACCAACCGCCCTTGCGATAGGTTCCGGTTCTCGCCCAGACCTGCAGCTTGGCGAGCTCGCGGCGCATGGCGAAGTAGCGGAAGATCAGGAAAGCGACGCCGCGATAACGGTCGGTCTGCCTGAACGTGACCCGCGTCGCGCCGCCTTCGGGCGCGAGTTCGGTGGTTTCGCGATAATCGGCCCAGAACGAAGGATCGAGCGCCGTGTCCTCGATGACGCGCATCGAGAAGCGGCTGCCTTCCACCACATCGTCGAACCGCGCCTTGCGTTCGATCGGCCGGCCATCCCGCCCTTCCCAGGACAGTCTGATCAGCGCCGCCCCCTCGCCGTCCAGCGGTTCGGCTGACAGGATTTCGCCCGACCAGCCGGCGTCGCCGCCGAATGGCCAGAGCGCCTGCCAGAGGCGTTTGCGATCGGCCTCTATCACACGGCTGACCGTAACCGTGCGCGACCCGAGCGGCACAGTCATCAGCAAAAAAATCAGTCCGAGATTTCCGGCCACGAGGGTGACCGTGGCGATGACCGACACTGCCTTTTGCTCCCTTCTTCGGGAAGCAGCCTAGCGGCGGCGCGGCCAAGAAAGACTTAACAATGGGCGGGGCCTTGCCCGTCCCAAACAGAGGGCGGGCCTTTTGCCCACCCGAGGAAGCGGCGGCGAACCGCCTGATCACATGGCGCCAATCCAGATCGCCATGGAAATGAGAAAGGTGCTCATGCAAACCAGCGAGACGACATCCTGAACCAGATCGGCCATAACTCTCTCCTGTTGTTGGTATGTTCGTAATTTGTTCTAATTTTGTTCGAATGTCAACGGATCAGGGAGCGGCGCGCCAGGCGAATCCGGACGGTCCGTTTGAGCACGGTTAAGGAAAGGTTGACGGGCGAAAAACTGCGACGGCCAAATGCCGAAGGCGACCAGACAATCGCAGGCCGGGGTGTACCGAGATTCAGGTCAGGCCGAGTCGAAAATGGTGGTTTCCGAGAACCGGAGCGGAGCGTACTTAAAGTACGTGAGCACCGGAAGCGCAGGAAGCCGCCATTTGCAGGCCGGCCTCATCTGAATCTCGGTACACCCTACAGCGGCACCACCTTGCCCTCGGCCAACGTCACACGTCGGTCCATACGGGCGGCCAGCTCGTGATTGTGGGTGGCGATCAACGCCGCCAGCCCCGACTGCCTGACAAGCGCTTCGAGCGCGTCGAAGACGTAGTGAGCCGTCGCGGGATCGAGATTGCCGGTCGGCTCGTCGGCCAGAAGCACCAGCGGCGCATTGGCGACGGCGCGTGCGATTGCCACGCGCTGCTGCTCGCCGCCGGAAAGCTCCGATGGCCGATGCTGCGCGCGCTTGCCGATCTGCATGTAGTCGAGAAGCTGCGCCGCCCGTTCGGACGCCTCCTTGGCGGGAAGCCCCTTGATCAGCTGCGGCATCATGATGTTTTCGAGTGCGGAAAACTCCGGCAGCAGATGATGGAATTGATAGACGAAGCCGACATCGTTGCGGCGGATCGCGGTGCGTTCATCATCCGAGAGCCGGCCGCAGGCGCGGCCGTTAAGAACGACGTCGCCGGCGTCCGGCCGCTCGAGCAGGCCAGCCGTATGCAGCAGTGTCGACTTGCCGGTGCCAGACGGCGCCACCAGCGCCACCATCTCGCCACGACGAAGCGAGAAGTCGGCGCCGTTCAGGATGGTGAGCTTGCGCGGCCCCTGGACATAATGCCGCTCGACGCCCTTCAGCTCGATAATGGCGTCGGCCATCACTCGTACCTCAAGGCTTCGACCGGATCGAGCCGGGCCGCCCGCCAGGCCGGAAACACCGTCGCCAGGAAGGACAGGGCCAGCGCCATGATGACGACATAGGTGGTCTCGCGCGGATCCATTTTCGCCGGCAGCTGGCTAAGGAAATAGAGCTCGGGATTGAACAGGATCCTGCCTGTCATCCAGGAGAAGAACTGGCGGATCGATTCGATGTTGAGGCAGATGACGACTCCGAGCAGCACGCCGGCGATGGTGCCGGTGACGCCGATCGCGGCCCCGGTCATCAGGAAGATGCGCAGGATTGCGCCGCGCGACGCGCCCATGGTGCGCAGGATGGCGATGTCGTGGCCCTTGTCCTTCACCAGCATGATGAGGCCGGAAATGATATTGAGCGCCGCCACCAGCACGATCAGCGTCAGGATCATGAACATGACGTTGCGCTCGACCTGCAGCGCCGAGAAGAAGGTTTCGTTGCGCTGGCGCCAGTCGACGAGATCGACCGGCCGTTGTGCCGCCTGCTCGACCAGCGGCTTCAGCGCATCGACATTGTCGGGATTGTCGACATAGATCTCGATGGTCTGCGCCCGCCCGTCCATGTTGAAATAGAGCTGCGCCTCGGAAAACGGCATGTAGACGATCGAGCTGTCATATTCCGACATGCCGACCTCGAAGATCGCCGCCACCTTGTAGCCCTTCATGCGCGGCGTCGTGCCGAGCGGAGTGACATCGCCTTCGGGCGAGATCAGCGTGATGGTGTCGCCGAGGACGAGGCCGAGATTCTCGGCCATGCGCTTGCCGATCGCCACGCCCTCGCCGGCATCGAAGCCGTCAAGCGTTCCCTGCTTGATGTTGCTGGAGACGATTGCGATCTTGGCAAGGTCCTCGCCGCGGATGCCGCGCACCAGCGCGCCGGTTCCGCCGCCGACATTGCCTTGCGCCAGCACCTGGCCGTCGATCAGCGGTATGGCGTATTTGACGCCGGCAACGCCATTGATGCGGCTCGCTACCTGCGCATAGTCCTCCAGCGGCGAATCCAGCGGCTGCGCGATGAGATGGCCGTTGACGCCGAGGATGCGGGTCAGCAGCTCGGCGCGAAAACCGTTCATCACCGCCATGACGACGATCAGCGTCGCGACGCCCAGCATGATGCCGAGGAAGGAGATCGAGGCGATCACCGAGATCACCGTCTCCTTGCGCCGCGAACGCAGGTAGCGCCACGCCACCATGCGCTCGAAGCCTGAAAAGGCGCCCGCCGGCGATCTGGCCGCTGCCGCCGCTTCGCTCATCAGGCGATACCCAAGCGTTTCCTGGCCTCCGCGATCGGCAGCGTCTCGCGTTCGCCCGACTTGCGGTTCTTGATCTCGACCTCGCCGGCGGCAACGCCCCGCGGTCCGACGATCACCTGCCAGGGCAGGCCGATCAGGTCAGCGGTGGCGAACTTGCCGCCCGGCCGCTGGTCGGTGTCGTCATAGAGCACGTCCTTGCCGGCTGAACTCAGCGCCGCGTAGAGCTCGTCGCAGACGCGGTCGCACTCGGCGTCGCCCACCTTCATGTTGATCAAGCCGACATCGAACGGCGCCACTGCTTCCGGCCAGATGATGCCGTTCTCGTCATGGCTGGCCTCGATGATCGCCGCGACCAGCCGCGACGGGCCGATGCCGTAGGAGCCGCCCGAGGCGAAATGGTCCTTGCCGTCGGGCCCGGTCACCTTGGCGCCCATCGGCTTCGAATACTTCTCGCCGAAATGGAAGATGTGGCCGACCTCGATGCCGCGCGCCGAGAGCCTGTCGCCTTCAGCGACATTCGCCCAGGCCGCTTCGTCATGCATCTCGTCGGTGGCGGCGTAAGGCGTCGTCCATTTCTTCACGATGCCGCCGATCTCGCCATCGTTGGAAAAGTTCGTGTCCGCGCCGGGCACGTCGAGCGACAGATAGGCGCGGTCGCAGAACACCTGGCTCTCGCCGGTTTCGGCCAGGATGATGAACTCATGGCTGAGGTCGCCGCCGATCGGGCCGGTGTCGGCGCGCATCGGGATGGCCTGCAGGCCCATGCGCGTGAACGTCCTGAGATAGGAGACGAACATGCGGTTGTAGGCGGCTCTCGCGCCTTCGAAATCGAGGTCGAAGGAGTAAGCGTCCTTCATCAGGAATTCTCGGCTGCGCATGACGCCGAAGCGGGGGCGCACCTCGTCGCGGAACTTCCACTGGATGTGGTAGAGGTTGAGCGGCAGGTCCTTGTAGGATTTGACGTAGGCGCGGAAGATCTCGGTGACCATTTCCTCGTTGGTCGGGCCGTAGAGCATGTCGCGGTCCTGGCGATCCTTGATGCGCAGCATCTCCTTGCCGTAGTCGTTGTAACGGCCGCTCTCGCGCCAGAGGTCCGCCGACTGGATGGTCGGCATCAGGATTTCCAGCGCGCCTGCCCGGTTCTGCTCCTCGCGGATGATCTGGCAGACCTTGTCCAGCACGCGCTTGCCGAGCGGCAGCCAGGAGAAGCTGCCCTGCCCCTGCTGGCGGATCATGCCGGCGCGCAGCATCAGCCGGTGCGAGACGATTTCGGCCTCGCGAGGGTTTTCTTTGAGAATGGGCAGGAAGTAGCGCGACAAACGCATGGACTGGTCCGTGACTGAAAAATGGCGGCGCGGGAATCGGCGCAACCGAGGCTGCTTGCCCGGGCTTCATAGCCATTTCATGACCGAATGGAAACCCGAGCGCCCCAAAGTATCGGGGCCTTCTGCACCTTACCAAAAACGCCGTTTTTGATCACAAAGTGCCGCATCCGGCTTTTTGATCGATTCACAAGCAAGCCCTGCCGCACTATTGTGCAGTGCAGCACGATATTGCCCGTTTGAAGGCAAAATTCTTCGTGACATTTTCACCTGCCTTGGTCTAGTGTGCGCCGATAACCGAGAGGGCGGAGAAAAATCTGCTCTCCTACGCGGTCAAAGTCTTGGGAGGATGCGATCTAGGCGCGGTAACTCGCTGCCGCCGGACACCGGAAACGGATCGGACGCGTTTAAATTGCAAGGCCTCGTGCCTTGCATTTTTTTTGTGCAATCATCTGCTTAGCACGACAAGCTGCCAAACGGCATTACGCTGCGTCGGCCGTTGAAATCGGAAGCCGGGTTCCGATTTCAACCACCGCGCGTGGCTGCTGCTTAATACTTGCAGAAACCTCGCCAGGGACTTTAGTTTTAGATTTAGTGGCCGTCGATATGACTAAAGTCCGGTACGATGTGCGGAATGTCGTCGAAGCCGAGGCCGAGCCCCCTCGTCAGGCCGTAGAAAATACCGATCACGATGGCGGTGACGATGGTCGTGCGGATCGCCGCGCGCAGCATATGCGGCCCGCGTGGCGCGCTCGAAACCGTTCCCAGCGTCACGTCCTTGTCCTCGTCCTGCGTGCGCAGGCTGAACGGCAGCACGGCAAACAGCACCAGCCACCAGGTGACGAAGAACAGCGCTATAAACGAAACCCAGTTCATGCCTGCTCCAGTTCGACCAGCGTGCCGAAGAAGTCCTTGGGGTGCAGGAACAGCACCGGCTTGCCGTGCGCGCCGATCTTTGGATTGCCGTCGCCGAGCACGCGCGCGCCGCTCGCCTTCAGATGATCGCGCGCGGCGAGGATATCGTCGACCTCGTAGCAGACGTGATGCATGCCGCCCGACGGATTCTTCTCCAGGAAGGCGGCGATCGGCGAGGCATCGCCCAGCGGCTCCAGCAGCTCGATCTTGGTGTTGCCGACATCGACGAACACCACCGTCACGCCATGTTCCGGCAGCGCCCGCGGTTCGCTCAACCGCGCGCCCAGCGTATCGCGATAGGCCACGGTCGCCGCCGCCAGATCCGGCACGGCAAGCGCGACATGGTTCAGGCGTCCAAGCATGTCATTTTCCTCAAGGCAGTAGGCAATAGGCAGTAGGCATTAGGGAAGAACAAAGTGGGCGAGTTACAAAGCCATCACCTTTCCCTACTGCCTACCTCCTACTCCCTCATCTGGTGACGAATACAGTCACCAGCGGCTTCTTGCCCCAGGCTTCGTTGGCGGCGCCACGCACGGCACGGCGTACGGCCTCCTGCACCAGGTCGAGGTCTTTTCGGCGCTGGCGGGGGATCGAGTCCACCGCGCCGATTGCCGCATCGAGCATCAGGTCTTCCAGCGTCTCGCCGCTGGCATCCGCCTCGGCGACGCCGATCGCCACCAGGTCGGGGTCGCCGGCAAGCTCGTATTTGTCGTCGAGCACGACATTGACCGCGACATGGCCGGCGAAGGACAGCTTGCGCCGGTCGCGTATTCCCATCGCCTGGTCGGTGCCGATCAGAAAGCCGTCCTTGTAGAGACGGCCGAACGGCACCTGGTCGATGATCGTGGCGGGACCGGGCCAGAGCCTCAGCATGTCGCCGTCGCGCACCTGCGCCACCTGCCCGATGCCCGACATCGACATAAGCGAACCCTGCGCCACCAGATGCGCCGCCTCGCCATGCACCGGCACGCCGATTTGCGGCCGCACCCACTGATACATCTTGCGCAATTCGCTGCGGCGCGGATGGCCGGAGACATGCACCAGCGCGTCGCCGTCCTCGATGATCTTCATGCCGAGGTCGATCAGCCGGTTCTTGATCTCGAGGATCGCCTTTTCGTTGCCGGGAATGGTGCGCGAGGAAAACACGACCGTGTCGCCGGCCGTCAGCGCCACCGACTTCATCTCGTCGCGCGACAGCTTCGCCAATGCTGCCAGCGGCTCGCCCTGACTGCCGGTGCAGATGATCACCAGGTTTTCCCGTGGGATGAAGCCGTAATCCTCTTCGGTGATGAATTCCGGCAACCCGTCCATATAGCCGAGCTCGCCCGCGACATCGATGACGCGCTTCAGCGAGCGGCCGAGCACCAGGCATTGGCGGCCCGCATCGCGCGCCGCCCTGGCGATCGAGACGATGCGCCCGACATTGGAGGAAAACGTGGTGACCGCGACCCGGCCCTTGGCGTTCTCGATGACGCCCTTGAGGCCCTCGCCGACCGCCACTTCCGAGGGCGAGTCCCCTTCCCTCAGCGCATTGGTGGAATCGCAGACCAGCGCCAGCACGCCCTTGTCGCCATAGGCGCGGAAGCGCGCCTCGTCGGTCTTCGGCCCGATCGTCGGCGCCGGGTCGATCTTCCAGTCGCCAGTGTGGATCACCGTGCCGGCCGCCGTGGTGATCGCCAGCGACATCGGCTCGGGGATCGAGTGCGCGACCGGGATGGCCTCGATCTCGAACGGCCCGATGGTGAACTTCTCGCCCGCCCGATAGATCGACGCCGGGATCTTCGGCGCGCCCTGCTCGCCCTGCCGCTTGGCCTCGAGCAGGCCGGCTGTGAACGGCGTCATCCAGACCGGCACCTTGAGCCTCGGCCAGATGTCGAGCAGCGCCCCGTAATGGTCCTCATGCGCGTGGGTGATGACGATGCCGCGCAAACCGTCGATATTCTCCTCGATGAAGCGCGTGTCGGGCAGGATGAGATCGACGCCCGGATGCGCGGTGTCGGGAAAGGTGACGCCGACATCGACGACGATCCACTCGCGCGCGTTTGCCGGCCCGTAGCCGTAGAGGGCGAAGTTCATGCCGATCTCGCCGACACCGCCGAGCGGCGCGAACACAAGTTCGGCGTTTTCTCTATCCGCCATGAATTCTTTCCTTCCTGGCCGGTCAGGCCAAGCCGTTAGAGCAATTCCAGGAAAAGTGTGTCACCGTTCTCCGTCCGGAATAGCGCAAAAACAAAACTATATCCGCGCCGACGCGACCGCGCCGAAATGCACGTCGCCGGCCGCGATCGTCAAAACAGATCCGTCATCGTCGCGGATCACGAAACGGCAGTCCTCGTCAATGGTCTCGAAGACGCCGCGCACCACATTGCCGTCAATTCTGACAGCAACCTCGCCGCCGAGCCCGGCCGCGCGCGCCAGCCAGCGCTTCCTGATTGCGGTGAGCCCGCGACCGTCATCCCACAATCTGAAATTCTCGCTCCAGGCATCCGAAAGCGCCAGGAACAGCGTCTCGGCATCGCAACTGGCACCCAGTGCCTTGAGCGATGTCGCCGGATACGGCAAATCCTGCGGGTAAGCCACGACATTGACGCCGATGCCGACAGCGACGGCAAAGCGGCCGCCTTCGAGCATCGCCGATTCCAGCAAGATGCCGGCAAGCTTGGCGCCGGAGGCAAGAACGTCGTTCGGCCATTTCAGCTCGAAGCGGTTACGGCCTTCGCTGCCGCCGTCCAAGCCGACGGCAATCCGCCCTTTCGGGACTATGGCGTCGAGCGCGTCCGCCAGGGCGAGCCCGGCGACGAAGCTGAGCGTCGCGGCGAGCCGTAGCTCGCCGCCAGGAACCAGGAGCAGCGTTGCCGCCAGGTTGCCTTCAGGCGTCGCCCAGGCGCGGCCACGCCGCCCGCGCCCGCTTTCCTGCTTCTTCGAGACCACCCAGAGTTTCCCCGGATCGCCGGCCCGCGCATGCTCCAGCGCCAGCGCGTTGGTCGAGCCGACGCTGTCATGGGCCTCGAGCCGGAACCCTTCCGAAGCCGCGGTTGGAGCCAGCCGAAATGCCATCCGGTCAGAAGAAGGTTTTTGCGGCGGCTTCGGCATAGCTGCCGATCGGGCCGCCGATCAGCACGTAGAACAGCACGAAGGCGCCGCTGACGCCGAGCACGAGGCGCAACTCGCTCGCCATCGGCACAAAGCCGCCGACAGGTTCGTCGAACCACATGATCTTGATGATGCGCAGGTAATAATAGGCGCCCACCACCGAAGCCAGCACGCCGATGATCGCCAGCGCATAGAGATGCGCGTTGATGGCGGCGAGGAACACGTACCACTTCCCCCAGAAGCCCGCGAGCGGCGGAATGCCGGCCAGCGAGAACATCAGGATGGTGAGGATGGTGGCCATGATCGGGTTGGTCGAGGCAAGGCCGGCGAGGTCGCCGATCTGTTCGACATTGCCTTCCTTGCGCCGCATGGCGAGGATGAAGGCGAAGGTGCCGAGCGTCATCACCAGATAGATCAGCATGTAGATCGCGACGCCGCGCACGCCGGCCTGGCTGTTCGCGGCAAGGCCGACCAGTGCGTATCCCATATGGCCGATCGAGGAATAGGCCATCAGGCGCTTGATGTTGGTCTGGCCGATGGCCGCGAAGGCGCCGAGCGCCATCGAGGCGATCGAGATGAAGACGACGATCTGCTGCCAGTCGGCGGCGATCGGCTTGAAGGCGCCCATGGTGACGCGCACGATCAGCGCCATCGCCGCCATTTTCGGCGCCGCCGCCAGGAAGGCGGTGATCGGCGTCGGCGCGCCTTCGTAGACGTCCGGCGTCCACATGTGGAACGGCACGGCCGAGATTTTGAAGGCAAGCCCGGCGAGCACGAAGACCAGGCCGAAGACGAGGCCGAGCTGGCGCTCGCCGCCGCCCAGTGCCGTCGCGATCTCGTGGAAACCGGTATTGCCGGTGTAACCGTAGACTAGGCTGATGCCGTAAAGCAGCATGCCCGACGACAGCGCGCCGAGGACGAAATACTTCAGGCCCGCTTCGGTCGAGCGGAGATTGTCGCGATTGATCGCCGCCAGCACATAGATCGCCAGCGACTGCAGCTCGAGCCCGAGATAGAGCCCGATCATGCCGTTGGCCGAGATCATCAGCATCATCCCGAGCGTGCAGAGCACGATCAGCACCGGATATTCGAACTTGTCGAAATGCTCCTGCCTGGCGAAGCGCATCGACATGACGAGCGTCACCGCCGAGCCGATCAGCGCCAGCATCTTCATGAAGCGGCCGAAGGAATCCTGAACGAAGGCGCTGCCATAGGCGGTCCCTTGGCCAGCGGAGAAGGCCAGCCACAGGCCGGCGATCACAAGCACCGCGACCGCGAGGCCGGTTACCGTCATGGTGTTGTTGGAGCGCGAATAGGCGCCAACCATCAAAAGCGCCAGCGCGCCGATAGCGAGGATCAGCTCCGGTGTCGAGAGCGAAAGGCTGGAGAGAAGGTCCGGCGTCATGGTATTTCCCCAGTCAGTTCGCCGCCGCGGTCTGCGCGGAATTGATGGATGCGGTGACGTTGGTGACGAGCGCCTTCACCGACTGCGTCGTGACGTCGAACACCGGCGCCGGATAGACGCCGAAGAAGATGACCAGCGCCACCAGCGGGTAGATGATGACCTTCTCGCGGGTCGAGAGATCGAGCAGGTTCTTCAGGCTCTCCTTGGTCAGCGCGCCGAAGATCACCCGGCGGTAGAGCCAGAGCGCGTAAGCCGCCGACAGGATCACGCCGGTGGCTGCGAAGAAGGCCACCCAGGTGTTGACCCGGAACACGCCGAGCATGGTCAGGAACTCGCCGACGAAGCCGCTGGTGCCCGGCAGGCCGACATTGGCCATTGTGAAGATCATGAACACGGTGGCGTATTTCGGCATGTTGTTGACCAGCCCGCCATAGGCGTCGATCTCACGCGTATGCATGCGGTCGTAGATGACGCCGACGCACAGGAACAGCGCTCCGGAGACGAGGCCGTGGCTGAGCATCTGGTAGATCGCCCCCTGCACGCCTTCCTGGTTCATCGCGAAGGTGCCCATGGTGACGAAGCCCATGTGGGCCACCGACGAATAGGCGATCAGCTTCTTCATGTCCTCCTGCATCAGCGCCACCAGCGAGGTGTAGATGATGGCGACGACCGAGAGCGTGAAGATCAGCGGCGCGAACATCTCGGACGCCAGCGGGAACATCGGCAGCGAGAAGCGCAGGAAGCCATACCCGCCCATCTTCAGGAGGATGGCGGCCAGGATGACCGAGCCCGCCGTCGGCGCCTCCACGTGCGCATCGGGCAGCCAGGTGTGCACCGGCCACATCGGCATCTTCACCGCGAAGGAGGCGAAGAAGGCGAGCCACAGCCAGGTCTGCATGCTGGCCGGGAAGTTGTGCGTCAGAAGCGTGGTGATGTCGGTCGTGCCGGACTGGAAGAACATCGCCATGATGGCGAGCAGCATCAGCACCGAGCCGGCGAGCGTATAGAGGAAGAATTTGAACGAGGCATAGACGCGCCGCTTGCCGCCCCAGACGCCGATGATGATGAACATCGGGATCAGGCCCGCCTCGAAGAAGACGTAGAACAGCACGATGTCGAGCGCACAGAACACGCCGATCATCAGCGTCTCGAGGATCAGGAAGGCGATCATGTAGGCCTTGACCCGCTTCTCGATCGCATCCCAGGAGGCGAGGATGCAAAGCGGCATCAGGAACGTGGTCAGGATGACGAACAGCATCGAGATGCCGTCGACGCCCATGTGGTAGGAGATGCCCGAATCCAGCCAGGCGAATTTCTCGACGAACTGGAAGCCGGCTTGCGAATTGTCAAAACCCTTCCAGATGAACAGCGACACCACGAAGGTGAACGCCGTGGTGATGAAGGCGATCGAGCGGATGTTGCGGCGCGCGTTTTCGCTGTCGTCGCTGATCGGCAGAATGAGCAGAACACCAACCAGCGGCAGGAAGGTGACCAGCGAGAGGATTGGCCAGTCGGTCATCAGAGCATCATCCAGGTGACGAGAGCGGCCACGCCGATCAGCATGGCGAAAGCATAGTGATAGAGATAGCCGGTCTGCAGCTTGACGACCCGGTTGGTGACGTCGACGACGCGCGCCGAGATGCCGTCGGGGCCGAGCCCGTCGATGACGGCGCCGTCACCGGTCTTCCACAGGAACCGGCCGAGGCGTTTCGCCGGCCGCACGAACAGGAAGTCGTAGAGCTCGTCGAAATACCACTTGTTGAGCAGGAAGCCGTAGAGCAGGCGGTGGTTGGCGGCGACGCTCCGTGGCAGTTCCGGCGAGCGGATGTAGAACTTCCAGGCAACCGCGAAGCCGATGACCATGGCGATGAACGGCGCCAGTTCCACCCATAGCGGCAGTTCGTGGATCTCGTGCAGGATATGGTTGTCCTGCAGCGTGAACAGCGAAGCCTTCCAGAACTCGGCATAGCCCTCGCCGATGAAGGCGCCGTGGAAGAGGATGCCGGCAAACAGCGCGCCGGCGGCCAGCAGATAGAGCGGCACCAGCATCACCGGCGGCGATTCATGCACGTGATGCATGATCTCGTGGCTCGCCCGCGGCTCGCCATGGAAGGTCATGAAGATCAGCCGCCAGGAATAGAAGCTGGTGAAGCAGGCGGCGATGACGAGCAGCACGAAGGCGAAGACCGCGACCGCGTTGTGGCTGGCAAAGGATGCCTCGATGATGGCGTCCTTGGAGAAGAAGCCGGCGGTGCCGATCACCGTCGCCGGGATACCGACGCCGGTCAGCGCCAGCGTGCCGATCACCATCATCCAGTAGGTCTTGGGAACGAGCGTCCTCAACCCGCCCATCTGGCGCATGTCCTGCTCGTCGGAAACGGCATGGATGACCGAGCCCGAGCCGAGGAACAGCAGCGCCTTGAAGAAGGCATGCGTGAACAGGTGGAAGATCGCCGCGCCATAGGCGCCGACGCCGAGCGCCACGAACATGTAGCCGAGCTGCGAGCAGGTCGAATAGGCGATGACGCGCTTGATGTCGTTCTGCACCAGGCCGACGGTCGCCGCGAAGAAGGCGGTGAAGGCGCCGATGAAGGTGACGACGGTCAGCGCCGAATGCGACAGCTCGAACAGCGGCGAGAGCCTCGCCAGCATGAACACGCCGGCCGTCACCATGGTCGCGGCATGGATCAGCGCCGAGACGGGCGTCGGACCTTCCATGGCGTCGGGCAGCCAGGTGTGCAGCGGCACCTGCGCCGACTTGCCCATGGCGCCCATGAAGAGCAGCAGGCAGACCACCGTCAGCGCGATATGCTTGTCCAGCGCATGGCCGAGGAAGTTGAGCACCGCGGCGCCTTCCGGCGCGCCTTCGGCCGGCAGGAAGGAGGCTGCGTTGGCAAAGACTGTGCCGAGATTGACCGAGCCGAACAGCACGAAGACGCCGAAGATGCCGAGTGCGAAGCCGAAGTCGCCGACGCGATTGACGACGAAGGCCTTGATTGCGGCGGCGTTGGCGGACGGCTTCTTGTACCAGAAGCCGATCAGCAGGTAGGAGGCGAGGCCGACGCCTTCCCAGCCGAAGTACATCTGCACCAGGTTGTCCGCCGTCACCAGCATCAGCATCGCGAAGGTGAACAGCGACAGATAGGCGAAGAAGCGCGGCCGGTTCGGATCGTGGTGCATGTAGCCGATCGAATAGATATGGACCAGCGCCGACACCGTGTTGACGACGACCAGCATCACGACCGTGAGGGTGTCGATCCTGAGCGCCCAGGCGGCGTCGAGCCCGCCGGCCTGGATCCAGCGCAGCACCGGCACGGTAAACACCTCGCCATGGCCGAAGCCGACGGTGAAGAAGACGATCCAAGACAGCACCGCCGAGATGACCAGGAAGCCGGAGGTGATGTATTCGGAAGCCTTGGCGCCGAGCGAATTGCCGAACAGGCCGACAATCAGGAAGCCAAGCAGCGGAAGGAAGACGATGGCCTGGTACATGGTTGTTCCCGTCAACCCTTCATCTGGTTCACGTCTTCGACCGCGATCGAGCCCCGGTTGCGGAAGAAGACGACAAGAATGGCAAGTCCGATCGCGGCCTCGGCCGCGGCGACCGTCAGCACGAAGAGCGCGAACACCTGTCCGACGAGGTCATGCAGCGCCGCCGAGAAGGCGACGAAATTGATGTTGACCGCAAGTAGGATCAGCTCGATCGACATCAGGATGACGATGATGTTGCGGCGGTTCAAGAAGATGCCGAACACGCCGAGCGTGAACAGGACCGCCGATACGGTCAGATAATGCGCGATGCCGACGACCATCTCAGATACCCTCGCCCGACTTGACCTTGCGGATTTCCATGCCCGTCGCAGCCGTGCGGCCGACCTGGGCGGCGATTGACTGCCGCTTGACGCCTTCCTTGTGGCGCAGCGTCAAGACGATGGCGCCAATCATGGCGACCAGCAGCACGAGGCCGGCGATCTGGAAGTAATAGAGGTAGTCCGTGTAGAGGATGTCGCCGAGCGCTGCCGTGTTGGAGCGCGTGGCGATATCCGGCGTTGCCTTCGCCACCGTCGAGGCAAGCTGCGGCGCGAAGCTGTAGCCGCCGAGCACGACGATCAGTTCCGCCGCCAGGACCAGCCCGACCAGCGCGCCGATCGGCGCGTATTGCAACGCGCCCTGCTTCATCTCGGCAAAGTCGACGTCGAGCATCATGACGACGAACAGGAACAGCACCATCACCGCGCCGACATAGACCACGAGCAGAATCAGTGCCAGGAATTCGGCGCCGGTCAGCAGGAAGAGCCCTGCGGCGTTGAAGAAGGTCAGGATCAGGAACAGCACGGAATGCACGGGGTTGCGTGACGAAATGACCATGAAGGCCGACGCCACGGCAATAAAGGCGAAGAGGTAGAAAAAGACCGCCTCTAGTCCACTCAGCATGGGGTTCCCCCGGGTTCCTGTCCGAACACTGGGCTCAGCGCCCCTGCTCGATATCGCCGCCGCCTCCGGCTGGCAAAGTTGGTGTTCCATTAGACGAGGCTCTTCGCCCCGTCCATGCGTCAAATGTCAGCGATAGGGCGCGTCCAGCGCGATGTTGCGCGCCAGTTCACGTTCCCAGCGATCGCCGTTCGCGAGCAGCTTTTCCTTGTTGTAGTAAAGCTCCTCGCGCGTTTCGGTCGCGAATTCGAAGTTCGGCCCCTCGACGATGGCGTCGACCGGGCAGGCTTCCTGGCAGAAGCCGCAATAGATGCACTTCACCATGTCGATGTCGTAGCGCACCGTGCGGCGTGTGCCGTCATTGCGGCGCGGGCCGGCCTCGATGGTGATCGCCTGAGCCGGGCAGATCGCTTCGCAGAGCTTGCAGGCAATGCAGCGCTCCTCGCCGTTGGGATAGCGGCGCAGCGCATGCTCGCCACGGAAGCGCGGGCTGATCGGCCCCTTCTCGTGCGGATAATTGATCGTCTCCTTCGGCGCGAAGAACTGGCGCATCGACAGGAAAAAGGCGCTGACGAAATCCTTCAGCAGCAGGGCCTTTGCGGCTTGGGCAAGAGCAGACATCACGCAAATCCCGTGATCTTGAGGAAGGCCGCGGTGGCGACGACCATGAACAGCGAGATCGGCAGGAAGACCTTCCAGCCCAACCGCATCAACTGGTCGTAGCGGTAGCGCGGCACGAACGCCTTCACCATCGAGAACATGAAGAACACCAGGCAGACCTTGAGCACGAACCAGATCAGCCCCGGCACCCAGGTGAAGGGCGCGAAGTCGAACGGTGGCAACCAGCCGCCGAGGAAAAGGATGGTGGCCAACGCGCACATCAAGACGACGGCGACATACTCACCAAGGAAGAAGAGCAGGAACGGCGTCGACGAGTATTCAACCATATGGCCGGCGACGAGTTCCGATTCCGCTTCCACCAGGTCGAACGGCGGGCGGTTCGTCTCGGCCAGCGCCGAGATGAAGAACACGATGAACATCGGGAACAGCGACAGCCAGTGCCAGTCGAGGAAGGTGTTGGGCAGGCCGAGCCGCGTACCCAGGCCATCCTGCTGCGCGAGCACGATGTCGGAGAGGTTGAGCGAGCCGACGGTGAGCAGAACGGTGACGATGACGAAGCCGATCGAGACCTCGTAGGACACCATCTGCGCCGCCGAGCGCAGCGCGCCGAGGAACGGATATTTCGAGTTCGATGCCCAGCCGCCCATGATCACGCCATAGACCTCGAGCGAGGAGATGGCGAAGACATAGAGGATGCCGACATTGATGTTGGCGATCGCCCAGCCTTGACTGACCGGGATGACGGCCCAGGCCGAGATCGCCAGCACCGCCGACACCAGTGGCGCGAGCAGGAAGACGCCCTTGTTGGCGCCGGACGGGATCACCGGTTCCTTGAAGACGAATTTCAACAGGTCGGCGAAGGCCTGCAGCGTGCCCCACGGACCGACGACGTTCGGACCGCGACGCAATTGCACCGCCGCCCAGATCTTGCGGTCGGCATAGAGCACATAAGCCACGAAGATCAGAAGAACGACGATCAGCACGACCGACTTCAACAGGATCAGCAGCGCCGGCAGCACGTAGAAGGAGAAGAAGGTGTCCATGCTTATTCCGCCGCCTGCTTGAAGCCGCTCTTGGCCAACGCCGAGCATTCGGCCATCACGGCCGAGGCCCGCGCGATCGGGTTGGTCAGATAGAAGTCCTTCACCGGCGAGGTGAAGGTGCCCTTGTTCAACCGCCCGCCGAGCTTCGCCGCCTTGGCGACGTCGTCGGCGCTGCCGGCCAGGACCTGGTCGATACGGGCCAGATGCGGATATTCGCCATAGAGCTTGGCGCGCAGTTGCGCCAGCGAATCGAAGGGCAGTTTCTTGCCGAGCACATCCGACAGCGCCCGCAGGATCGCCCAGTCCTCGCGCGCCTCGCCTGGAGCGAAACCGGCGCGGTTTGTCTGTTGGACACGGCCTTCCGTGTTGACATAGGTGCCGGACTTTTCGGTGTAGGCGGCGGCCGGCAGGATGACGTTGGCGCGGTGCGCGCCGGCATCGCCATGCGTGCCGATATAGACGACGAAGGCGCCGCCGGTCTTGGCCATGTCGATCTCGTCGGCGCCAAGCAGGAACAGCAGATCCGTCTCGCCCAGCATGCCGGCGACATTCTTGCCGCCCTCGCCCGGCACGAAGCCGACGTCGAGGCCGCCGACGCGGCCGGCGGCGTTGTGTAGCACCGCAAAGCCGTTCCAGTCGGCCGTCACGGCATCGACGGCCGTGGCGAGTTTGGCCGCCTGGCCGAGCACCGCCGCGCCGTCCGCACGCGCCAGCGCGCCCTGGCCGACGATGATCAGCGGATGCGTCGCCTTCTTCAGCACCTCGAAGAACTTGCCGTTGCCGTCGGCGAGGTCCTTCAAGGATTCGGGGCCGGCGCCGATGAGCTCATAGTCGTAACGCGTGTCGCCGATCTCGCCGATGACGCCGACCGGCAGGTTGCCGACGCGCCAGCGCTTGCGGATGCGGGCGTTGAGCACCGAGGCCTCGAAGCGCGGATTGGCGCCGATGATCAGCACCGCATCGGCCTGCTCGATGCCCTCGATAGTCGGGTTGAAGATGTAGCTCGCGCGGCCGAGCGACGGATCGAGCGCTGCGCCATCCTGGCGGCAGTCGATGTTCTTCGAGCCGAGCGCGCCCATCAGAAGCTTGAGCGCATAGATCTCCTCGACCGCGGCGAGGTCGCCGGCGATGGCGCCGATGCGCTCAGGCGCGGTCTTGCCCACCTCGTCCTTGATCGCCGCGAAGGCCTCCGCCCAGCTTGCCGGGGCGAGCTTGCCGTTCTTGCGAACGTAAGGGCGATCGAGGCGCTGCGTGCGCAGGCCGTCCCAGATGAAGCGGGTTTTGTCGGAAATCCACTCCTCGTTCACCGCTTCGTTGACGCGCGGCAGGATACGCATCACCTCACGGCCTCTCGAATCGACGCGGATCGCCGAGCCGACAGCGTCCATGACGTCGATCGATTCCGTCTTGGTCAGTTCCCACGGCCGCGCCTGGAAGGCGAACGGCTTGGAGGTCAGCGCGCCGACCGGGCAAAGGTCGATGACGTTGCCCTGGAGCTCCGACGTCATCGCCTGTTCGAGATAGGTGGTGATCTCGGCGTCCTCGCCACGGCCGATCAGGCCGAGCTCGGAAATGCCGGCGACCTCGGTGGTGAAGCGGACGCAGCGCGTGCAATGGATGCAGCGGTTCATCACCGTCTTCACCAACGGGCCGATATACTTGTCTTCGACCGCGCGCTTGTTCTCGTGATAGCGCGAGGAGTCGACGCCGAAGGCCATCGCCTGGTCCTGCAGGTCGCATTCGCCGCCCTGGTCGCAGATCGGGCAGTCGAGCGGATGGTTGATCAGCAGGAACTCCATCACGCCTTCGCGCGCCTTCTTGACCATCGGCGTGTTGGTGAAGATCTCCGGCGGCTCGCCGTTCGGGCCGGGGCGCAGGTCGCGCACGCCCATGGCGCAGGAAGCCTGCGGCTTGGGCGGACCGCCCTTCACCTCGATCAGGCACATGCGGCAGTTGCCGGCGATCGACAGCCGCTCGTGGAAGCAGAAGCGCGGCACTTCCGCGCCGGCGTCCTCAGCCGCCTGCAGCAGCGTGTAATGGTCGGGTACCGTGATCTCTTTCCCGTCGACCTTGAGCTTTGCCATTCGCCTCAAACCCTCGCGGATTTCCCGCAATCTCTCATTCCGGGCGCGACTGGTGCCGCGCCCGGCATTTCATCTCACTACTTGGCGGCCAGCGCCGCCGCCTGACCGGTCCAGTCGTCGCGGCCGATGCGGCCGGCGAGCGACAGGTAATCCTCGACCCAGGCGATCTCTTCCGACGTCCAGGCAGCGATCTGGCCATAAGTCCAGATGCCAAGACCGTTCAGCACTTTCTCGAGCTTCGGCCCGATGCCCGAGATCGCCTTCAGGTCGGAAGGCTTCCCCGGCTTGTCGATCGCCTTGGGCTGCCTGAAATCCTCCGGCATCAGCCCGGTCGCGGCCGTTCCGGCAACCGTGTCGGCGCCTGAAGTGTCGAGCGCCTTCTCGGTGGCGTTGGCCGCGATGTCGGTCACGTCCCTGGCGAAGGTCTGCGCCTCGGCGATCAGCGTCTCGGTCGCCTTGCGCGCCTTGGACGAATTGTTGGCGGCTTCGGTCCGCGCCTCGAGATCGTCGAGGAACGGTTGGAACATGCGCTGCGAGGCTTCGACCGCGCCGGAGAGCGCGCCCATCCAGACGCCCATTGCCTGATTGGCAAATCCGATGCCCAGCGCCGACATCGCGGCTGCGCCCGCGACAGGATGCGCCATGAGGTTGACGGCGCTAGCCATCTCCCTCGGCATCATCTTTGTCAGGTCCTGGTTCATCTTCTCGAGTTGGTCCCAATAAGGCATCAGCGGGTAGGCTATCGAATACGGCGCCATAGACATCTCCTGGTCGTTTCTTCGTACGCCCCGCCCCTGCTTTTCCGTCCCGGGCAATGCCCGTCTTACAAATCTTATTCCGCCGCCACCATCACCGGCTCGACCCGGTGGGCGTTGCGCGAAAACTCGTCGATGCGGCGCTCCACCTCGCCGCGGAAGTGTCGCATCAGGCCCTGGATCGGCCAGGCCGCCGCGTCGCCCAGCGCGCAGATCGTGTGGCCCTCGACCTGCTTGGTGACGTCGAGCAGCATGTCGATCTCGCGCTTCTGCGCTTCGCCGCGCACCAAGCGCTCCATGACCCGCCACATCCAGCCGGTGCCTTCACGGCACGGCGTGCACTGGCCGCAGCTCTCGTGCTTATAGAAGTAGGACAGCCTGGCGATCGCCTTCACGACATCGGTCGACTTGTCCATGACGATGACAGCCGCCGTGCCGAGGCCGGATTTGAGGTCGCGCAGCGCGTCGAAGTCCATCGGCGCGTCGATGATCTGCTCCGCAGGCACCAGCGGCACCGAGGCGCCGCCAGGGATGACCGCGAGCAGATTGTCCCAGCCGCCGCGAATGCCGCCGCAATGCGTCTCGATCAGCTCGCGGAACGGGATCGACATCGCTTCTTCGAAAGTGCACGGATTGTTGACGTGGCCGGAGACGCAGAACAGCTTGGTGCCGGCATTGTTCGGCCGGCCGAAGGACGAGAACCAGGCAGCGCCTCGGCGCAGAATGGTCGGCGCCACCGCGATCGACTCGACGTTGTTGACCGTCGTCGGGCAGCCGTAAAGGCCGACATTGGCCGGGAATGGCGGCTTCAGCCGCGGCTGGCCCTTCTTGCCTTCGAGGCTTTCGAGCAGCGCCGTCTCCTCGCCGCAGATATAGGCGCCGGCGCCATGGTGCATATAGACGTCGAAGTCGTAGCCGGACGTGTTGTTCTTGCCGATGAGCTTGGCTGCGTAAGCCTCGTCGATGGCGCGCTGCAGCGCCTCGCGCTCGCGGATGAACTCGCCGCGCACATATATGTAGGCCGCGACCGCGCCCATGGCGAAGCCGGCGACCAGCGCGCCCTCGACCAGCGTGTGCGGATCGTTGCGCAGGATGTCGCGGTCCTTGCAGGTGCCGGGCTCGGATTCGTCGGCATTGATGACCAGATAGCTCGGCCGGCCGTCGCTCTGCTTGGGCATGAACGACCATTTCAGGCCGGTCGGGAAGCCGGCGCCGCCGCGGCCGCGCAGGCCGCTTGCCTTCATCTCGTTGACGATCCAGTCGCGCCCCTTGGCGATGAGGCCGGGCGTGTCGTCCCAGATGCCGCGCGCCTGCGCTCCGGCCAGCGACTTGTCGAACAGGCCGTAGATGTTGGTGAAGATGCGGTCTTTGTCCTGGAGCATGGTTCGTCCCTCAGACCGGCTTCTTGCCGAAGACGCGGATGTATTCGGCGACGCCGCCCTTGGCGAGCGCCTTGGCCTGCTTCACCCAGTCGTCGCGCTCGATGCGGCCGCGGAAATTGAGATAGCCGTCGACCCATTCACGCTCGGCCCTCTTCCACGCGGCGATCTGGACGAAGGTGTAGATGCCCAATGAATGCAAGGTGCTCTCGATCTTCGGTCCGACGCCCGAGATCAGCTTGAGATCGTCGACCGTTGCCGGGCGCTCGATGCCGGCCGGGCGGTTCTTATCCTCGAGCGAAGGTTTCGCCGTTTTGGCGGCGGGCTGCTTGGTCTCGGGTGACTTGAAGGCGGAAGCGGGTTCGGCCTTGATCGTCGGCCCGCTGCGCGGCTTTGAAACCCCTTCGACTTCCGGAGAAGCCTGGTTGGCGTTGGCGGCGGAGTGACGCGGCGCCCTGACGCTGGCCGCCTTCTCGGTGGCCGGCGAAACCTTTACCGGCGACGGCGTCTTCAGGGCCGGGCTGGTCTCGGGCGCATCCGTCTTCGGCTTGCTGGATTTCGACGGCCCGACCGGAGCCGATGGCGCCGGCGCGGCGGGTGCCTGCGAGACGACGGCGGCTGGCGCGGCTGCCGGTGCGGCAGCGGCGGCCTCTCTGGCCGCCTTCGCCGCAGCCTTGGCTTCCTTGTCGCGGGTCGACTTCAGAATTGCCTTCTCGCTCTTCAGCGTCGTCAGCCCAGTCGCCGGCTCGGAGCCGGTGCGGCCATTCTGGGGGCCGGGCTTTACAGTGGCGCCTTTGCCGGCCTCATAGAGATCGATGATCTCGGCCAGCCGCTCCGGCGTCAGGTCTTCAAAAGTGTCCTTGAAGATCATGACCATCGGCGCGTTGACGCAGGCGCCGAGGCACTCGACCTCCTCCCACGACAGCGTGCCCTTGTCATTGGTGTGGAACTGGTCGTGATGGATCTTCGAGCGGCAGACATCCATCAGCGCTTCCGAGCCGCGCAGCATGCAGGGCGTAGTACCGCAAACCTGGATATGGGCGCGCGTGCCGACCGGATTGAGCTGGTATTGCGTGTAGAAGGTCGCGACCTCGAGGCCGCGGATGCGCGGCATGCCGAGCATGTCGGAGATCGTCTCGATCGCCGCCTTCGTGACCCAGCCTTCTTGTTCCTGCGCGATCATCAGCAACGGGATGATGGCCGACTGCTCGCGTCCCTTGGGATATTTGGCGATCCACTGCTTGGCCGCCGCCGTGTTCGCCTTGTTGAAGGCGAAGGAGGCTGGCTGGACGCTGGCTTCTGCGAGACGGCGGACTGACATTTTAGCGATCGACCTCACCAAACACGATGTCGAGGGAGCCAAGCACGGCGGTGACGTCGGCCAGCATGTGGCCACGGCACAGGAAATCCATGGCCTGCAGATGCGCGAAGCCTGGCGCGCGCAGCTTGCAGCGATAGGGCTTGTTGGTGCCGTCGGAGACGAGATAGACGCCGAACTCGCCCTTCGGAGCTTCCACTGCCGCATAGACCTCGCCGGCCGGCACGCGATAACCCTCGGTGTAGAGCTTGAAGTGATGGATCAGCGCTTCCATCGAGCGCTTCATCGCCGCGCGCTTCGGCGGCACCACCTTGCCGTCGAGGTTCGACACCGGACCGCTGCTCTCCTTGCCGAGCAGAAGATCGACGCACTGGCGCATGATCTTCGCCGACTGACGCATCTCTTCCATGCGCACGAGATAACGGTCGAAGCAGTCGCCGTTCTTGCCGATCGGGATGTCGAAATCCATCTCGGAGTAGCATTCATAAGGCTGCGCCTTGCGCAGGTCCCAGGCAGCGCCCGAGCCGCGCACCATCACGCCCGAGAAACCCCAGGCCCAGGCGTCCGCCAGCGACACCGTGCCGATGTCGACGTTACGCTGCTTGAAGATGCGGTTGGGCGTGAGCAGCGCGTCGAGATCGTCGATCGACTTCAGGAACGGGTCGATCCACTCGCCGATGTCCTCGACCAGCTTCTGCGGCAGGTCCTGGTGCACGCCGCCCGGCCGGAAATAGGCCGCGTGCATGCGCGAGCCGGAGGCGCGCTCATAGAACACCATCAACTTCTCGCGCTCGACGAAGCCCCACAGCGGCGGGGTCAGCGCGCCGACGTCCATCGCCTGCGTCGTCACATTGAGGATGTGCGACATGATGCGGCCCATCTCGGAATAGAGCACGCGGATCAGCTGGCCGCGCTTCGGCACCTCGATGCCAAGCAGCCGCTCGGCTGCGAGCGCGAAGGCATGCTCCTGGTTCATAGGCGCGCAATAGTCGAGCCGGTCGAGATAAGGCACGGCCTGCAGGTAGGTCTTGGCCTCGATCAGCTTCTCGGTGCCGCGATGGAGCAGGCCGATATGCGGATCGACGCGGTCGACCACCTCGCCGTCCAGCTCGAGAACCAACCTCAAAACACCGTGCGCCGCAGGGTGTTGAGGCCCAAAGTTAATGTTGAAATTGCGGACGGAGGTTTCAGCCATTCTGGCGCCTCAATTTGCCTTCGCTTTCTCGTCGCCCGGCAGCACGTAGTCGGTGCCTTCCCAGGGCGAGAGGAAATCGAAATTGCGGAATTCCTGCTTGAGCTCGACCGGCTCGTAGATCACGCGCTTGGCCTCGTCGTCGTAACGCACCTCAACGAAGCCAGTCAGGGGGAAATCCTTACGCAGCGGATGCCCATCGAAACCGTAGTCGGTCAAAATGCGCCGCAGATCCGGATGGTCGGAGAACAGCACGCCGTAGAGGTCGTAGGTCTCGCGCTCGTACCAGTCGGCGCCGGGATAGACGGCGGTCAGCGACGGCACCAGCGTTTCCTCGTCGGCCTGAACCTTGAGCCGGATGCGGACATTCTGCTTCGGCGACAGCAAGTGGTAGACGACGTCGAAGCGCCTGGCGCGCGACGGGTAGTCGGCACCGCAGATGTCGATGATCGAGATGAACTGGCAGCGCGGATCGTCGCGCAGGAAGGTCGCCACCGCGATCAAATTGTCCGGCTCGACGGAAACCGTCAGTTCGCCATAGGCAAGCACGGCTTCGCCGATGCGGCCGGAGAGCTTCTCGCCCAGATAGATGGAGAGTTCGTTCAACGCCAGGGTCATCGGCTCACCGTTCGATTGTGCCGGTGCGGCGGATCTTCTTCTGCAAGAGAAGAATGCCGTAGAGCAGCGCTTCCGCGCTCGGCGGGCAGCCGGGCACATAGATGTCGACCGGCACGATGCGGTCGCAGCCGCGCACCACCGAATAGGAATAGTGGTAGTAACCACCACCATTGGCGCAAGAGCCCATCGAGATGACGTAGCGCGGCTCCGGCATCTGGTCGTAGACCTTGCGCAGCGCCGGCGCCATCTTGTTGGTCAGCGTGCCGGCGACGATCATGATGTCGGACTGGCGCGGAGACGCGCGCGGGGCGACGCCGAAACGCTCGCTGTCATAGCGCGGCATCGAGGTGTGGATCATCTCGACCGCGCAGCAGGCGAGGCCGAAGGTCATGAACATCAGCGAGCCGCTGCGCGCCCAGGTAATCAGCGCTTCAGTCGAGGTGACGAGGAAACCCTTGTCTGCCAGCTCATTGTTGATTTCGAGGAAGAAGGGATCGTCCTCCCCCACCGGCCTGCCGGTGTTGGGATCGATGATGCCCTTGGGCTTCGGCGCGACGAGGGTGCCTGAACTGTCGTTCAATCCCATTCCAGCGCTCCTTTTTTCCATTCATAGGCAAAGCCGATGGTCAGCACCGCCAGGAACACCATCATCGACCAGAAGCCGAGCATGCCGACCTTCGAAAAGGACACCGCCCACGGGAACAGGAAGGCGACCTCGAGATCGAAAATGATGAACAGGATCGACACCAGGTAGAAGCGGATGTCGAATTTCATGCGGGCGTCGTCGAACGAGTTGAACCCGCATTCATAGGCGGAAAGCTTTTCGGGGTCGGGATTGCGGTAGGCCACCAGGAACGGCGCGACGATAAGCGCAAGACCGACGACCATCGCCACCGCGATGAAGAGGACGATGGGCAGATACGAACTCAGGAGTGCGCTCATGCGGCGACTTTCCTTTGGCGGGCCAGTTCACTTTGATTACAGCAACGGACTCTAATGCGGAAGCGTGACAGTTTAACCTGCTGAACCGTTTTAAGGGCCCTATGCTGCGACGCGGCGAGGGTTAGCGCAGCGGTTTCGGCGAAGCAAGTCAAACCTTGTTCAAAATCCGGCCCTGGACGCCATATCGGAAGAAACTGGTCCGATCCGCTCCTGTTTGATTTCCTTCACTTTTTACTCCACTTTTCTCTCCTGACATATCTCCCGCCATTTGCCTGCTAGCATGGCTGGAATCACCGGCTGGAAATCAGGTAAACGGATCGAGGCAAAGGCTCCTTGATGAAGGAAAAAATCTCGCTTCGCATGGCCAGGCGCATCGCGCTCGGTGCGCAGGGTTTCACGGACCCCCGCCCCGGCGGCGAGCCCAACCGCCGGCACCTCGCCCGCGTGCTCTTCCGAACCGGGCTGCTGCAGATCGATTCCGTCAGCGCGGTGGTGCGCGCCCACTACATGCCGCTTTATTCGCGTCTCGGCCCCTACCCGCTTGCGCTGCTCGACAACGCCGCGGTCACCCGCAAACGCGCCGTCTTTGAATATTGGGCGCACGAGGCGTCCTTCTTGCCGGTCGAGACCTACCCGCTGATGCGCTGGCGCATGCAGCGCGCCGAACGCGGCGAGGAAATGTATCTCGGCCTCGCCAAATGGGGCCGTGAACGCAAGGAGATGATCGACGAGATATACGGCCAGGTCGCCGAACGCGGGCCGATCGCCGCTTCCGACATCGAAGGCCACAAGGGCAATGGCGGCTGGTGGGGCTGGAGCGAGGCCAAGCACGCCTTCGAATGGCTGTTCTGGGCCGGGCGCATCACCACCGCCTACCGGCGCGGCTTCGAACGCTACTACGACCTGCCGGCGCGTGTTCTGCCGCAGGCTATCCTGGACCTGCCTGTACCTTCGGTCGAGGACTCGCATCGCGAATTGCTGCGCATTTCCGCCCGCGCCCACGGCATCGCCACTTATGGCGACCTGCGCGATTATTTTCGCCTGGCGCCGGGCGACACGAAGGATCGCATCGAAGAGCTTGTTGAAATGGGCGAATTGCTGCCGGTTAAGGTCGAGAGCTGGGATAAGGCCGCTTATCTGCACAAGGACGCCCGCATTCCGCGCCGGATCGAGGCGCGCGCCCTGCTAGCGCCGTTCGATCCCGTGGTCTTCGAGCGCACTCGCACCGAAAAGCTCTTCGGCTTCCGTTACCGCATCGAGATCTACACGCCGGCCGAAAAGCGCCAATACGGCTACTATGTGCTGCCCTTCCTGCTCGGCGACCGGATCGTCGCTCGCGTCGACCTGAGGGCCGATCGCCCAGCAAGCATCTTGCGCGTCCACGCAGCCTATGCCGAGGCCGACGCCCCGTCCGAAACGGTCGCGCAGCTCTTCGAGGAATTGAAGCAGATGCAGGCGTGGCTCGGACTGGAGGCTATCGAAGTGACGCCGGCCGGCGACCTCGGGCCGGCGCTGGCCGACATCTCGGCGTCGCACCCTGCGTTGACAGGCGCATAGCCGTAAGCCTAAATCCGAGCCAGACGGTCTTCTCCCGGCAAAGGGAGGAGCTGAGAGGGAATGCGGTGCGGGATAATTTCCCAAATCCGCGGCTGTCCCCGCAACTGTAAGCGACGAGCCTCAGCCGAAAACCACTGGGATGTTCCCGGGAAGGCGGCATTCAAGGCGATGACCCGCGAGCCAGGAGACCTGCCGTCTGAGACTTTAAGTATCCGAATGCCTGGCGGGTTTTCCGGGCAAGGAGCCTGGTTTTGGATCGTAACGGCAGTTTCCCGGCAAACATCGCGGACATTTCGTCCGAGCCCGACGCGTTGGCGGACGTGACGGTCATCGTCTGCTCGTCCTGCCGCGACGAAACCGGTTCGGATGCCAACCCGCGCGCCGGCGCCCTGCTTGCTGAAGACACGCGCCGCGCCGCATCGGGCGAAAACATCCGCATCCGTACCGTCGAATGCCTTGGCAATTGCAAGCGCCGCTTGAGCGCGGCGCTTCTGCGCGACGGCTGCTGGAGCTACGTCTTCGGCGATCTGGATGCGACCAGCGGCGCCGACCTCGTCGCCGGCGCAAAGCTCTTTGCAACTTCCACTGACGGCCTCATCCCCTGGCGCGGCCGGCCCGATTCCCTCAAGCGCGGCCTGGTTGCCCGCATCCCTCCCCTCGACCTCCTGAAGGACCGATCATGAACGCCTCCGTTTCTCGTGTTCCCTGCACCGTCGTCACCGGCTTTCTCGGCGCCGGGAAGACGACGCTGATCCGCAACCTGCTCGAAAACGCCAAGGGCAAGCGGCTGGCGATCATCGTCAACGAGTTCGGCGATGTCGGCATCGACGGCGAGATCCTGAAAGGCTGCGGCATCGACACCTGCCCGGAGGAAAACATCGTCGAGCTCGCCAATGGCTGCATCTGCTGCACCGTCGCCGACGACTTCGTGCCGGCGCTCGACCAGATCCTGTCGCGCACGCCGAAGGTCGACCACATCCTGATCGAGACCTCCGGCCTCGCTTTGCCGAAGCCGCTCGTCCAAGCCTTCCAGTGGCCGACGGTGAAGAGCCGCGTAACGGTCGACGGCGTCATCGCCGTGGTCGATGGCCCGGCTTTGGCCGATGGCCGCGTCGCTTCCGACATGGATGCGCTGCAGGCGCAGCGCGCCGCGGACGATTCGCTCGACCACGACGATCCGGTCGAGGAGGTGTTCGAGGACCAGATCGCCTGTGCCGACCTGATCATCCTGTCGAAGAGCGACCTGATGGATGCGGCCGGCTCGGCCCGCGCCAATGCCGTGATCGGCGAGCATGTGGCGCGCGCCGTGAAAGTCGTGCCGACCGCGCAGGGCAAGGTCGATGCGTCGGTGCTGCTCGGCCTCGGCCTCGCCGTCGAGGACGACATCGAGAACCGCAAGACCCACCACGACGACGAGCTCGACCATGAGCACGACGATTTTGACTCCTTCGTCATCGATATCCCGTCGATCGCCAATCCGGATGAGCTGGCCAAGCGCGTCGCTCTCGCTGCCGAGCATGAAAACGTGCTGCGCGTCAAAGGCTTCGTCGAGGTCGGCGGCAAGCCGATGCGGCTCTTGCTCCAGGCCGTCGGCCCGCGCGTCAATCATTATTATGACCGATCCTGGACGGCGGAGGACGACCGCCGCTCGCGGTTGGTCGTCATCGGCCTCAAAGGGCTGAATCGCCCGGCGATCGAGCGTATCCTCGCCGGCTGAGGCAACACGAAAAGCCCAAACACGAAAAGCAATGCATATCCTCACCACGACATCCGCCTCGCTCGACGATCTCGCCGAGCCGATCGACCTCAGGCAGACGCCTGCGGATGTCGTGGCCCTGTCCTTCACCGACAGCGATCTTTCGGGACTGGCTACCGCCTGGAAAGCCGACACAGAGCGGCTGCCATCGATGCGGCTCGCCGCACTTCGCGACCTTCGCCACCCGATGTCGGTCGACCTCTGGGTCGATAGCGTCGCGCGCCATGCCAAAGTAATCCTCGTCCGCATCCTCGGCGGCTATGACTGGTGGCGCTATGGCTGCGACCAGCTCGTGGCGGTCGCGCGCGAGCGCGGCATCAAGCTGGCGCTGCTGCCGGGCGAAAGCCATGACGAGGACCAGCGCCTGATCGAAGGCTCGACCCTGCCGCGCACCGAGCTCGACGCCCTGCTCGGCTATTTCCGCGAGGGCGGCCCGGCCAATATGAGCGCGCTGGTGAAAAGGTTGGCGAGGCTTGCGGGGTCGGACGCGGCGGTTGCTGAGCCTGTGGGCGTGCCGAAGGTGGGTTATTATCAACCTAGAATTGGAGTCGTAGAGAAGCCTGGACTTTCAAAGGTCGGCGATCCTTCACACCCCCCTCTGTCCTGCCGGACATCTCCCCCGCAAGGGGGGAGATCAGCTATCACCAACCCCGGCGCCAATTCTTCCACGTCAGCAGCAGAGCCATCTGCAACATCTCCGATTGGCGAAATCGTCGGCGACAGCTCAATCTCCCCCCTTGCGGGGGAGATGTCCGGCAGGACAGAGGGGGGTGTGACGGGACTCGACGCCGACAATTTCGCCGCGCCCGTCATCCCTATCCTCTTCTACCGATCGATGCTGCTGGCAGCCGACGTGGCACCGATCGACGCGTTGGCCGAGGCGCTGCACTTGCAAGGCATTACGCCGGTGCCGATCTTCGTCTCCAGCCTCAAGGATCCGGCGTCTCTGACGTTCGTCGAAAACGCCATTGCTTCTCTGAACCCATCAGCCATCGCCACCGCCACCGCCTTTGCCTCCGGCGCAGAACCAGGCGCCGAGACGCTCTTTGACCGCGCCGGCGTACCCGTCTTCCAGGTCATCGTCGCGACGACGCGGCGCGAGGTCTGGGAAAAAAACCAGCGCGGCCTGGCGCCCGCCGATCTCGCCATGCATGTCGTGCTGCCGGAGCTCGACGGCCGCATCCTGGCCGGCGCGATTTCCTTCAAGGGCGAGGTCGAAACCGATCCGGCGCTGGCCTTCCGCGCCTTCGCCAACCGGCCAGAGCCCGACCGCGTCGCGCAGGTCGCCGCCCGCATCGCGGCGTTCGTTCGCCTGCAACAGACCGAGCGCGCTAAGCGCAAGCTGGCGATCCTGATCCCGGATTACCCGAGCGCGCCCGGCCGTACCGGCTACGCCGTCGGGCTTGATGTTCCGTCGAGCGTGCTCGCCATGCTGCACGACCTGAAGGAACAGGGCTATGCGGTTGAGAGGATTCCGCAATCGGCACGGGGGCTGCTGGATGCACTGGAGATGGGTGGGCATGGTCTGAGCCTTAACGACTATCGGCGCCTGTCGATGGAGCTGCCGGAAGGCGCGCGCGATGCGGTTGAGGCTGCGTGGGGTAAGGCCGGGAGCGAGATAGGGTTGCGCGAGGCACCCCCCTCTGTCCTGCCGGACATCTCCCCCTCAAGGGGGGAGATTGCCCCGTCACCACCGCTTTCGCCAATCGCCAGCGTTGTAGGTGGAGCGCCGTCGCCCGAACTGCCAATCTCCCCCCTAGAGGGGGAGATGTCCGGCAGGACAGAGGGGGGCGTGACAGAACGCCAGCATTCGCAAGTGGCGGGCGAAGGACTCTTCCCCTTCCGCGCCGCCACCTTCGGCAACATCACAGTGGCGCTGGCCCCCGATCGCGGCCGCTCGGCCGACCGCCGCGCCGACTACCACGATCCGACGCTGCCGCCGCGCCACGAACTCATCGCCTTCGGCCTCTGGCTGCAGAAATCCCTCGGCGTGCACGCCATTATCCATGTCGGTGCGCACGGCACGCTGGAATGGCTGCCGGGCAAGACGGTCGCCCTCTCGGATAACTGCTTCCCCGAGATCGTCACCGGCTCGCTGCCGGTCGTCTATCCCTTCATCGTCTCCAATCCCGGCGAGGCGGCGCAGGCCAAGCGCCGTATTGCGGCCGTGACACTCGGTCATCTGCCGCCGCCGCTGACCGGTGCCGGCCTGGACGAGGCACAGCAGAAGCTCGAGCGGCTGGTGGATGAATATGCGCAGGCCGACGGGCTCGACCGTCGCCGCCGCGACCGGCTGGCGAGGCTCATCGTCGAGACCGCGCAGAAGACCGGTCTTGCCGCAGAAGCCGGCCTTGCTGGCACCGATGCGCCGGACGAGGCGCTGCGCCGCATCGATGCCTGGCTTTGCGATCTCAAGGATTTCGCCGTCAAGGACGGTCTGCATGTCTACGGCCGCGCGCCGGAAAACGAGGCCGACTCGCTGCGCCGGCAAAGCGCCGAGGCCGAAAAAACTGCCCTCCTCGCCGCGCTCGACGGCCGCCACATCAAAGCCGGGCCGGCCGGCGCACCGGCGCGCGGCCGCTCCGACGTGCTGCCCACGGGGCGCAACCTCTTCACCTCGGATCCGCGCACCATGCCGACCCCGACCGCTTACGACCTCGGCCAGACGGCGGCGGAGGAAGTGGTGCGCAGCTACATGCAAAGCCATGGCGACTGGCCGCGTTCGCTGGTCATCGACCTTTGGGGCTCAGCCTCATTGCGCACCGGCGGAGAGGAGATCGCCCAAGGCCTGGCGCTGATGGGATGCCGGCCGCAATGGGATGCCGCGACGGGTCGCGTCACCGGCATCGAGGTGCTGCCGCCGGCAGCACTCGGCCGCCCGCGCGTCGACGTCACCTGGCGCATCTCGGGCCTGTTCCGCGACATGTTCCCGACCCAGATCGCGTTGATCGACGCCGCCGCCAGCGCCGTCGCCGGCCGTGACGAGGACGATTCGGAAAATCCCCTCGCAGCCGCGACTCGCGCCGCTGGCAAGGTCGGGCCCCGCATTTTCGGCACCTCGCCCGGCACCTATGGCGCTGGCGTCGAGGATCTGCTTTCGCGCGGCGAATGGGGCGCACGCGAGGAGATCGGCCGCGCCTATCTCGAGGCCACCTCGCACGCCTATGGCGGCGCAGAAGGAGAAGCGATCTCGGCGCCCGGCGCCTTCGAGGGCCGCATCGCCGAAGCCGATCTTCTCGTCCATACCGGCGACGATCCGGGCCGCGACATCCTCGAAGGCTCGGCCGACGTCGCCTTCATCGGCGGGTTCTCGGCGGCGCTTGCAGCACTTGGCCGGAATGCCGATGTCATCGTGCTCGACACGACCGATCCGAAGAAGCCGAAGCCGCGCTCGGTCGGCGAAGCCGTCGCCCGCGTGGTGCGGGCCCGCGCCGTCAACCCGCGCTTCATCGCCGGCCAGATGCGTCACGGCCCACGCGGTGCCTCGGAATTCGCCGAGACGGTCGACCGTCTCGTCGGCTTCGCCGAGACCACGCATGCCATATCCGGCGCGCTGATCGAGGCCGTGCATGATGCCTATGTTGGCGATCCGGACGTCCGCGCCTTCCTTCTGCGCGAGAATCCGGCCGCAGCAAAGGTTATCGCCGAGCGGTTTCTCTCCGCACGGCGGCGCGGACTTTGGCATCCGCTTCGCAACTCCATCGACGATGATCTCGCGGCTTTGATCGCCGAGGCGCAGAGGGTAGCGGCATGAACGCCTTCTCGCGCCGCGGCGCCTGTCCCGCTTTGTCCGCGCCGATGCAGACCGGCGACGGGCTGCTGGTGCGGCTCAACCCTATCGCTGGAGGACTTGCTCCCAAGTCGCTGATCGGACTCTGCGAATCCGCCTTGCGCCACGGCAATGGCATCATGGAGGTGACAGCGCGCGGCAGCCTGCAGATCCGCGGCCTGACAGCGGAGAGCGCACGGCTGTTGGCGGCTGAGGTGGATGCGCTGGGGATCGCGGTGCGCACCGGAGTGCCGGTTGAGACCGGGCCACTGGCGGGGATCGATCCGCAGGAGATTGCAGACCCCCGCCCGTTGGCTGAACGGATCAGGGCGGCGATTGAAGAGGCCGGGCTGACGGCGCGGCTGGGGCCGAAGGTGTCGGTGGTTATCGACGGCGGCGGGCAGTTGGCCATGGATGCGCTGACGGCTGACGTGCGGCTGAAGGCGGTGCGGGCCGGCGCAGCCATTCAATGGCGGGTGTCGATTGCAGGTGATGCGCGCAGTGCAAAGCCGCTCGCGACGGTCGATGGAGATGCTGCCCGCGACATTGCTGTGGCGGCACTACGGATGGTGGCCGAAAAAGGCCGCGAGGCGCACACGCGCGATTTGACCAAGCGACAGTTGGCCTCGCTCGCAGGCTGGCATTCCTTCGCGCCCCCCTCTGTCCTGCCGGACATCTCCCCCTCTAGGGGGGAGATTGAGCTGTCGCCATCGGTTTCGCCAATTTCCAACGCCGAAAGCGAAGAGCCGGCGCGCGAACTGCCAATCTCCCCCCTAGAGGGGGAGATGTCCGGCAGGACAGAGGGGGGCGCCGTAGAGCGCCCTCGCTCGACGCTTGGCCTTTTCAACCTTAACAACGGTCACGCCATCGGCATTGCCCTGCCCTTCGGCAGCATGCCGGCGCAAAACCTTATCGACTTGGCCTCGCAAGCCTCGAACCTCGACGTCATTGAAATCCGACTAGCTCCAGGGCGCGCCCTGCTCCTACTTGGCCTCTCCCCGTCCGCTTGCCTCTCGCTGCAAGCCACTGCGTCCACCCTCGGCTTCGTCACCTCCCCCGCCGACCCCCGCACCCGCATCGCCGCCTGCCCAGGCACGCCCGCCTGCGCTTCCGGCCGCATCGCCACCCGCGCCATCGCCGAGACAGTCGCTGCCGAGAGCGCCGAGCTTCTCGACGCCTCGCTGACCCTCCACATTTCCGGCTGCGCCAAGGGCTGCGCCCATCCCGGTCCGGCGGCGCTCACTTTGGTCGGCGACGAAAACGGAGCCGGACTTGTCGTGGACGGGACGGCAAAGGCCCTTCCTGCCGGATACAGGCCGGGCTATGACGCCGCGCGCGGCGTCGGCGGCGTCCTTGCCGCGATGCGCGCGCAAAGACATCCCGGCGAGACCGCCGCTGCCTGCCTCACAAGGCTTGGCACGGCCGGCATCGCCGAACTCTATCGACGGAACTAAAGAATGGCCGCCTACGACTATATTCATGACGGGATGGCGATCTACGAGCGCTCTTTCGCCATCATCCGCGCCGAGGCCGACCTGTCGCGCTTCTCCGAGGCGGAAGCCGATGTCGCGATCCGCATGATCCATGCCTGCGGCCAGGTGGAAGCCGCCGCCCATTTCGTCTTCTCCAGCGATTTCGTTGCCGCGGCCCGCGCCGCGCTTGCCGCCGGCGCGCCGATCTTCTGCGATGCTGAGATGGTCGCGCATGGCGTCACCCGCGCCCGACTGCCTGCCGGCAACGAGGTGATCTGCACGTTGCGCGACCCGCGCACCGCCGAGATTGCCAAGGCGATCGGCAACACGCGCTCGGCCGCGGCGATCGATCTCTGGGGCGAGCGCATGGCTGGCTCCGTTGTTGCGATCGGCAATGCGCCGACCGCGCTCTTCTATCTGCTCGAGAAGCTGCGCGACGGCGCGCCGAAGCCGGCGGCGATCATCGGCATGCCGGTCGGCTTCGTCGGTGCCGCCGAATCCAAGGATGCGCTGGCCAAGAATTCCTACGGCGTGCCTTACGCCATCGTGCGCGGCAGGCTGGGCGGCAGCGCCATGACTGCCGCCGCGCTCAACGCATTGGCGAGGCCGGGTCTGTGAACGCTCTTCTCAAAGGACGCCTGGTCGGCGTCGGCACCGGCCCCGGCGATCCGGAGCTTTTGACGCTGAAGGCTGCACGCGCGCTGGCCGAGGCCGACGTCATCGCCTATTTCGCCAAGCGCGGCAACAACAGCAATGCGCGCACCATCGTCGAGGCGCGTTTCCGGCCGGACATGATCGAGCTGCCGCTGCTCTATCCCGTGACGACGGAGATCGACAAGGATCACGACGACTACCGTTCGCAGATCACCGAATTCTATGAGCAGTCGGCCGAGCGGGTCGCCGAGCATCTCGGTGCCGGCAGGATGGTTGCGGTGCTGTCGGAGGGCGACCCTCTCTTCTATGGCTCCTACATGCACCTGCACGTCCGGCTGGCACATCGCTTCCCGACCGAGGTCATCCCTGGCATCACGGCCATGTCCGGCTGCTGGTCGGCGACCGGCCTGCCGATCGTCCAGGGCGATGACGTGCTGACCGTGCTGCCGGGCACGATGAGCGAGTTCGAGCTGACGCGCCGCCTCGCCGACACCGATGCCGCCGTCATCATGAAGGTCGGCCGCAACCTGCCGAAAATCCGCCGCGCGCTGGAGGCGACCGGCAAGCTGGCGAAGGCCGTCTATGTCGAGCGCGGCACCATGCCGGGCAGCGTTTCGATGCGGCTTGCCGAAAAACCGGACGACAAGGCACCCTATTTCGCCATCGTTCTGGTTGCCGGCTGGTCCGCTCGCCCCGGAGCCCCCGGAGCAAAGCCATGAGCGGCCACCTCACCGTCATCGGCCTCGGTCCCGGCAACGCCGACCAGGTCACGCCGCAAGCAAGCCGCGCCGTGGCCGAGGCTACCTTCTTCTATGGCTACAAGCCCTATCTCGACCGGCTCGAGCTGCGGGAGGACCAGACCCGCATCGCCTCCGACAACCGCGAGGAGCTCGCCCGTTCCAACGAGGCACTCGCCAAGGCGGCCGAAGGCTACAACGTCGCCGTCGTTTCCGGCGGCGATCCCGGTGTCTTCGCCATGGCGGCTGCCGTCTGCGAGGCGATCGAGGCCGGCCCACAAGAATGGCGGGCGATCGACCTTTCCGTGGTCCCCGGCGTCACCGCCATGCTCGCGGTCGCCGCCCGCATCGGCGCGCCGCTCGGTCACGACTTCTGCGCCATTTCGCTGTCCGACAATCTGAAGCCGTGGGACCTGATCGAGCTGCGTCTCTTGGCGGCGGCCGGGGCCGGCTTCGTCATCGCGCTCTACAACCCGATCAGCAAGGCCAGGCCCTGGCAGCTCGGCCGCGCCTTCGAATGCCTGAAAGCGATCCTGCCCGGCACCACGCCGGTGATCTTCGGCCGCGCCGCCGGCCGGCCGGACGAGCGCATCGAGGTGTACCTGCTGGCCGATGCAGATGCGTCGAAGGCGGATATGGCCACCTGCATCATCATCGGCTCGCCCGAGACCCGCATCATCAAGCGAGGCGACCAGCCTGCGCTGGTCTACACGCCGCGTTCGGCAACCGGTTCGAAAAAATGATCGACGATTGCCGCCAGCTGATCGACGGTTTCAGCCGAGCGAATGTCCGGCAAGGGCGGCCGGCGCACAATGATCACCTCGATGCCGAGCGCCCGAGCCGCAGCGATCTTGCCATAGGTCGCGTCGCCGCCGCTGTTCTTCGAAACGACGGCATCGATGCCGTATTTTTCGAGCAGAGCCCGTTCGTCCGCTTCCGGGAACGGCCCACGCGCAAGCAGATAGGCCGCGTCCAGAACTGCCAGCTCCGGCTCGACCGGATCCACGCTGCGGATGAGATAGCGATGCTGCGGCGCGGCTTCGAAGACGCCCGCCTCTTGCCGGCCGATGGCCAGGAAGACGCGGCGCGACGCGGCGCCGAGCGCTTGCGCCGCTTCAACAACACTGTCGACCAGCGTCCAGCGATCACCAGCCACAGGCTCCCAGCCCGGACGCCGCAGCGCAAGGATCGGCACACCGGCTTGCTGGGCCGCCTCGGCGGCGTTGGCGGAAATGCGCGCCGCGTAAGGGTGCGTGGCATCGATCAGCAAGTGGACGTGCTCTTCGCGGAGATAGGCAGCCAGCCCTCCAGCGCCGCCGAAGCCGCCGGTGCGCACCGGCACGCCTTGCGCGACGGGGCTTTCGGTGCGGCCGGCGAGCGACAGCGTGACCGAGAAGCCCTCGCGACGGGTAAGCTTTCCCGCCAGTTGCCGGGCTTCCGTGGTTCCGCCGAGGATCAGGATACGGTGGGTCATCATGCCTGCTAAGGATCTGCGCGACGCCAAGCTCACCCCAAAGTGGCTTACGGTGGTCGGCATCGGCGAGGACGGTGTAACGGGTCTCGGCGACGAGGCCAAGCGGCAGATTGCCGAGGCCGAAGTCGTCTTCGGCGGCAAGCGGCACCTCGCCCTTGTCGCATCCTTGGTCAAGGGCGATGCCCGCTCCTGGCCGACACCTTTCGACGCCGAAATGCGCGATGTGCTTGCGCTCAAGGGCAAAAACATCTGCGTGCTCGCCTCCGGCGACCCGTTCTTCCACGGCGTCGGCGTCACTCTGGCGCGCAAGGTCAAGCCGGATGAGATGCTCGTGCTGCCGGCGCCCTCGTCGCTTTCGCTGGCGGCCTCCCGCCTGGGCTGGGCGCTGCAGGATGTCGAAACCATATCCCTGCACGGCCATTCAATCGACCTGATCAGGCCTTTGCTCCACCCCGGCGCGCGTATCCTCGCGCTGACGTCCGACGGCGACAGCCCAGCCGCCATCGCCGGACTGCTCGACGAACTCGGCTTCGGCCCCTCACGACTGACGATCCTCGAAGCGCTCGGCGGCCCGGACGAAACGCGCCGCATTGCGCGCGCCGACGCCTTCGATCTCAAAAAAATCAATCCGCTCAACGTGCTGGCGCTCGAAATTGAGCAGACGGCGGATGCGCGCATATTGCCTTTCACTGTCGGCCTTTCAGACCACCTGTTCGAGCATGACGGCCAGATCACCAAGCGCGAGATCCGCGCCGTCACGCTGTCGGCGCTGGCGCCGCGGCGCGGCGAGCTGTTGTGGGACATCGGCGCCGGTTCCGGCTCGATCGGCATCGAATGGATGCTGGCGCACCCGTCCATGCGCGCCATCGCCATCGAGGCCGACAGCGAGCGCGCCGCCCGCATCCGCCGCAACGCCGCGCATTGCGGCGTTCCCGGCCTCACCGTGGTCGAAGGCTCGGCGCCGAAGGCGCTGGCAAAGCTGGAGACGCCCGACGCCATCTTCATCGGGGGCGGCGGCAGCGATGCCGGCGTGCTGGAGAAGGCAATCAAGGCGCTGCGTGCCGGCGGCCGGCTCGTTGCCAATGCGGTGACGCTGGAAATGGAAGCGCTGCTTCTCGACCAGCACACCAGGCTCGGCGGCGATCTTACCCGCATAGCGCTCTCGCGTGCGGCACCGGTCGGGTCTATGCAGGCCTGGCGTCCGGCAATGCCGGTCATGCAGTGGAGCTGGGTGAAACCATGATGGTCGCGGGCATCGGCAGCCGGAAGGGCGTGACGGCAAGCGATGTGCGCGCCGCTATCGAGACGGCGCTCGAAGCGCACGGGTTTGCGATGACCGCACTTTCGGCACTTGCCACAAGCGAAATCAAACGCGACGAGGAAGCGATCTTCCTCGCCGGTCGCGACCTCGCCCTTCCGGTGATCGTCGTCGCCGACGAAGCGTTGCATGTGGTGTCCGCGGACATAATCAGCCGATCCGAAGTATCGCAAGCGCATGCCGGAACGCCGTCGGTTTCGGAAGCCTCGGCGCTTGCCGCGGCTGGGAAAGGTGCAAAACTGCTCGGGCCGCGCACGGTACTTGGCGCGGTGACCTGCGCCATCGCTCTTGGCGGAGGTACTGAATGACCGTCCATTTCATCGGCGCCGGGCCGGGCGCGGCCGACCTCATCACCTTGCGCGGCAGCAGGCTGCTGGCGTCCTGTCCGGTCTGCCTCTATGCCGGCTCGATCGTGGCGCCGGAGTTGCTCGAGCATTGCGCGCCGGGAACGAAACTCATCGACACCGCGCCGATGTCGCTCGACGAGATCGAGGCCGAATATGTCGCCGCCCACAAGGCCGGCCAGGATGTCGCGCGCCTGCATTCCGGCGACCTCTCGGTCTGGAGCGCGGTGGCCGAGCAGATCAGGCGGCTGGAAAAGCACGACATCCCCTACACGCTGACCCCCGGCGTCCCCTCCTTCGCAGCCGCAGCTGCAACGCTGCGCCGCGAGCTCACCATCCCCGAGCTTGCGCAAAGCCTGGTGCTGACCCGCATCTCCGGCCGCGCCTCAAAAATGCCGCCCGGTGAGACGCTCGCCGGCTTCGGCCGCACCGGCGCCACGCTTGCCATTCATCTCGCCGTCCACGCCATCGACCGCATCGTCGCCGACCTCACGCCGCTCTATGGTGCCGAATGCCCGGTTGCGGTCGTCTTCCGCGCCTCCTGGCCGGATGAGCGCATCCTGACCGGTACGCTGGGCACCATCGAAACGCAGCTCGCGGAAAACCCGATGGAGCGAACGGCGATCATCTTCGTCGGCAGCGCCTTGGCCGCGCAGGATTTCGGCGAAAGCTCACTTTACGACGCCCACTACCAGCGGCGTTTTCGCGGACGGGACGGATTGTGAACGGCAGCGCCAACAGAAACGGACGGGCAACGGTGGAGCAGGCGCTGGCGCGGCTGAACTTCAGGCCGCGCGCGCTGGAGCCCGGCCAGGTCTGGCTGGCCGGCGCCGGCCCCGGCGATCCCGGCTGCCTGACGCTGGAGGTTCTGGCAGCGCTCGGGCAATGCGACGCGCTGGTCTATGACGCGCTGGTCTCGCCCGATGTCGTGGCCGTCGCTGAAAGCGCCGAACTTTTCTACGCCGGAAAACGCGGCGGCCAGCCCTCGATGAAGCAGGACGACATCAACGCTTTGCTCGTGCGACTGGCGCGCGAAGGCCGCCGCGTCGTGCGCCTCAAGGGCGGCGATCCCTATATTTTCGGTCGCGGCGGCGAAGAGGCGCTGGCACTCGCCCGAGAAGGCATTCCATTTCGAGTGCTCTCAGGCCTGACCTCCGGTCTCAGCGCGCTTGCCGCCACCGGAATCCCCGCCACCATGCGCGGCATCAACAAGGCGGTCATCCTCGCCACTGGCCACGCTGCCGGCACCGATGACGACATCGACTGGGCGGCGGTCGCGCGCACCGGACAACCCGTCGTCGTCTATATGGGCATGGCCAATCTGCCGCTGATCGCCGCAGCCCTGCTCAAAGGGGGCCTCGCGCCATCGACGCCGGCTGCGGTGATCGTCGCGGCGACCACGCCGCAGGAGCGCACCGTCGTCGCCACACTCGCCACGATTGCTGAAGAGGCCGCCGCCGCCGGGCTCGCCTCGCCGGCTTTGATCGTCGTCGGCGGCATCGTTGCCATGCGCGCGGCATTGGCGGGCGGGACATGACGGCGCGGGCGATCATCATCGGCGCGCCGCGCTCAGGCTCGGGCAAGACCAGTGTGACCATCGGCCTCTTGCGCGCGCTGGCCCGGCGCGGCCTGAAGGTCCGCGGCGCGAAGTCCGGGCCGGACTACATCGACCCCGGCTTCCACGCCGCAGCGACTGGGCTTTCCGGCGTGAATCTGGACAGTTGGGCGATGTCGCCCTCCCTGCTCAACGCGCTGGCAAGCCAGGCCGCGGACGATGCGGAGTACGTCATCCTCGAAAGCGCGATGGGTCTGTTCGACGGTATCCCCGCTCCGGCGGGCCGCTCGGGCTCGGCCGCCGACCTCGCCCGGCTCTACGGTCTGCCCGTGCTTCTGGTGCTCGACGTTTCCGGACAGTCGACCACGGCCGCCGCCATCGCCAAGGGTTTCGCCACCTACGATCCGGATGTGCGCATGGCTGGCGTCGTGCTCAACCGGCTCGGCAGCGAGCGGCACAGGCGGCTGTCGGGGGACGCGATCGAGGCGATTGGGCTGCCGGTGGTAGGCGCCATCATGCGCGATCCCACGCTCAACCTGCCCGAGCGCCATCTCGGCCTTGTGCAAGCCGGCGAGCACGAGAACTTGATGGCGCATCTCGACCGGCTGGCCGACATGGTGGAAAAATCGCTCGACATCGACGCCATCCTGGCGCTGGCAACCCCGCTGGAACCTGCGGCTGGCGACTTCGGCGATGCCTTGTCGCCGCCTGGACAGCGTATCGCGCTGGCCGGGGACGCTGCCTTCACCTTCCTCTACCCGCATGTCGCCACGCACTGGCGCATGGCCGGCGCCGAGATCGTCCCTTTCTCCCCGCTCGCCGACGAGGCGCCCGCCGAAGACTGCGACATCTGCTGGCTGCCCGGTGGCTATCCTGAGCTGCATGCCGGACGGCTGGCGGCCGCCAATAACTTCCGGGCGGGAATGGCGCGTTTCGCCACGACCAAGCCCGTGCATGGCGAGTGCGGCGGCTTCATGGTGCTGGGTGAGGTGCTGGAGGACGCCGACGGCCAAAGCCACAAAATGCTCGGTCTGCTCGGCCATTCGACCAGTTTCGCCAAACGCAAGATGAACCTCGGCTATCGCGAGGCCCGGCTGCGTGCCGGATGCCCGCTGGGAAGCGAAGGCACGCTGATCCGGGGTCATGAGTTCCACTACGCGCAGATGATTGCGACCGGCAATGACGAGCCGCTGGCCGACCTCGCCGACGGCCAAGGTAACCCGCTTGGGGCGTCAGGGTACCGGCGCAGCCATGTCAGCGGCACTTTCTTTCACGCGATTGCGAGGGGCGCATGAGCGGCCTCTCCGAACCCAGGCAGTTGCTGGACGATATCGGCCTCAGCCTTGTCTTCTTCACGCGGCTGAGGCTGCCTTCGGGCGATTTCGGCGGCCGCAATCTTGCCGACGCGATCTGGGCGGCACCCTTTGCCGGCCTCGCCGTGGCGATCATCGGCGCGCTCGCCTACGCCATTGCAGTCGCCCTGGGTCTTGCCGGCGGCCCGGCCGCGGCGCTCGCGCTTGCCGCGACGATGCTCGCCACCGGCTGCCTGCACGAGGACGGCTTCTCCGACATTGCCGACGGCTTCGGTGGTGGCAGGACGCGCGAAAGGAAACTGGAAATCATGCGCGACAGCCGCATCGGCGCCTATGGCGCCGCGGCGCTCGGCATCTCCCTGCTCATCCGCTGGAGCGCGCTTTCGGAACTGGCCGGTCCCGGCCACGTCTTCCTGGCTCTTTTGGCGGCGCATGCTTCCTCGCGTGGGCTTTTCGGCGCCTTCATGCGCCTTCTGCCGCCGGCTCGCGCCGACGGCCTGTCAGCAAATGCCGGCTCTGTGAGCGCCGAGACCGCTATTATCGGCGCGGCTCTCGGGGCCGTGGCGCTGCTGGCGCTCGGCCTTGGCGGCGCGATCGCCGCGCTCATCCTGCTCGGCCTGTTGTTTGCCGCGTTCCGCTCGCTTTGCCTCAGCCAGATCGGCGGCCAGACCGGCGACACGATCGGCGCGCTGCAACAGCTCGCCGAGATCGCAGTCCTCCTCGTTGCCTCAGTTTCCCTATCCCCCTGACTCTCAATTGGAGACATTGCCCCCATGTCGTTCAAATCGTTCGAAGACCTCCGCGCCGCCTGCCTCGATCTGCCTGGCGGCAGCGACGCTGCTGCCAACGCCGTCGCCCGCCGCCAGGACACGCTGACCAAGCCGCAGGGCAGCCTCGGCAGGCTTGAAACGATCGCCGCCTGGCTGGCCCGCTGGCAGGGCCGCGAGATGCCGAAGCTCGACGCGGTAAAGGTCTTCGTCTTTGCCGGCAATCACGGCGTCACCGCGCAGGGCGTGTCGGCCTACCCGTCGGAAGTCACCGTGCAGATGGTGGCCAACTTCGCCGGCGGCGGCGCGGCCATCAACCAGCTTGCCCGCGTTGCCGGCGCCGGGCTCGATGTCATCCCGCTCGATCTCGACCATTCGACCGGCGATTTCACGCAAGTGCCGGCGATGGACGAGAAGACTTTTCTCGCCGCCGTCTCGGCCGGCTACGACGCCGTGTCCAAGGATCTCGACCTCGTCTGCTTCGGCGAGATGGGCATCGGCAACACCACGCCGGCGGCGGCGATCTCGACCGCGCTGTTCGGCGGCGGCGCCGAGAAATGGACCGGCCGCGGCACCGGCGTCGATGACGCTGGAATGATCCGCAAGATCACGGCGATCGAGGCCGGCCTCAAGCGCCACGCCGATTCGCTCTCCGACCCGATTAAGATCGCAGCAGCGCTCGGCGGGCGCGAGCTCGCCGCCATCCTCGGCGCCACGCTCGCCGCGCGCCGCAACAATATCCCGGTGCTGCTCGACGGCTTCGTCTGCACCGCAGCCGTCGCACCGCTGGCAAGGCTGCACCCGACGGGGCTTGCGCACACAATCGCCGCCCATGTCTCGGCCGAGGCCGGCCACCGCCGCCTGCTCGAAGCGCTCGGCCTGCCGCCACTGCTCGATCTCGGCATGCGGCTCGGCGAGGGCTCCGGCGCCTGCCTTGCCGTCAACATCGTGCGTTCGGCGCTGGAGTGCCATGCGAAGATGGCGAGCTTTGCAGAGGCCGGTGTTTCAGAAAAATAAATCGGTCGAAATTTCAACACTGTTGAAACATCGAAATAACGCCATCTTGATTATTTCATGGGACAGAGATGTCTCACGGGAGATCGATCGATGTATTTGAGGTGCCTAATATCCGCTGCAATTCTTGTTGCAGTGGCTTCGCCAGCTTCGTCTCAAGAGCAATATGTTCGCCCGCTTCGCCCGGGCGACGATGGGTCGGCCAGGATCCAGTCTTCCTTCTCGATGACCCTTCCGGTCAAGGATGACGACGACGCCGGCGCTCAGCAGCAGGTAGCGCTTCGCTTCTTCTACAAGGTCGCGGCGGGCAGTTGCGCCATCGTGGTCGAGACCGTGGCCGACACATGCGAGATCACCGGCATGACGACCAACGTCAACGCCCGGGACCGCAACGTCGGCGGCTATGGCGGATCGCAGATCACGGTGACCGGCCAGATCACGATGAAGGTCAAGTTCAAGGCCAATCTCGGCAAGACGGCGTTGTAGCCCAATCAAGTCACCGGACCAGATCCGGGCCGCCCTGGTTCCGGCGGCGTTTCCCCTGAAACGGTGAACCGCTCTAACGGGATCACCTGGCGTGGGCGCCGTCATGCGGGACTTGGCCTCCGGGAGAAGGCCACTGGTGTCGAAAGCCTGCCGGCGACGGCCGCATCATTTGATCTTGATGGCGATGAGCCTGGGGCGGCGCAGTCCCAAAGAGCGGACGGCGATGGAAGCCAGCCTTTTGTAAATCCTTGCTGCCTCGCGCAACGCCGCGCCAGGAGCGCGGACACGTTTTGGCCTCTCATGGCGCACGATCACGGACGGAAAACGCGGGGCGGCGGTGAATCGGTCCTGTATGCAGAGCGCCGGACCGATTTTGTAGACCTTCAAGCCGGGCAGCCCCTCGTTGAAGAGGTGCTGATCGAACTCTTGATTGATTTCCGTGAAAGTGGCGTGCAGCTTCGCGGCGCATTCACGCGAAATGATATAGGCCGCCGTTCCGGCGAAGCCTGAGAGTGCCTGATACAGCTTTCTCCCCAATGCTCTCTGTCCGGTTTCGACGCCGACAAACCGTTTTCCGAGCTTTTCGAGATGAACGATGTCGGCATCGGCCGGTATCCACGACACATCATTCAAGAATGCGGGCAGATCCGCGCCAAGATGCGCATCGTCCTCGAAAATCGCGGCGAACCTGTCAGGCCCACTGGCGATTTCCTTCCAAATCGCGCGATGGCTGAAGAAGCAGGCGACCGCTTCCTTCGAGACATTGAACTGAGTGGCGACACTGTCCGCGATCGAAGCATTGCTCACCGCGTCAAATCGTTCGATATCCAAGCCTAGCCGGCTTGCTTGAGCGTCAAACCATTTCCGACGGTCAACGGAGACCGCCAAGTTGATGTAGAACGACCGCATTTTGAATACCCCCGAAGCCCGAAACCGTTCTAGCTAAGGAAAGGCAACAGCTCAATACATCCCTGATCAGGATTAGCGGTCGCGGATGCGCTTTTGCACAGAGTTACTCAGCTAGAGGACTTCCGTAGGCACTGAGCCTCGAATAGAATTGCCCGATGCTGAAGCTTCGTCCGTTTGCCGCTGCCTTCGCCATTGCCCTGCTCGTCGCCGGCGTGCTTCGCCGCAGCGGATATCATAGCTACGGCCTGATCGACACTGCGGTTCTTATTCTTTTCTTGATTTTTGTCTGGTGGCTTATCAGCGATTTTTCCGGGGGCAAGGAACCTGTCCTGACCGACGCCAAAGATGGCGTTGACAACAGCCTGGCCTTTCGATTCGGCAAGTTCCTGAACCGTGTTTTTCGACGCGGACGCAGCGTCTAATCTCGGCATATCGGAGAGTTGATTGGTGGGTGTGCACAGGATCGAACTGTGGACCCGCTGATTAAGAGTCAGCTGCTCTACCAACTGAGCTACACACCCACACCGCCGGGAAACCCAGCGTCGGCGGGCATATAGCCGCCGGATTCGGTGATGTCTAGCCCTGCCGGATCATTTCCCGACAAATCGACATGGCATGATCCCGAAAAGTGGATTCCGGTTTTCGGGAAAGATCATGTTCGCTCAAAAAAGCCGCACCGGTCAAACAAAGAGGCTGCCTTCCGCCACCTTGATGGCATGACCGCCGATGCGCGCGGAGGCCAATTTTCCGCCGTCGACATTGAGCTCGAGCCGGATGCGCGACGGCCTGCCCATCTCCAGCCCCTGCTCGATCCAAAGCTGCATGATTCCGTCGGTCGGGGCGTCGAAATGCATGATCGCGCCGGCAAAGGCAGCCGCGGCCGAGCCGGTCGCCGGGTCTTCGTAGGACGGGGTACCGGGCACGATCATGCGGACATGGAAGGCGCTGTCATGGTGCACCGTCTCGCGGCAATAGACATAGGGGCTGGCGAAAGCCCAGTCGCTCTTGCGAGGCGCCAGCTCCGACCAGGCCTGGTTGTCCAGCCTGACTTTTGCCGCCGCATCGAGGCCGGCGACCGGAATGGCGACGTAGGGCACGCCGGCCGACCAGAACGAGACGCGGTGATTCTCGAAGCCGAGCTCGTGCGGAGCAAGCCCTAGCGCCGCGCCGATCATTTCCGGGTCGGCGGCAAGTTCCAGCCGCTCCGGCAGTTTCGCCAAGTCGAACTCGGCAAAGATGGCGCCGTCATGCGTGCCGACCGCGCAGCGCACCGGGCCGATATTCTCCTCCAGCACGAAGATGCCCGCCGCCTCGCCACCAAGCTCCGCAAGCGCGATCGCCGAGCCGACCGTCGGATGTCCGGCGAACGGCATCTCATAGTCGGGGGTGAAGATGCGAATCCGATTGCGGTGCTTGGGATTGTCGGGCGGCAGCACGAAAACCGTTTCCGACAGGTTGAATTCACGCGCGATCGCCTGCATGGCGGCCGTGTCCAGCCCTTGGCTGTCGAGCACGACGGCGACCGGATTCCCGGCCAGCCGCTCGGTCGTGAATACATCGTAAAGCAAGTAGCTGCGTGCCATCGAGAAAACCTTCCGCCTCGTCCCGAATTTTCCGCCTCAATCCCAACATGAGGAAAATTTAATTTGAAATTCGAACCTTAAGGCATGATTTGTGCACCAATAGGGACAGCAAATTTTCGCTATAGGGGTCTGGGGTGGACCAGGTTGTCAATCCGCCAAACGCAGAATCCGACACTTCCATCGAAGCCGCTCTCGGGCTCGACCGCAAAGGCGTGAGCCGCAAGCGCCGGCGCGGCTGGCTCTATGCGCTGCTGGCGCTGGCGGTAGTGGCGGCCGCGATTGGCGCCTACCGGTGGAACGCCGCCGCGCCGCCCCGAATCGAATACACGACCGCTCCGGCGACGGTCGCTGACCTGACCGTCCAAGTGTCGGCGACCGGCACGCTGCAGCCGCTGACCCAGGTCGACATCTCCAGCGAGCTTTCCGGCATCGTCCGCTCCGTCGCGGTCAACGAGAACCAGCAGGTGAAGAAGGGCGACGTGCTTGCGACGCTCGACACCGCCAAGCTCGAAGTCCAGATCGAGCGCGCCACCGCCTCGGCCAAGGCGGCCGCAGCTAGCGTCGAGGACGCCAAGGTCACCTTGCAGGAAAACGAGAACGCCGTTGTCCGTGCGAGCACGCTCACCAAGCGCGGCATGGCGACGGACCAGTCGCTGGAGGCGGCGACCGCGACGCGCGACCGCTCCAAGGCTTCACTCGACAGCGCTGAGGCCAATCTCGCCATCGCTCAGGCCGATCTCAAGGCGCAGCAGACCGATCTTGCCAAGAGCACGATCTACGCGCCGATCGACGGCATCGTGCTCACGCGCTCGGTCGATCCCGGCCAGACGGTCGCCTCTTCACTGCAGGCGCCGGTGCTGTTCGTCATCGCTGCCGACTTGCGGAACATGGAACTGCAGGCGGCGGTCGACGAGGCCGATATCGGCCAGGTCAAACCCGGCCAGCATGCCCGCTTCACCGTCGACGCATTCCCGGAACGTCCGTTCGACGCTGAGATCCGCGACATCTCCTACGCCTCGGTCACCACCGATGGCGTCGTCACCTACAATGCACGGCTCGAAGTGGACAACAGCGAGCTTCTGCTCAGGCCCGGCATGACCGCCACGGTCGCGGTGGTGACCAGGCAGGCCAGGGACGTGCTCACCGTGCCGGCCATTGCCTTCCGCTACCGCCCGGCTCAACCGACGGCCCGCGGCTGGAGCCTGCGCGACTTGTTCACCGGCCGCATGGGCCGTCCCAACCGGCAGCGTGAGGCGACGAAGGCGCCGACCGACGGCTCGCGCACGCTCTATGTCCTGGAGAATGGCCGGCCGCATCCCGTCAACGTCAAGATCGGCTCGACCGACGGCGAGTTGACCGAGATCACGTCCGGCCTCGATCAAGGCGCCGAGGTCGTCACCGGCTCGCAGCAGCGGAGTTGACGCCATGTCGGCTCCCCTGCTCATTACTTTCGACCAGGTCTGGAAGAGCTATGGCGAGGGCGAGGCGCGCGTGCATGCGCTTGCCGGCGTCGATCTTGCCATCCGCCGCGGCGAGTTTGTCGCCATCATGGGCCCCTCCGGCTCGGGCAAGTCCACCGCCATGAACATCATCGGCTGCCTCGACACGCCGACCGCTGGGACCTACAGATTCGAGGGCATCGACGCCGGCCGGCTCGATCGCAACCGCCGCGCCCTGCTGCGCAACCTCTATGTCGGCTTCGTCTTCCAGGGCTACAATCTCCTGCCCCGCACCACGGCGGCGGAAAATGTCGAGCTGCCTCTCATCTATCGCGGCGTCTCCGCCCGCGAACGCCGCGATCTCGCCATGCAGGCGCTGGCCGAGGTCGGGCTTGTCGGACGGGAGCACCATACGCCTGCCGAGCTCTCGGGCGGCCAGCAGCAGCGCGTGGCGATCGCGCGCGCCATCGTCACCAAGCCTACGCTGCTCGTCGCCGACGAGCCGACCGGCAATCTGGACACCGCGCGCACGCACGAGATCATGGAATTGCTGACCAGGCTGAACGCCGAGCTCGGACTCACCATCGTCATGGTCACGCACGAAGCCGATGTCGCGGACTATGCCGAGCGCACCGTGCGCTTCCTCGACGGCCATGTTGCCTCTGACACAGCGAAAGCCGAGGCCGCATGATCTGGGAGACCGTCCGCCTTTCGCTCATTTCCATCCGCAGGAACGTGCTGCGCTCGTTCCTGACGCTGCTCGGCATCGTCATCGGCGTTGCCGCCGTCATCGCCATGCTGACCATCGGCTCGGGCACCACCGAGAAGGTCAAGGCCGATATCTCGAAGCTCGGCAGCAATCTTCTCGTCGTCCGCGCCGGCCGCCCCGCCGGGCCCGGCGGACCGGGCGGTCTCGATCAGGTCACCCGTCCCCTCGCGGCCAAGGACCTTGAGGCGCTTGTTGCCCATCTCAGCGGCGCCCGCGCCATCGCGCCGGCCTCGCAGAAGCAGGTGCGCGTCATCTTCGGCACGGAGAGCCTGACGTCGGGCGTCACCGGCACCGACAGCGCCTATCTCGACGCGCGCGACTGGAAGCTGGTTTCCGGCCGCACCTTCAGCGATTCCGAGACGCGCGCCGGCGCCGGCGTTTGCCTGATCGGCGAGACGGTGCGTCAGCAATTCTTCGGCGCCGGCGATCCGGAGGGCGAGACCATCCGCGTCAATCGCACCTCCTGCAGGATCATTGGCCTTTTGGAGCCGAAGGGCTACACCGGCTTCGGCCAGGATCAGGACAATGTCGTGCTGATGCCTTTAGCCGCCTACCAGCGGCGCATCGCCGGCAATCGCGACATCGATTCCATCTACATCGCCGCCGACGATCGGACGCCGACCACTGAGCTGCAGCCGCGTGTCGAGGATATCCTGCGCGACACACGCCGCATCACGCCGGACCGCGATCCCGATTTTTCGATCCGCGACATGACCCAGATCGCCGACGCCATGGCCAGCGCGACCACGACCATGACCGGAATGCTCGGCGCCGTCGCCGGCGTCAGCCTTCTGGTCGGCGGCATCGGCATCATGAACATCATGCTGGTGTCGGTCACCGAACGCACGCGCGAGATCGGCATCAGGCTGGCGATCGGCGCGCATGAGAAGCACATCCTCATCCAGTTCCTGGTCGAGGCGACGGTGCTGTCGCTGCTCGGCGGCATCATCGGCATCCTGATCGGCCTGGCGCTCGCCGGCCTCGCTTCGGCGACGCTGATGATACCTTTTGCGCCGAGCCCGGCGGTCATCCTGCTCGCGGTCGGCTTCTCGGCGCTGATCGGCATGGTGTTCGGCTTCTTCCCCGCGCTGCGCGGCGCAAGGCTCGATCCGATCGACGCGCTGAGGCACGAGTAGGCCCACGCGGCTTTTGCCGCGCCTCTGGCCTGCAGGAGCTGTTAAAACGGAAGCCGCGCATTCTCCTTGACCTCCTTCATGACGAAGAAGGTCCGGGTTTGCCGGACGCCCGGCAGCGCGATCAGCTTCTGCCCATGCAGCTTGTTGAAATCCGCCATGTCCCGCACCCTTATCTTCAAGAGATAGTCGAAGTCGCCGGCCACGAGGTTGCAATCAAGCACCTCCTTGAGTTTGAGCACGGCCTCCTCGAAAGCGGCGAAGCTTTCCGGTGTCGAACGGTCGAGCACGACGCCGACCATCACCAGCGCGCCAAGCGCTACGGCGGCGGGCGCGATCTCCGCCCTGACCCCGGTGATGTGGCCCTCTTCAAACAGGCGTTGCGTGCGCCTATGGCATGTGGCGGCGCTGACATTCACGCGCGCCGCCAGTTCCGCATTGGTCAGCCGTCCCTCGGACTGAAGGGCCCGCAGGATCTTGATGTCAATGCGATCGAAGGCTGGTTCGGAAGATTCTTCCATTTTTACGGTTCCAAATGGATGATTGGAGCCAACCTTAGCGCATTTTCTTATGAGAGTGGAAAAATCCTGGAGAACCTTCGAGAGCACCTTTCGCCCTTATTCGTCTATCATCTGTCTATCGAAAACGACCACGGCGGAGGCAGATCGATGTCACTTCTCGACAAGTTTGAACGCTATCCGCTGACCTTCGGCCCGACGCCGATCGAGCATCTGCCCCGGCTGAGCGCGGCCTTGGGCGGCAAGGTGCAAATCTACGCAAAGCGTGACGATTGCAATTCCGGTCTCGCCATGGGCGGGAACAAATTACGAAAGCTCGAATACATCGTGCCGGACGCTATTCGCTCCGGCGCCGACACGCTGGTGTCGATCGGCGGCGTCCAGTCGAACCACACCCGCATGGTCGCCGCGACAGCGGCCAAGATCGGCATGAAGTGCGTGGTGATCCAGGAGAAATGGGTGCCCCACTATGATGCGGTCTACGACCGGGTCGGAAACATCCTGCTGACCCGCCTGATGGGCGCTGACAGCCGGCTTGTAGACGACAGCTTCGATATCGGCATTCGTAAGAGCTGGGAGGACGCGATCCAGTCGGTGAAGGACGCGGGCGGCAAGCCCTATCCGATCCCCGCTGGCGCCTCGGTGCACAAGTACGGCGGGTTGGGCTATGTCGGCTTCGCAGAGGAGGTCGCCAGGCAGGAGGCCGAGCTCGGCTTCACCTTCGACTATATCATCGTGTGCGTCGTGACCGGGTCGACGCAGGGCGGCATGATCGTCGGCTTTGCCGCGCAAGACCGCGCCGACCGGGTGATCGGCATCGACGCCTCCGCGACGCTCGAACAGACCCGCGCTCAGGTCCGCCGCATCGTCGACGACACCGCAGCCCTCGTCGGGCTGGGTCGAGCCGTCCGCGACGACGAAATCGTGATCAATCCCGACTATGCCTATCCGGCTTATGGCGTTCCGTCTGAGGCGACGAATGACGCGATCCGGCTGGCAGCCCGCACGGAGGCTATGATCACCGATCCGGTCTATGAGGGAAAGTCGATGCAGGGCCTGATCGATCTGACCAGGAAAGGCTTCTTCCCCGAGGGTTCAAGAATCCTTTACGCGCATCTCGGCGGCGCGCCGGCCATCAACGGCTACAGCTACTATTACAAGGACGATCGCCCGGCGACTAACCTCGTGAGCGAGCTCGGCGCCCAGGAACGCGTGCCTGAGGACACGTTACCTCCAATCTTTCCATGATCGAGCTTCCGTCCAGCTGGCTGCCTGGTACATGTCGCCCAAAAGTGTGCAGCGGTTTTGGGATAACGACATGCATAAAAACAAAGACGTAAAGCGCGTCACCCCTTTCAGCGCGACGCGCTTCAGTGACGGGTTGCCGGGTCGCGGAAGACGTTCCGCTTGCTCGCAAAGGCGACATCAAGGATCAGAGGTCCTCGTCACTGCCAGCAAAATGCCATTCGATGAGCGGCTTCATATGCCCCATCAGACCGTCTGGCAGGTCATCAGCATGGCGGATGATGACCGGGCCCTCGATCTCCGGCTCGTTTTCAGCGGCAACGAAGGCACCGATGCGCCGCGAGATTTCGTCGGCCGGCTCGGCCACCCGGTAGCGGCGGAAAATCACCGTGCCGCTCGCTGTCGATAGCGCGTGGTAGCGCCGTCCGCGCCGGGCCGCCGACAGGTCGATGCCGGTCTCCTCGCCCACCTCGCGGATCATGTTGAAATCGACATCGACGAGGCCGTCGCGGAAATCGATCGGCTCGAAGGAGCCGGCGGCGAAATAGACGCGGCCGGCATTGACTGTATGCGAACCCATGCGGATCGCCACCAGCGCATTGTCGCCGGCGACCAGCACGGCATGCGCATAGGCATGTTCGGCGCCGCTCAGCTCGCGGTTTTTGCGCCAAAGCATGAAGGTAGAGTACTTCACGGCATGGCAGCGGCCCACGAGCCGGCTATCGCGATAGGCGAGCGCCGAAAGCAGCACCACCGTGCCGTCATAGAGCGCCGGCTTCGCCTCCATCTCGCGCCGCCAGTTTTCGGCGATCGCTGCCTGGTTGTCGCGTTCGAAAGGATGAAGGCTTGGGTCGAGCAGTACGTCGACTGCGTCGACCGGCAAAATGACGTTGCGCGGCAGGTCGAAACTCACGGGCTCAGGCCATGTCCAGCGTGATCACCACCGGGCAGTGGTCGGATGCCTTCGGCCTGTCCCAGCCGGCGCGCGGGAAACGTTCGACTTCCTGGCCCGATGGAAAGATGGTGCGCCAGGGCTGGCCGCTGCGGATGATGTCCGGAACCGCCGTCGCGTTCTTCGCGGCGAGCGCTTTCGACAGCAGGATATAGTCGAGCTGGCACAGATGCCGCTCCTCCGGCCCGCGTGTGTGATAGAAACTCCAGCGGTCCATCTCCGGACGCCGCTCGACGACATTTTCGCAAAAGCCGCCGGCAGTCAGAACATTGATCGCGGACTGGGCCTCGTCTACCACCTCGAAACGATAGCCGTCGAAGCTGTCGCCTTCGATCTTCACGCGCTGCCGATAGTCGTTCATGTCGCCGCAGATCGCCCAGCGCTTGTCGGCGGCATGGTCCTTGCCGAAACGCTCCTCGATGATGCGGCGCACGGCCTGCGCCTCGGCGATGCGCAGCGGCATCGTCGCTTGGCGGCCGTCGAGCCCGTTGCGCGGCGAGCCCATCGACTTGAAATGCACCAGATAGAGCGTCAGCGGCACGCCGCCCACCGTCACGTCGATTTCCAGGCAGTCGCGCCGGAAGATGCGGTCGTTGGCCAGATGTCCAAGCGCTGCCAGCTCCGGCGTGAACAGGCCGAACTGCTCGAACGTGACATAGGCATGGCTGGCCATGCGCACGAATTCGATCGGCTGGCCCTGGGCCGTCTCGCTGCGCATCATCACGGCGACGTCGATGCCGCGGGAGTCGTTGCCGGCGGTGGTGTATTTCTGCCGGTAGCCCTGTCCGATCATCTTGAAGAGGTAGCCATATTCGAAGGCCTTCAGCGCCTCGATGTTATCGACCTCCTGCATGCAGATGATGTCCGCTCGGGTCGCCGCTATGGCGAGCGCGGTCAACTGGCGGGTATCGTCGGACTGGGCGATGGTGCGCGCCTGTTCGAGCAGCCTGTACTCGGCCTCGCTCTGGATATCGAACAGCGCCAGCGTCCGGTCCTCGTTGAGCTGGTTGCGATAGCCGGAGAAGTCGAACCTGTTCATCAGATTCTCGACGTTGAAGGTGGCGAGGCGCAGCGACATGGCCGAGACCTTTGCCCGCAAGCAAGAGCGAAAACAAGGGCCAGGCGACACCAGTCATGGTTGACGGAACCTTTCCGTTCATCCTCCGTTCAGACGGAAAGTCCCATCAATAGGCCTCTTCCCGGGGTATTTCTGGGCGTGGGGCCTTTACTCCTTGGAGAGTGAAATGAAACCGCTCTTGTCTTCCCTCGGCTCTGGGCTGATGGCCCTGGGCCTCATGGCGGGCCTGACGGCGCCGTCGATCGCCGGCCCGATCCTGCAGCCCGATCTCTCGACCGCCACCAGCGCGGTGGCACCCACGATCATCCCCGTCCGCGACAGTTGGGCTGGCGGCAACAACTACTCGCCGCAGATGTATGACTGGCGCTGGCGGCGCGGTGGCGACTGGCGCGGCCGCGACTTCAGATGGCGCGGCGGCGACTTCCGCGGCCGTCATTTCTCCCGCAACTGGGATGGCGGCAGATGGGATGGAGACTGGCGCTGGCGCCACCATCGCCATCATCGGCATTTCGGTGGTGGCGACGCGGCCCTTCTTGGGTTAGGCCTCGGCTTGGGTCTAGGCGCCCTAGCCTACGACAACTACTATGATCCCTATCCGCGCTACTATCAGCCGCGGCGCATTTACCGGACGGAGCGGCTTTCCAGCGCCCATGTCCAGTGGTGCTATGATCGCTACCGGTCCTATCGGGCCTGGGACAACACGTTCCAGCCCAATTACGGCCCGCGCCGGCAGTGCATTTCGCCCTATATCTGAGCCGGTCCGCAGGAAGAATGAGACGGCGCCCATCGCGGCGCCGTTTCTTTTTCGGCAAGAAAGAAACCGCCTGCGGAGGCAATAACCTTAAATTTAGCGGGAACGTCTATTGGTGATGCGATGCCCCGCATGACGATCGCGGTGCCGCGATCCGCTAGGACATGCCCGCCATGGCTGAGAACGAGTTGAGAGGCAAGCACAGGCAACGCGTATTGAAAGGCGCGGCGATCCTGACCGGCATCAACAATTCCGAGGTCAAGTGCACGGTGCGCAACATGCATCCCGGCGGCGCCGAGCTGAAGGTGCCGATCGATGCGCGCGTGCCCGACGAATTCCTGCTCTACGTGGCGACCGACGGCGTCGGCTACAAGGCGATCGTCCGCTGGCGCCGCGAGGACCGCATCGGCGTCGAATTCACCGGCACCGAGCCGAAGCCGCATTGGCATTACGGCTGAGCATGAAAAGCCGGCGGATCGCTCCGCCGGCCTGTGATTCACAGTCTAAAGACCGACAATCAGTTCTTCGCTTTGTCGACCAGCTTGTTCCTGGCGATCACTCCGCGCGACCGCAGAGGCGAAGCCCGAGGACGCGCAAGGCAGAAGAACGTGGATCGCCTTAGTTCTTGGCCTTGTCGACCAGCTTGTTCCTGGCGATCACTCCGCGCGACCGCAGGGCGAAGCCCGAGGACGCGCAAGGCAGGAGAACGTGGATCGCCTTAGTTCTTCGCTTTGTCGACCAGCTTGTTCTTGGCGATCCACGGCATCATCGCGCGCAGCTTCGCGCCGACTTCCTCGATCTGGTGGTTGTCGTTGTTGCGGCGGATGCCCTTGAAGCGCGACAGGCCGGCGCGGTATTCCTGCATCCATTCCGAGGTGAACTTGCCGGTCTGGATGTCCTTCAGGATGCGCTTCATCTCAGCCTTGGTGTCGGCGGTGATGATGCGCGGGCCCGAGACATACTCGCCCCATTCGGCGGTGTTCGAGATCGAGTAGTTCATGTTGGCGATGCCACCCTCATAGATCAGGTCGACGATCAGCTTGACCTCGTGCAGGCACTCGAAATAGGCCATTTCCGGCGCGTAGCCGGCTTCCACCAGCGTCTCGAAACCGGCGCGGATCAGCTCGACCAGGCCACCGCACAGCACCACCTGCTCGCCGAACAGGTCGGTCTCGCATTCCTCGCGGAAGTTGGTCTCGATGATGCCGGAGCGGCCGCCGCCGACCCCGCAGGCGTAGGAGAGCGCAAGGTCGAGCGCGTTGCCCGAGGCATCCTGGTTGACGGCGACCAGGCACGGCACGCCGCCGCCCTTCTGGTATTCGCCGCGCACCGTGTGGCCCGGGCCCTTCGGCGCGATCATGACGACGTCGACCGAAGCCTTCGGCTCGATCAGGCCGAAATGCACGTTGAGGCCGTGCGCGAAGGCGATCGCGGCGCCGTCGCGGATGTTCGGCGCGATCTCGTTCTTATAGATGTCGGCCTGCAATTCGTCGGGCGTCGCCATCATCATCAGGTCGGCCCACTTGGCGGCATCCGCCACGCTCATCACCTTGAGCCCGTCGGCCTCGACCTTCTTGGCGGTCGCCGAGCCGGCCTTGAGACCGATGGCGATCTCCTTGACGCCGGAATCCTTGAGGTTGAGCGCATGCGCCCGGCCCTGGCTGCCATAGCCGATAATGGCGACCTTCTTGCCCTTGATCAGATTGAGATCGGCGTCACGATCGTAATAGACACGCATTTCGTCTTCCTTCCCGTTTTGAAGATCAGAGCATGATGCCGAAAAGTGTGAAGCGGTTTTCGGGCGACATCATGCTCTATCTCTTTGCTTTAGAGCCGGATTCAGATTTCAGGTCGACTTGACCTGAAATCATCCGGCTCCAGGGCCTTGCGGCCCGGTTTTTGCTCCGTAAAGAGCGAGAAACTGCTGCGTCGCCCGCACGGCATCGCCGCCGATCGCCGCTTCAGTCAATTCCAGCCGGTCGCCGAGCAGAAGCCGGATCTGCACATCGCGGCCGACCAATCCGAAAAAGCTGCGGAATGCCGTCTCGGCATCGTCGAAGCCAAGCAACCCGGCCTCTTTGCCTGCTTCCAGCACCGGCTTCAGGCGCCTGGCCAGCGCGAAACGCCCATTCTGCAGCACAATAGCGCCAAGATCGTCCTTGCCGGAACCAGCATGGCCGACAGCCACGCGGTTGAGCGCGACGGACGTATCGCTGGAAATCACCCTCAGCCAGTCGGAGGCGAAGCGTTCGAGGCTTGCCGTCAGCGAAGCAAGGTCGAGACCCTTCCGGTCGACCGGCGCCACACGTACTTTCGAGGCCTGCCATTGCACCGTCGCGGTCAGCAGCCCGTCGCGGTCGCCGAACCATTTGTAGAGCGTTTCCTTGGAACAGCTTGCCCGCCGCGCCACCGCTGTCATGGTCAGGTTGTCGCCCTCCTCGACCAGCAGGCGAAGCGCGGCGTCCAGAACGGCTTGCTGCCGCTCGGTGAGCGCTTCGCTGGCATCGATGTCCGGCACGCTGTGCAACACGTTTCCCTCGGCTCACGCCCACCAGTCCAGGGCGTACCGTACGTTACGGTTCGGTTCTATGCCGTATTGTCCGAAGCCATGCAAGCGCTATTTTCCATTCCTTGCCGGAGGAACAAGATGCTGGCCGGTCTGCTTGCCTTGGCAGTTGCAGCCGCCTTCACCGGCGCCGCTGTCTATGTCAGCGTCGCGGAGCAACCGGCGCGGCTTACCCTCGACGACAAGGCGCTGCTGCTGGAGTGGCAACCCTCCTACAAGCGCGGCGCCGCCATGCAGGCCTCGATTGCCGCTATTGCCTGTCTTCTTGGCCTCGTTGCTTGGTGGCAGGCCGGCAGTCTTGCCTATCTGGTCGGGGCGGTGCTGATCATCTTGCCCTGGCCATGGACATTGATCGTGATGATGGCGACAAACAAGGCGCTGTCGGCGATGGATGCTGCTGCCATCAATCCACAAGCCAGGGCCTTGATCGTCAGATGGGGGAACATGCACCTGGTTCGCGCAGCCCTCGGCGTGCTGGCGACGCTGGCATTTCTGTGGGGCAGCCACCTGACCTGAATCCGCGCGATCCCACCGGGCCGGCTCAGGCGGCAAGTCACTCCATGACCGGCGGATCGCGCAGCCGCCCGAGCAAACGGGCCAGCGTCTCCAACTCCTCGGACGAAAGCCTGTCGCCCATCAGCTCCGATATGGCTTTTCCGTAGACTGCCCATAGGCGGCGGCGCGTCTCCCGGCCGCTTGGCGTGATGCGTACCGTCTGGCCGCGGCCGTCATCCGAGACGGGCAGCTTTTCCACCAGGCCATCCGCTTCCAGCCGGGCGAGCAGCCGTGAGACGTTGTACTGCGCCAGCAGGACGCGATCGATCAGCTCGAACGGTCGCAAGCCGCCCTCGCCCGCCTCGGCAAGTTCGTGCAGCACGTCGTACCAGGCAAGCGGCGGCAGACCCTCGGTCTTCAAAGCATCCTCGGTCTTTTCGACCAACTGGCGCGATACGCGCATCAGCCGGCCCCAGGCTTTGATGGCGTCGGGCGAAGGAGATTTTTTCGTCATCGGCGGGACTCTATTCGATAGATGCAATTGCATCAAGCTTGACGATCGATGCAAGTGCATCCATATAGATGCAATTGCATCAATAGGGAGTACTCCGATGAAACATGAAATCTGTAAAGTGGCCGATATCCCTGAGACCGGCAGTCTGGTCGCGCCCTTCTTCGGCCGCGAGGTCCATGTCTGGCGCAGCGGCGAGCGCATCCGCGCCGCGGCCAATGCCTGCCTGCATTTCGGCGGGCCGCTCGACTGCAAGGACGGCACATTTGTTTGCCAGTGGCACGGCGCCCGCTTCGACATGGAAAGCGGCGAGCGTCTCGAAGGCCCGGCGCCAAAAGGCTCGCGCCTGATGTTCCTGTCGACCCGCGTCGAGGACGGCGCGCTGAACTATGTCTGGGGAGAGTGAGATGACCGCAAGGCTAACCCTCGTCAGCCATCACCTTTGCCCCTACGTCCAGCGCGCGGCGATTGCGCTTGCCGAGAAAGGCGTGCCGTTCGAGCGGGTCAATGTCGACCTTGCCAACAAGCCGGACTGGTTCAAGGCCATCTCGCCGCTCGGCAAGGTGCCCTTGCTTCGCGTCAGGCGAGATGACGCGGAAGAAGTCATTTTCGAATCCGCCGTCATCCTCGAATTCCTCGAGGACACCGAGGCCAATCCCTTGCATCCGGCCGATCCGCTCATGCGGGCCCGGCACCGCGCCTGGATCGAATTCGGCTCGGCTATCCTCAACGCCATCGGCCGCTTCTATTCTGCTGGCGACGAGGCCGCTTTTGCCAATGAAAGCAAAGCTCTGTCGCAAATGTTTGCGCGCGTGGAGGCGGAATTGTCGGCGAGGCAGAGCGGTCCATGGTTCGACGGCGACCGCTTCTCGCTGGTAGATGCCGTCTACGGGCCGATCTTCCGCTATTTCGACACCTTCGACCGCATCGGCGATTTCGGCGTTCTCGACGGAAAGCCTCTGCTCCAAACTTGGCGTGAGGCCTTGAGCAAACGGCAATCGGTCAGGGAAGCGGTCGGCGCCGACTATCCGCGGCGGCTGCACGCCTTCCTGCGGGCAAAGGGATCTTATCTTTCCGAGATCATCCGGCTGCAGGCCATTGAAACTCCGCAAGCCCGATCGGCCTGAACGGGTCGATCACCGTTCCGGCGACCATGGCGGCGAGGAATTGCGGTCCCGGTGGGATCCTCGCCGCTACCGCCACCAATCGGTCGCGCACGAACGGCAAGACGACAGAGTCCGACTGGTAGAACGGCGTCAACGTCAACGACAGCGCCTGGAAGACCCGCACATGCCAGCGGCGCGCCCGTGCATAAGCCTCCAGCGCCTCGTCGATCCCGTTCGTCCGCGCCAGCGCGTGGCTGAGTGCCGCCGCGTCGAGCAGGGCCATATTGGCGCCTTGCCCGAGCTGCGGGCTGGCCGAATGCGCGGCGTCGCCGATCACCGCCAGCCGTCGGCCCGCCGGCAGCGTCATCGTGTGGTGGCCGTAACGGGCGAGCGAGAGCTGCTCGAAACTGTCGATCTGGTTGGTGAACGCCTCGCATTCCGGCCAAACGGAAACCACCCTCTCCTTCCAGGCGTCGAGGCCCTCTGCCCGCACCTGTTCGACGTCGGCGGGCTTCAGGCTCCAGAAGAACGCGGCCATGCCTTCCGCGCCAGGTTCCGGCCGGCCGACCGGCAGCACACCGAGCATGATGCTTGCCTTGTTGTAGCGCTGCAGCAGCGCCCTTTCGTCAAAGCCGTCACGCCAGCCGAGGGACGCCCAAAAGGCGCCATAAGTGAGTGGGCGCAGCACAGTCATGTCGCCAAGGCATTGCCGCAGCCTGGAGCGCGCGCCGCTGGCATCGACGACCAGATCGAAGGGCCCCAGCCGCTTTCCATTGGCACAGACCGGCCTCGCACGCTCTCCCGTATCCAGCGCATCGATCTCGACATTGGTTTCAATGGGAATTTCCGCGCGTCGGGCGGCGCGATAGAGCACACCGAAAAGGGCAGCGCGATGCACGGCGAGGCCGAAGCGGCGGCCGCGCCGAGCGTCGTAGCGCACGTCGAGCACTGTTCTCCCGCTTTTCGCATCCGTGCCGTGCAGCCGCTCGATGCGGCTTCCCCGCGAAAGAATCTCGTCGAGCAGGCCGAGATCGGCGAGCACCGTCAGCCCGGTCGGCTGCAGCATAAGGCCAGAGCCGACAGGCTTCGGCTCGTCGAAGCGCTCGAAAATGGTGACCTTGTGCCCTGCCCGCTTGAGGTAGAGTGCCGCGGCCAGTCCGGCCGGACCGGCGCCGGCAATCGCGATCTCGTAAGACTTGCTCATTGCCCCCAACCCGAACCGGCGGGGAACAATCCCGCACAGAAAGCGCCAGATCAAGCGGCGCTTTGACGCTTATCCCGCGGGAGGAAAAGCTCAGGCCTGCGCGTTGTCGAAGGCGGCGCGCGCTTCGCGCACCGCATCATGGTTGAGTTCGGCCCATTGGATGAGCAGTTGCAGTGGCGCGAACATCGAGCGGCCGAGATCGGTGAGGCTGTATTCGACGCTCGGCGGCTTGGTCGGAAAGACTTCGCGATGCACATAGCCGTCGCGCTGCAGGTCGTAGAGCGTCTGCGTCAGCATACGCTGCGAGATATCGGGCACCAGGCGGCGCAACTCCCCGAACCGGTAAGGCCTCTCGGCCAAAGCCATGACCAGCAGCGAGCTCCATTTGCCGTTGATGCCCTGGATCACGTCGCGAACCGGGCAATCGCCGAAATTGCCGCCACCGGTCATGGCCTTGTAGACCTCGAGCTTCGATTTCAGGTTGAAGATCTTGCTGTCCATGGCGACGTTCCGATGAGCGAATGACGGCCAGCCTGGTGGTTCCCCGGCTGTGCCTACCTCCCGAAAAACTGCCTTCTTTACGGCCTCGAGTCAATTCCTATTTTAGCGCTGGTCTCTTTTTGAGACCATAAACCACAGACGCCCTTCGACACAATTTCAGGAACCTCCCATGACCGAAACCCTTCTCGTCACCGGCGCCTCCGGCCATCTCGGCCGCGCCGTCGTCAACCATCTGCTGAACGCGCAGAAGGTTGCGCCGGCCAGCATCATCGCCACCACCCGCAATCCTGAAAACCTTGCCGATCTGGCGGCCTTGGGGATCACCGTCAGGCCGGCCGATTTCGACAACCAAGCCTCGCTGGAGAAGGCATTCAAGGGCGCCGACCGGGTGCTGATCATTTCGACCGGCGAGCTCGACCTGAAGAGCGACCGGCGCCTCAAGCAGCATCAGGCGGCGGTGGCCGCGGCCAAGGCGGCCGGCGTCTCGCATCTGCTCTACACCTCGATGCCAAATCCCGAGCCGGTTTCGCCGGTGCTGTTTGCCGGCGACCACTACGGCACCGAGCAGGCGATCAAGGCAAGCGGGATTCCCCACACCATCTTCCGCAATGGCTGGTATCAGGAGAACCTGTTCATGTCGCTGCCGCATGCCATTTCGTCGGGCAAGTGGTACACCTCGGCCGCCGATGGGCGCATCGCCCATGGCGCGCGCGACGACATGGCGGCCGCGATCGCCGCGAGCCTGGCGTCCGGCTCGACGGAGAGCCAAATCTACACGCTGACCGGCCCGCAGGCCTACACGACGAACGAAATCGCCGCCCTGGTGACCGAAGTCACCGGCAAGCCGCTGGAAGTCATCCAATTGCCTGACGAGGCTCTGACCGAGGGCGTCAAGGCGGCCGGCCTTCCCGAGGACTTTGCCCGCATCATCGTCTCCTTCGACGCCAACACGCGCTCCGGCCGTATCGGCATGGTGACCGACGCGGTCGAGACGCTGTCGGGCCGCAAGCCGCGGACGTTGAAGCAGTTCCTCGAGGCAAACAAGGCCGCGCTGACCGGACCAGCCCACGCACATCACTGATCGTCGCTGAATTTGGGACCGTGCCCGTCTGGGCATGGTCTCAATCTCAGATCGCCACTTGCGTGCCGATCTCGACGACGCGCCCCGTGGGAATCTGGAAATATTCTGTCGCATCCGCCGCCGTTTTCGCAAGGCCGATGAACAGCCTGTCCTGCCAGATCGGCATGCCGGAATTGGGCGAAGCCTTCAACGAGCGCCGCGACAGGAAGAAGGACGTCGTCATGATGTCGAACTTCCAGCCCTGCTTGCGGCAGATGGCCAAAGCGCGCGGGATATTCGGCTGCTCCATATAGCCGAAGGTCAGCGTCACCCGCATGAACAGCTCGTTGACCGTCTCCATCTTCACCCGCTCGCTGTCGGGTACCACGGGCTGCGGCGCAGTCACCACCGAGAGGATGACGTTCTGTTCGTGCAGCACCTTGTAGTGCTTGAGACTGTGCATCAGCGCGGTCGGCGCGCTCAGCGGATCGCTGGTCAGGAACACGGCGGTCCCCGACACCAGTTGCGGCTTCTTCTTCAGAAGATTTGCCGCCAGGAAGTCGAGCGGGATTTCGTTGCGGCGGGTCTTCTCGAACAGATAACGGCTGCCGCGCACCCAGGTCCACATGCCAAGGATAATGGCGAAAGCCACGGCGAGCGACGCCCAGCCGCCCTCGAACACCTTGACGATGTTGGAGGCAAAGAAGCCGATGTCGATAAGCGCGAACACGGCCGTCAGCGCGATCGCCGGCCAGAGGTTCCACTTCCAGATGCGCGTCATGACAACGAAGAGCAGCGTCGTCGTCACCAGCATGTTGCCGGTCACCGAGATGCCGTAAGCGGAGGCAAGCCTGCTGGACTCGCCGAAGCCGACCACCAGCAGCATCACCACAAGCGCCAAGAGCATGTTGACGCGCGGCATGTAGACCTGTCCGGACTGTTTTTCCGACGTGTGCAGGATTTCGAGCCGCGGCAGCATGTTGAGCTGCACCGCTTGCCTGGTCAGTGAGTAGGCGCCGGAAATCACCGCCTGGCTGGCGATGACGGTCGCCGCCGTCGCCAGCGCCACCATGGGGATGAGCGCCCAGCCCTCGTTCATCTCGAAGAACGGGTGCCCAACCGTACCGTTCTGGGCAAGCACGAAGGCGCCCTGCCCGGCATAGTTCAAAAGCAGGCAAGGAAACACGATCGCCAGCCACGCCAGCACGATCGGCTTGCGGCCGAAATGCCCGAGGTCGGCATAGAGCGCCTCGGCCCCGGTTACCGCCAGGAACACCGCGCCGATGGTGACGAAGGAGACGTCGGGCGAATTGATCAGGAAGGCGACGATGTAATGGGGACTGATCGCCCACAGTATTTCGGGGTCGTCGATGATGTGCTTGAGCCCGGAAAGGCCGATGGCGAAGAACCAGACGGCGGTCACCGGGCCGAATACGAGGCCGACGCCGCCCGTGCCGAACCGCTGCACGGCAAAAAGAACGGCAAGGATGAGCAGCGTCAGCGGCACGACATAAGGCTGGAAAGTGGGCGTTACGACATTCATGCCTTCGACCGCCGAGAGCACGGAGATGGCGGGTGTGATGACAGCGTCGCCGAAGAACAGCGACGCGCCGATAATGCCGATGCCGAGAATGATCGCGGAGCGCGTCGGGAAGCTGCCGCGCGCCAGCGCCATCAGCGACAGCACGCCGCCCTCGCCACGGTTGTCGGCGCGCAGCACGAACATGATGTATTTTATGGTGACCGTGATGGTGAGCGACCAGATGATCAGCGACAACACGCCGAGAATGTCGGCGCGGTTGGCGACGTCGCCGCCCGACGAGGCATGCAACGCCTCGCGGAACGCGTAGATCGGGCTGGTTCCGATATCGCCATAGACGATACCAAGCGCGCCCAGCATCAGCACCTTGGTGCTATGCTGCTCTGTTTCCGGATGCCCCGTTTGGTCGACGGGTTCTGCCTCTGCACCATTGGCAAGGGCCATGGACGACACTCCGATAAAATGCGCGGTGCTCTACGCTTGCTGCAGTGCAATATCAAGTGCCCTTGCGTTAGGGCTCCCATGCCACCAGTGCAGGGCTCGGCCTGCCCTGGTCCATTCAAATCTATCGCACAAAGTGTCGGCTTGAAGGGTCAGATCGCGACCTGTGTGCCGATCTCGACCACGCGGCCGGTGGGGATCTGGAAATACTCCGTCGCATCCGCCGCCGTGCGCGCAAGGCCGATGAACAGCCGGTCCTGCCAGACCGGCATGCCGGAATTGGGCGAAGCCTTTAGCGAGCGCCGCGACAGGAAGAAGGACGTCGTCATGATGTCGAACTTCCAGCCCTGCTTGCGGCAGATGGCCAAAGCGCGCGGAATGTTCGGCTGCTCCATGTAGCCGAAGGTCAGCGACACCCGCATGAACAGCTCGTTGACGCTCTCCAGCTTCACCCGCTCGCTGTCCGGCACCACCGGCTGCGGCGCCGTCACCACCGACAGGATGACGTTTTTCTCGTGCAGCACCTTGTAGTGCTTGAGACTGTGCATCAGGGCCGTCGGCGCGCTGAGTGGATCGCTGGTCAGAAAAACCGCCGTGCCGGACACCAGTTGCGGCTTCTTCTTCATGAGATTTGTCGCCAGGAAGTCGAGCGGGATTTCGTTGCGGCGGGTCTTGTCGAAGAGATAGCGGCTGCCGCGTATCCAGGTCCACATGATCAGTCCCATGATCGACGCCACCGTGATCGACACCCAGCCGCCTTCGACGATCTTGACGACATTGGCCGAGAAGAAGCCGAGGTCGATGACGCCGAAGAGCAGCGCCAGCGCGACGGCGACAGCCAGTTGCCACTTCCAGAGCCAACGCATGACGACAAACAGCAGCACCGTCGTCATCAGCATCTCGCCGGTCACCGAAATGCCATAGGCGGCGGCCAGCGCGCTCGAACTGCCGAAGCCGACGACCAGAAGCATCACACCGAGCGCGACCAGCAGATTGACCCTGGGCATGTAGATCTGTCCGCTCTGCATCTCGGATGTGTGCTGCACCTCGATGCGCGGCAGAAGGTTGAGCTGCACAGCCTGCCTGGTCAGCGAGAAGGCGCCTGAAATGACCGCCTGGCTGGCGATCACCGTCGCCGCCGTCGCCAGTCCGACCATCGGCATCAGCGCCCATTCGGGCAACATCTGGAAGAACGGGTTGGTCGGCTTGCCGCCATGCGAGAGCACGAAGGCGCCCTGCCCGAAATAGTTGAGGAGCAGGCAAGGGAAAACCACCGAAAACCAGGCCAGCACGATCGGTTTGCGGCCGAAATGGCCGAGGTCGACATAGAGCGCCTCGGCGCCGGTAACCGCCAGGAAAACGGCGCCGACGGTGACGAAGGCTCCGGTCGGCGTGGTCGCCAGATAATAGATGGCATAGTACGGATTGATCGCCAGCAGGACGGACCAATCGTCGACGATATGATAGAGGCCGGCAACGCCGATAGCCACGAACCACGTCGCCGTCACCGGCCCGAAGACAGTCGCCACCTTGCCGGTGCCGAAGCGCTGCACGGTAAAAAGCACCGCCAGGATGACCAGCGTGATCGGAACGACATAAGCGTCGAGCGCCGGCGTGACGACTTCCAGGCCTTCCACCGCGGAAAGCACGGAAATGGCTGGAGTGATGATCGAATCGCCGAAGAACAGCGCCGCGCCGCAAAGGCCGATCGTGAGGATAAGCCCGGATCCGTTGGGATAGGCGCTGCGTGCAAGCGACATCAGCGACAGCGTACCGCCTTCGCCCTTGTTGTCGGCCCTCAGCACGAAAGCAACATATTTGATCGTGACGATGATCGTCAGCGCCCAGACGATCAGCGACAGCACGCCAAGCACATCGTCCCGGGCGACTGCGCCCCCGGAGGCGTGCAACGCCTCCCGAAAGGCGTAGATTGGGCTGGTGCCGATATCGCCGTAGACGACGCCGAGTGCGCCAAGCATGAGAACCTTGGTGCTGTGGTGGCGTTCGGTGTCGGCATAGGCCGAGTGTTCGAGGGTTTCCGACTCGCTGCTGGCGTTGGCTAGCACCATGGACCCCACTTTGTCAGATGCCCGATGTTTTCCGGTCGCTGCAATGCACGCGATACGCGATAACCGCCGGAACTACGCAAGGCTTCCTTGCCCTACCATCCACAGGCCTTCAAGAACCGTCCCACCGTGCCGGCCATGCCATACTCCAGCGCATCGGCTGTCAACCCATGTCCGATCGACACTTCGGCCAATGCCGGGATACGCTTGGCGAGCGCCGGCAGGTTGTTCACGGTCAGATCGTGACCGGCATTGACCTGGAGCCCCGCCGCAATTGCCGCATCTGCGGTTTTTCCCAGCTTTTCCAATACTTTCGCCGCCTTGGCGGAATCGGAATGGCAGCTGCCGTACGGGCCGGTATAGAGTTCGATCCGGTCGGCGCCGGTGTCGCGGGCGGCATTCACGCCGGCCGGATCGGCGTCGGAAAACAGCGACACACGAAAACCCCCCTTCTTCAGCCGCTTGACGATCGGCGTCAGGAACGCCGCCTGGGCGACGAAGTTCCAGCCATGGTCGGATGTCGCCTGGGCCGGGTCGTCGGGCACCAGCGTCACCTGCTCGGGCTGGTTCTTCTCGACAAGCGCCAGGAAATCCTCATTCGGATAGCCTTCGATGTTGAATTCCGCTGCCGGAAACTCGTCGTCGATCAGCGCCCTGATCTCCGGCAGGTCGGAATGCCTGGTGTGCCGCTCGTCGGGGCGTGGATGGACAGTCAGTCCATGCGCCCCGGCGGCCAGCGCGATGCGGCCGAGCCCCGTGACGCTCGGCCACGGCAGGTCGCGGCGGTTGCGCAACATGGCGACGGCGTTGAGGTTGACCGAAAGCTTTGCGGGCATGATCCAGCGTCCAGTTGGAGCAATTCCAGGAAAAGTGCGTAGCGGCTTTCCGTCTGGAATTGCGTAAGAACAAATACTCACAGCGGCTCAGCAGCTCTGTCAAACGCTGAACCACCCTGGCATTTGGCGGGCATCTATAGCGCCTTTGCAGGGAACAGATAGAGGGTTTCCGGTGTTCCAGATGGCGAGATGGTGGCCAACGCAAGGATTTGCCAGTGAATTTTCTCGAAGCCGTGCCAGCGATACGCCGCATCGAGACCAATCGCGACGCGCTTTTTGCCATCGACGTCGTTGGAGATGTTTCGCCGGCGGACGCGGAAAACCTGTTCGGCCTGCTCGAAGCGGCCTATGCCCTGCATCCGAGGATCGACGTGCTGGTCAGATTGACCGACGAGGAGAGCGTCGATTGGGCCAATATTTCGGAAAAGACGATCCGACAAGGTTTGGCCGATGCTTTGGAACATGTCGTCCGCTGCGCGGCTATCGGCGAACCGCGCTGGGCATCCTTTGTCGGAGGCCTCTTTCCGAAGGCTTTGCCATTCGAGTTCAGGCATTTCGACAGTGATGACGAAGCCGCCGCCTGGCGATGGCTCGGCGCGAGGCCAGAAGGGTAAGCGGACTAGCGCACGATCGTCAGCCGCTCGGCCGCGCGGGTGATGGCGGTGTAGAGCCAGCGCTGCCGCGTCTCCTTGAACGCCCAGCTCTCGTCGAACAGCACGACGTCGTTCCACTGCGAACCTTGCGCCTTGTGTACCGTCAGCGCATAGCCATAGTCGAAATCGTCGAAACGCTTCTTCTGCTGCCACGGAATCTCGGCGTCCGGATCCTCGAACGCCGCCTTCAGCAGCTTGATCTTGGCGACGCCGCGGTCGGGATCGTCCTCTTCCGGCGAGACCAAGAGGTTGATGCCGGGCTTAACCGTCTCCCGCGACGAGGTCATCACCTTCCAGAGCGAGCCGTTGAGCAGCCCCTTGGCCGGATCGTTGCGTAGGCAAACCAGCTTGTCGCCGGCCTGCGGATAGTCGGCATTGAACCCTTTGAGTTCGCGCAGGCGCTGGTTATAGCGCCGCCGGGTGCGGTTGGTGCCGACCAGCACCTGGTCGGCCTTCAGCACGAGTTCCTGGTTGACGCCTTCCCTGCCGATCACCTGCGCCGTGCCGTAGTCGCCATGCATGAATTCGCGGCCCTCGCGCACGTCGAGGGCGAGGCGGATGATCGGATTGTCGCGCGCCTGGCGGTGGATCTCGGTCAACAGCACATCAGGCTCATGCTCGGTGAAGAAGCCGCCGCCCGAGATTGGCGGCAGCTGGGCCGGATCGCCAAGCACCAGGATCGGCGTCCCAAAACTCATCAGGTCGCGGCCAAGCTGCTCGTCGACCATCGAGCATTCGTCGATCACGACCAGCTTGGCGCGGGCGATCGGGCTTTGCCGGTTGAGCGCGAAGGTCGGCGACATCGAGGTCTTGCCGGTCACCTCGTCCTCGACCGATTCCTCGCCGCGCGGCCGGTAGATCAGCGAATGGATGGTGCGGGCGTTGGTCGCTCCCTTCGAGCGCAGCACCTGCGCCGCCTTGCCGGTGAAGGCTGCGAACTGCACCTGCCCGTCGACATGTTCGGCGAAATAGCGCGCCAGCGTCGTCTTGCCGGTGCCGGCATAGCCGAACAGGCGAAAGACCTGCGGCCGGCCGTCCTTCAGCCAGCGGCCGACCGCCTTCAAAGCCTCGTCCTGTTGGGGAGAGAATTCCATCAGCGCGACAGACCGGATTCGCGAGCGAAATACAAGATTGGCCGTCCCATCGCCAGCCTCGCCGGTGACGATCTCATTTACTACAGGCTTGGCACGCTATCAGGCGGACGCAGGAACGTAAAGGGAACAAAACCCTGAGCTACCGGCCGGATCCAGGATCGTTCTCCAGCAGGATCGGCTTGCCGTGCGGGGTGGCATGCGCGGCACGCTCCCAGGCGGCCGCGAGCGCATCGACCTCGCCTTTGCCGGCAACACCCTTTGACAACAGCAGCTTTTCCAGCGCCGCAAGCCAGTGCTCGTAATAGTCGTGGCCGTCGCTCGCGGCGTCCGGCTGCTTCACCTCTGCGGACAGGACCTCCGCCCATTCGCTCCACGAGAACAGGCCCTTGTCGTGCAGCGCGACCGTCATGGCGAAAGCCTCCGCCTGCCATGGCTCGGCGAACACCGGTTCATCGAAAATGGCTGGAACTTCGCCCTCAGGCTGGCTCAAGATAGCTCTCCCAGGCATCGATCGAGACAGCAAGCGTCGGGTCGGCGCCCTCGCCCCAAATCTCGGCCCCATCGAAGACCACGGTGTAGACCCATTGCGGGTTCTCGCCCTTGCCATGCGCATTGCTGTCGGGAAAGACGAAGCCGTCGCGCACGGCCTCGATCGTCCCGTTCTTGCCGCGCGCATAGCGCGGCAGGCGCGTGTGGCCGGTGGGGTTGAAATTCTTAGTCCGTACCCGGTCGCCCGTCCGGAAGCGTGCCGGCGCGGCGACCGGCCGGTCGCACGGCCCACCCTTGGCGAGCACGGCCGGCACGTCCGCCGCCTTCAGCAAGCGCTTGGGTGTCGCCGCCGGATCAACCGCTTTGCCGGCCGTGAGGTCGCTCTGCGTGATGAAGCCATGGCGCTTCAGAAGCACTTCCAGCGCCTTGATCCAGATCTGATAGTAGCTCGACGCGTAATAGTCGGCCGGATGCAGGGATTCCCGCGCATGCCGGCTCTCGTCGATGTTCCAGGCGCCCATGGCGCCGGCGGCAAGCGTCACGCCGAGCGCGCGCTTCTCCCACTCGGCGTGGAAATAGGGCTCGTCCATTTCGGGCGCGACCGGTCCGAAACCCATCTGCCCGCCGAGATCCTGCGGCCCGTTCATTCAGGCTCCTTCGCCAGCGCCGTGCCGATCATCGCGTCGCGGCTGACCAGGCCGGCGAGCTGCTCCTCGCTCCAGCCCTCGGTGCCTTTCGGTCGCATCGGCACCACCAGGTAGCGAAGCTCGGCGGTCGAATCCCAGACGCGGATATTCTTGTCCGCCGGCAGCGTCAGTCCGAATTCCTGGAGCACGCCGCGAGGGTCGATCACCGCGCGTGAGCGGTAGGGCGGCGCCTTGTACCAGACCGGCGGCAGGCCGAGCACCGACCACGGATAGCAGGAGCAGAGCGTGCAGACGATCAGGTTGTGCGTGTCCTTGGTGTTGAAGACGGCCTGCATGTGCTCGCCCTGGCGGCCGGTATAGCCGAGCGATCCGATCGCCGCCGTCGCGTCGCGTTTCAGCCACTCGGCATAAGCCGGATCGTTCCAGGCCTTCGCCACCACTCGAGCGCCGTTGCGCGGACCGACCTTCGTCTCGTAGGTGTCGACGATGACGTCGATGGCCGTCGGGTCGATCAGGCCTTTTTCGGTGAGGATCGTCTCCAGCGCGCGCACGCGCGCCGCAAACGGATCGAGCTCGTTGTCGTGGTCATGATCGTGGGACATCACACCAGACTAGGATCGCCGGCACGATGCCGCAAGCACGAGACCTTGGGCCAAGCGGCGGCGGCCTGGATTTTTGTTTTTGAAGCACGGTCTTCTCCGAAAAGTCTGCAACTTTTCGGAATCATGCTCTTTGTCTTGAAGCATGATCTTCTCCGAAAAGTCTGCAACTTTTCGGGATCATGCTCTATTCGGCGGCCACCTTTTTCGGTTCGGCTTCTTCCTCGGAATCGAACAGCGAGGGCTGATCGGCAGGCTCGACCGCGTGCAACGCCGGCCGGCTCTTCTTCGACGAGAAGCCGAGCAGCCAGCCGGAGAAGTTTTCGAAGTAGACGTAAATCACAGGCGTGACGAACAGCGTGAGCGCCTGCGAGGCGAGCAGGCCGCCGACCACGGCGACGCCGAGCGGCTGGCGCAGTTCGGCGCTGGCGCCGGTGCCGAGCGCGATCGGGAACGTGCCCATCAGCGCTGCCAGCGTCGTCATCATGATCGGCCGGAAGCGCATCAGGCAGGCTTTATGGATAGAATCTTTGGCTGACATGCCCTGTCGCCTGAGCTCCAGCGCTACGTCGACCATCATGATGCCGTTCTTCTTGACGATGCCGATCAGCATCAGGATGCCGATCACCGCGATGACCGAGAGGTCCATGCCGGCGAAGCGCAGCGCCAGCACCGCGCCCAGCACCGCCGACGGCAGGCCGGTGAGGATGGTGAGCGGATGGATGAAGCTCTCATAGAGCATGCCGAGCACGATGTAGATCGTCAGGATCGCGCCGCCGATCAGCAGGCCCTGGTTGGCGAGCGAATCCTGGAAGGTCTTGGCGGTGCCGGCGAAGCTGGTCGAGATCGCCTTCGGCATGCCGATCTGCTCTTTCAACTGGTCGATGCGTGTCACGGTGTCGCCGAGCGACACGCCCTGCGGCAGGTTGTAGGAGATCGTCACCGCCGGCAACTGGCCGAGTTGGTTGACGGTCAGCGCGCCTGCCGTGCGATCGACATGGGCGAAAGCGCCGAGCGGCACGAGGCTGCCGCTCGCCGTCCTCACCTGGATGGCCAGCATCCGCTCGGGCGACCATGCAATCTTCGGGTCGAGCTCTGTGATGACTTCATAGCTGTCGGCCGAGCCAAAAATGGTTGAGACCTGATCGGTGCCGAAACCGCCATAGAGGGCCGAGCGCAGCGTGCTGGTGTCGATACCGAGCTGAGCGGCCTTGTCGCGGTCGACGACCAGGCTCGCCTGCAGGGCATTGTTCTGCAGATCGCTGGTGACGTCGGTAAAGGTCGTGTGGTCCGCCGCCATCGCGTCATCGAGCTTCTGCGCCCAGATATCGGTCTGGCCGGTATCGAGGCCCTGGACCACGAGCTGGTAGGCGCTGGCGGACGAGCGCGAGCCGAGCCGCAGATTCTGCACCGGCTGCATATAGGTCTCGATGCCCGCGACGCCCGCCAGCTGCCGCCGCAGGTCCGAAAGCACCTTCTCGATGTTGGGCCTCTGATCCTTGGCCTTCAGCTGCACGTAGAGCTGGCCCTGGTTCAGCGCGTTGTTGCCGCTACCGGCCGACCAGGCCACATGCGCAACGTAAGGCGAATGCGCGAAGACGTTCGCCACCTGGCCCTGCAGCTTCACCATGGCGTCGAAGGAGATGTCCTGCCGGGCCATCGTCGTCACCGAAATCTGGCCGATGTCCTCCTGCGGGAAGAAGCCCTTCGGCGAGGCTTGGATCAGCCAGACCGACGCCGCGGCCGTGCCGATGAAGACGAGGAACACGAAGAAGGTGTGCCGCAGGCAGAAGCTGAGCAGCCAGTTGTAGCCGCGCGTGAAGAGGTCATGGCCGTGGCCTTCGCTATGCGCCTCGCGGTCGGCCTTGGTCACCGACAGCAGCCGCGAGCACAGCATCGGCGTCAGCGTCAGCGACACGAACATGGAGGCCAGTATGGCGACCGTCACCACGACGGCGAATTCGTTGAAGATGCGGCCGATGACGCCACCCATCAGAAGCACGGGGATGAACACCGCCACTAGCGAGATCGAGATCGAGATGATGGTGAAGCCGATCTCGCGCGCACCCTTGAGCGAAGCGTCGAAGGCCGACAGCCCGTCCTCCTCCATGTGGCGGAAGATGTTTTCGAGCATGACGATCGCATCGTCGACGACCAGGCCGACCGCAAGCGTCAATCCCATCAGCGAGATGTTGTCGATCGAGAAGCCGAACAGGAACATCGCGCCGAGCGTGGCGATCAGCGAGATCGGCACCGCCACCGCCGGGATGATCGTCGCCGTTACCCTGCGCAGGAATACGAAGATCACCATCACCACCAGGGCGATGGTCAACAACAGCGTGAACTGCACGTCGTCGACGGCCTGGCGGATCGAGGTCGAGCGGTCGTTGAGCAGCTTGATGCTGGCGGCGCCCGGCATCTGGTCCTGGAAGGACGGCAGCATCGCCTTGACCTTGTCGACGACGTCGACGGTGTTGGCATCAGGCTGGCGCTGCACGGCCATGATGATCGCGCGGGTACCATCGTACCAACTTGCGGTGGTCGTGGTCTGCACCGAATCGACGACGCGCGTCACCTCGCCCAGCCGCACCGGGTGGCCATTCTTGGTGGCGATGATCAGGTCGGAGAACCCGGCGGCGTTGTCGAGCTGGGTATTGGCGGTGATGGTGAGCTGCTGCTTGTTGTTCTGCAGCACGCCGAGCGGTGTGTTGCTGTTGGCCGACGCGATGGCCGCCTGCAGCTGATCGATCGAGATGCCGCGCGCGGCGAGCGCGGTCGGATCGATCTGGATACGCACCGCATATTTCTGCTGGCCGAAGATCGACACCTGCGCCACGCCGTCGATGGTCGACAGCGATGGCGAGATGACGTTCTCGGCGAATGCGTCGAGGTCGGTCAGCGGAACCGTGTCGCTGACCAGCGACATCAGCAGGATCGGCGCGTCGGCCGGATTGACCTTTCGATAACTCGGCGGCGCGGTCATCTCCGGCGGCAGCGATCTTTGCGTGCGCGCGATCGCGGCCTGCACGTCCGCAGCCGCCGCGTCGATGTCCCGGTTGAGCACGAACTGGATGGCGATCGAGGTCTGGCCGAGCGAGTTTGTGGTCGAGATCGAATCGATGCCGGCGATGGTGGAGAACTGCTTGATCAGCGGTGTCGCCACCGACGTCGCCATGGTTTCCGGCGAAGCGCCGGGCAGCTGGGCTGAGACGTTGACCACCGGGAATTCGGCGCTCGGCAGCGCCGCCACCGGCAGGAACTTGTAGGCAAAGATACCGCCCAATACGAGGGCGAACGACATCAGCAGCGTGGCGACGGGCCTGCGTATGCAGAATTCGGAGATCATGGCCGCGCCTGGCCCGCCTTGTCGGCTTCCGCGACCTTGGGGGCGACCTGACCGCCGTTGCCGGCGGCCTTGCCTTCGTGGACGGCGGCGCCGTCCTTCAGCCTGGTCTGGCCTTCGACGACGACCTTTTCACCGCTCTTCAGCCCCTGGCTGATGGCGCTGTTTTCGCCCTCCGTCAGCGCGACCTCGACCGGCCGCATCTCGACGGTGTTGTCGGGCTTGACCACATAGACGAAGGAGCCCTTCTGGCTGGGCTGCACAGCGACCGTCGGGACCGACGTCATTTGCGGCATCGTTCCGGCGTCGAGCACGACGTTCACATACTGGCCGGGCCAAAGCGAAAGATCGGAATTCGGTATGCTCGCCCGTGTGGCGATGGTGCCGGATGCGGTGTCGACGCTGGAATCGACGAAGTCGAGCGTGCCCTTGCCGATCGGCGTCGGGTCGCCGTCCTTGATCAAGGTGACGGCGCCCTGCTGCGGGTTCGCCAGCGCCTTGTGCAGCAGCGCCAGATTGCTCTCCGGCAAAGTGAAATTCACCTGCAGCGGGTCCATCTGCGTGATGGTGACAAGCGGCGTCGTGCTGCTTGAGTTGCCGTTGCTGGTGGTGACGAGATCGCCGACTGATACGTTGACCGCTCCCAGCCTGCCGGAGATCGGCGCGGTGATGGTCGCATAGCTCAACTGCACGGTGTCGGAATCGATCGTCGCCTTGTCGGCGTCAATGGTCGCGGCAGCAGCCTTTTGCGCCGCCAGCGCCTGATCGTAGGTCTGCTGCGTGCCGGCCTGCTTGGCGACGAGGTCCTTGGCGCGCTGGAGGTCGGCCGCGGCGCTGACCAGCATCGCCTGGTCCTTGACGAGCGTCGCCTGGTCCTTGGCGAGTTGGGCTTTCAGCGCGCGGTCATCGAGCGAGAAGAGAAGATCGCCGGCCTTGACCATCTGGCCGTCCTTGACGGCGATCGACACGATCTGGCTGGAGACACGGGCATTCACGCTGACCACCGATGGCGAGGAGACGAAGCCGATGGCGTAGCGGCGGATCGGAAAATCGGCGGTCGTCGCGGTTGCAGAAAGGATCGAGGCCGAACGCGCGCCGCCACTGCCGCCGCCCTTCGGATTGTCCGATGCCTTTGCCGTCTTGTCCGCACTGGCCGCGCCGGCCTGCTGGCCCGAAATTAATTGCTGGACCTTGCCCAAGATCGCAGGCGAAAAGTAGAGGCCGCCACCTGCCAGGCAGGCCAGCGCAACGACTGCAAGAGCGATTTTTCCGCGCATCGACACCATGCCCTCTACCAGACACGCCGAACCCGGTGGTCTTATTCTAGCTCGATTCACGGCGCCTTGCCGCGATTTTCGCCGAATAGATAGGGCAAGGCTTTGGCGGAAAAGGGCCAAAACGCGCCATTACGAAGATTTAATGTGCACTGCACAATCGCTGTGCAGCCAGCTAACGTGCCGTGCCGGCCCCTCGCATCAGGTTGAAAATGACCTTAGCGGAGCATCGGCCAGAGCGTCGCCGCCAGCAGCACACCCATGGCGATGTTGAACCATTTCAGGCGCACGGGATCCGACAGGAAGCCGCGCAGCGCCGTGCCGAACCCGGCCCAGACGGAGACGCTGGGCAGGTTGACGATGGTGAAGGCGATCGAGATCAACGCCACCGAGACGAAGGGGTGGTCGGGGTTGGTATAGACGGCCATGGCGGTGATCGCCATCACCCAGGCCTTGGGATTGACCCATTGGAACGCCGCGGCGTCGATGAAGCGCATCGGCCGCGCCTCCGCTCCTTTTCTGTCGCTCATCGAGCGCGACATGGCGATCTTCCAGGCGAGGTAGAGCAGATAGGCGGCGCCGGCGATCTTCAGCGCCGTGTGCAGCGTCGGAACCGCCGTCAGCACCGCGCCGAGCCCGAAGCCGACGGCCAGCAGCAGGACCAGAAAGCCGATGCTGATGCCCAGCATGTGCGGAACCGTCCTGACGATGCCGAAATTGACGCCTGAGGCGAGCAGCATGAGGTTGTTCGGCCCCGGCGTGATCGAAGTCACGAGGGCATAGACCAACAGGGCAAGGAATGCGTCGAGCGACATGTTATCCTCCCAGATATGTCAGTCTTATTGTCCTTTTTTGGCGGACACGCAAAAGCCACCGACGGGCGACTGCCGGACCAGAGAGAAGATTGAGACGGTGCGAGCGATGCTCGCCGGGCTCACATGCCCTGCGGGCCGCGGTTCATCGCCGCCACACCGGTGCGGCAGATCTCGACCAGGCCGAGCGGCTTCATGATGGCGATGAACTGATCGAGCTTCGAACCCTTGCCGGTGATCTCGAAGATGAAATGCTCGGTGTTGGCGTCGATGACGCTGGCGCGGAACGCGTCTGCGAGCCGCAGCGCCTCGACCCGGGCGTCGCCGGTTCCGGCGACCTTGACCAGCGCCAGCTCGCGCTCCAGCGGCCGCTCCTGGCCAAGCTCGTGCGAGCGGACGGTCAAATCGACCACGCGGTGCACCGGCACGATGCGCTCGAGCTGGTGTTTGATCTGTTCGAGCACATGCGGCGTGCCGCGCGTCACGATGGTGATGCGCGACAGATGCTTCTCGTGCTCGGTCTCGGAGACGGTAAGGCTCTCGATGTTGTAGCCGCGTCCCGAGAAAAGGCCGATGACGCGGGCAAGCACGCCCGGTTCGTTGTCGACCAGCACGGAAAGCGTGTGCGTTTCCGGCTTCTCGGTTTCCTTGGCGATGAAATAGGCGGAGCCGGTCGGCTGAAGCTGTGCGTTCATGACGTAAATCTCGATTTCAAACTCTTGATCTAAAACTCTGTTTCCACACGGCTTCCAGCCGCAAATCGCCGCCAGCGGCTACACCAGTTCCCTGCCCTTGGCGTCGATGGCGTTGGCCACCGCCTCGTCGGTCGCCTCGTCCGGCAGGAGCATCTCGTTATGCGCCTTGCCGGAAGGGATCATCGGGAAGCAGTTGGCTAAAGTCGCCACGCGGCAGTCGAACAGCACCGGCTTCTTGACCGAGATCATTTCCTTGATCGCGTCGTCCAGTTCGTCCGGCTTGTCGCAGCGGATGCCGTGGCCGCCATAGGCTTCCGCCAGCTTGACGAAATCAGGCATCGCCTCGGTGTAGGAATGCGACAGCCGGTTGCCGTGCAGCAGCTGCTGCCACTGCCGCACCATGCCCATATACTGGTTGTTGAGGATGAAGATCTTGATCGGCGCCTCGTACTGCACCGCCGAGCTCATCTCCTGCATCGTCATCTGCACGGAAGCATCGCCTGCAATGTCGATGACCAGCGCATCCGGATGCGCGATCTGCACACCGAGCGCGGCCGGCAGCCCGTAGCCCATGGTGCCCAACCCGCCCGACGTCATCCAGCGGTTCGGCTTGTCGAAATGATAGTGCTGCGCCGCCCACATCTGGTGCTGGCCAACCTCGGTGGTGATGTAGGTGTCGAGGTCCTTGGTCAGCGCATAGAGCCGCTGGATGGCGTATTGCGGCATGATCACGTCGTTGTTCATCTTGTAGGCGAGCGAATCCCGCGCGCGCCATTTCGCGATCTGCTCCCACCACGGATAGAGCGCCTTCTTGTCGGCCTTGGCGGTCGCCCGCCACAGCCGCACCAGATCCTCCAGCACGCGACCGACATCGCCCAGGATCGGCACGTCCGTATGGACGTTCTTGTTGATGGAGGACGGGTCAATATCGATGTGGATCTTCTTCGAATTCGGCGAAAACGCGTTGAGCCGGCCGGTGATGCGGTCGTCGAAACGCGCGCCGATGCAGAGCATCACGTCGCAGTCATGCATGGCCATGTTGGCTTCATAGGTCCCGTGCATGCCCAGCATGCCGACCCAGTTCTTGCCCGAAGCCGGATAAGCGCCGAGGCCCATCAGCGTCGAGGTGATCGGGAAGCCGGTGAGATCGACCAGTTCGCGCAGCAGATGGCTCGCCTCCGGGCCGGAATTGATGACACCGCCGCCGCTGTAGATGATCGGCTTCTTGGCGCCAGCCATCAGCTCGACGGCAGCCTTCACCTTCTCCAGATCGCCCTGGACCTTCGGCTGGTAGCTGGTGCGCGGCGCCGTCTGCGGCGGCACGTAGATGCCCTTGGCGAACTGCACGTCCTTCGGAATGTCGACCACGACCGGACCGGGCCGCCCGGTGGTCGCCACATGGAACGCCTCATGGATCGTGGCGGCGAGATCGTTGACGTCCTTCACCAGCCAATTGTGCTTTGTGCAGGGCCGCGTGATGCCGACCGTGTCGCATTCCTGGAACGCGTCGGAGCCGATCAGCGAGGTCGGCACCTGGCCGGTGAGACACACCAGCGGAATGGAATCCATCAGTGCGTCCTGCAGCGGCGTCACCGCATTGGTGGCGCCGGGGCCGGACGTCACCAGGAGAACGCCGGCCTTGCCGGTCGAGCGGGCGTAGCCTTCGGCGGCATGGCCGGCGCCCTGCTCGTGCCTGACCAGGATGTGCTCGACCTCGTCTTGTTGGAAAATTTCATCGTAGATCGGGAGAACGGCGCCGCCCGGATAGCCGAAGACATGCTTGACGCCGTTGTCCTTCAGCGCCTGCACCACCATTTCGGCACCTGTCATTTCGCGCCGCTCGTTCTGTCCGTTGCTCATCGGTCTGGTCCCGTACTGTCCGCCGTCTGGCGATTTGCTGGTCGTTTAGTTGGGTTTTGGGCAATAAAAAAGGCCCCCGAGGGAGCCTGTGGGATGCGCATGGGAGGTTTTCGCCCGGCGGTTACACCGCCTTGCCCACGCGCCAGCCTACGAGAATGAGTGCTGTTTTCATGGCCGCGGACACTAGAGGCGGGTACGGCAGCCTGTCAACGGCAAAAATGACACCTCTGGGCCCCTTGCCGGTTCAAGCCATTGAAAACGCGCCAAACTATTGGAGGGCGTGACGCCTCGCAGCTTTTGCCGAAATACTTTGCGGGTGCCGGAAACCCAATCCGGCGGCGCGCTCACCCAAGAAGCGATCCAAACCCGGAGGAAACTGATGCTCGAGAGGACACCCACCACCAAGGCGCAGGCGCTGCTCGATAAATTCGGCAAGGCGCTGGAGGCCGGCGACATCGATGCTGCCGTCAACTGCTTCCAGGAGGACTGCTACTGGCGCGACCTCGTCACGTTCACCTGGAACCTGAAGACGATGGAGGGACGCGGCCAGGTCCGCGACATGCTGCAGGCGATGCTGGCCGACATCAAACCGACCGGCTGGACGGTGGCCGAAGGCGAGGAAGCCACGGAGGACGGCGGCATCACAACGGCCTGGGTCACTTTCGAGACCGGCGTGGCGCGCGGCTTTGGCCTTGTGCGGTTTAAGGGCGACCTGATCTGGACTCTGCTGACCACCATCGCCGAGTTGAAAGGCCACGAGGAGAAGGCGGGCTTCACCCGCCCGCTCGGCGCCAAGCATGGCCACGGCAAGGGCCGCAAGACATGGCGCGAGGAGCGCGAAGATGAAATCGCCGAACTCGGCAACACTCGGCAGCCCTATGTCGTCATCATCGGCGGCGGCCAGGGCGGGATTGCCCTTGGTGCTCGGCTGAAGCAGCTCGGCGTGCCGACCATCATCGTCGAGAAGAACGAGCGTCCAGGCGACTCCTGGCGCAAACGCTACAAGTCGCTCTGCCTGCACGATCCGGTCTGGTACGATCACCTGCCCTATATCGACTTTCCGAAGAACTGGCCGGTCTTTGCGCCGAAGGACAAGATCGGCGACTGGCTGGAGATGTACACCAAGGTAATGGAGCTGAATTATTGGAGCTCCACCACCGCGAAATCCGCCGCATATGACGAGAAGGCCAAGGAATGGACCGTCGTCGTAGAGCGGGACGGCAGGGAGATCGTGCTCAAGCCGAAGCAGCTGGTGCTGGCGACTGGCATGTCCGGCAAGGCGAACTGGCCGAAATACAAGGGCCAGGACATTTTCAAGGGCGAGCAGCAGCATTCCTCGACCCATCCCGGCCCGGACAAATACCGCGGCAAGAAGGTTGTCGTCATCGGCTCCAACAACTCCGCGCACGACATCTGCGCGGCGCTGTGGGAAGCAGGCGTGGACGTGACCATGGTTCAGCGCTCGTCCACGCACATCGTCAGGTCCGACACGCTGATGGATATCGGCCTCGGCGCCCTCTATTCCGAGCAGGCGGTCGAGAACGGCATGACGACCCGAAAGGCGGACATGATCTTCGCCTCCCTGCCCTACCGCATCCTGCACGAGTTCCAGATTCCGCTCTACCAGCAGATGAAGGAGCGCGACGCCAAGTTCTACGCGGATCTGGAAAAGGCCGGCTTCATGCTCGATTGGGGCGATGACGATTCGGGTCTGTTCATGAAGTATCTGCGCCGCGGCTCCGGCTATTACATCGACGTCGGCGCGTGCGACCTCGTCATCGACGGCTCGATCAAGCTCAAAAGCGGTCCAGGTGCTGGAGTGCAGGAACTCACCGAAACCGCTGTGAAATTCGTCGACGGCACCGAACTGCCGGCCGATCTGGTGATCTACGCCACCGGCTACGGCTCGATGAACGGATGGGCCGCCGACCTCATCTCACAGGAAGTGGCGGACAAGGTCGGCAAGGTCTGGGGTCTCGGCTCCAACACCACCAAGGATCCCGGCCCGTGGGAAGGCGAGCAGCGCAACATGTGGAAGCCGACGCAGCAGGAAGCGCTGTGGTTCCACGGCGGCAACCTGCACCAGTCGCGCCACTACTCGCAGTATCTGTCGCTGCAGCTGAAGGCCAGGCAGGTCGGCGTGCCGACGCCCGTTTACGGATTGCAGGAGGTCTACCACCGGGCTTGAGGCCGGACGCTTTCCACACAGGGTGGAAGCCCGGCCGCGGGCTTCCATCTATCCTGCCTTGAGCTTCGGGCAGGCCCATATTGTCGCGACTTGATGGCTATCGATCTTTGCCTATCCGCTTCCAGTAGATGAGCGTGCCGGTAAGGCCGCCATGCGGCCTGAGCGCATAGTCCGGGATCTCGCCGGTCAGCGTGAAGCCGAGTTTTTGGTAAAGCCCGGCAGCCCCCTCCTCGCGCGCGGTGTCCAGCACCAGCAGGGTACGTCCCTTCTCGACGGCAAAGTCCTCGGCGGCTCGCATCAGGCCGGTCGCGGTGCCTTTGCCGCGATAGTCGAGGCGAGTCATCAGCTTGGCGATCTCGGCACGGTGCGGCTGGTTGGGCGGGCAATCGAGAAGCAGCGTGACGGTGCCGACAAGCGTCTCGCCATCCCATGCGCCGAGCACCGCCCTTTCTCCACGTGCGGCGGCATCCAGCGATTTGCGCCAGAACGCATGGGCCGCATCGGGCGACAGCGGATGCAAGAAGCTCACCGATCCGCCGGCGGCGACCGTCTCGATCAGCAGACCGGCCAGCATCCCGCGGGTTTTCGCGTCGTTGCTCAACGCCCGGATTTCAAGGGAGTTCATGTCGGTATTCTCCAGGTGGTGAGGTGTCGAGCCGCGGTCATTCGAAATGACTGGTCCGTCTTCGGCGGCGCGCCCGGCGGATTTCCGCGATGCGCTCGGCGTCGTCCTCGCTGAGGTGCCGCCCGCGCTCCAGGATCTCGAGCGTGTATTCCTCGTAGGTGAGGCCAAGCCGCTCGGCCCGCTCCAGCCGCATCAGCATGATGGTCTGGCTCGGCGCCTTCCAGGCCTTGTCATGGGCGTCGCGCCAGGCAAGGAAGATGTAGGCGCCGCCCTTGCCCCATGGCGGGCCTTCGTAATCGTCGAGAGGCGGCCCGCGATTGTGCGAGCGTCTCAGTCGGCGCGCCATGCGATCAGCCCCTGGCCAGCGCCACCAGATACTCGGCGGCTTCCGGTCCTGGCGCATGGAAGATGCAATCCGACGGCGCGCCGAGCGCCAGGCAGTCGCCTGGTTCGAGCTTGTGCACAACATCGCCTTCCGTGAAGTCGAGGCGACCGCCGATCAGCCAGATCTGCTGCTTGATGAAGGCATAGGACGCTGCTGGGAAACTCACCTTTGCGCCGGCCGGCAGACTGACCCGGATCAGTTCGAGCGGCATTTGCGAGGCCGGCGACAGATGGCGTCTTACATAACCGGTCGCAGGATCTCGCCAGACCGGCTGCTCGTCCTTGCGGGAAACGCCGCCGCCCTGCATTTCGGCGCGGGCGATCAGCGTCGACAGCGTCATGCCGAAGGCGGACGCAACGCGCACCAGGAGCGCCGCGGTCGGGCTTGTCATGCCGCGCTCCATGGCGCTCAGCATCGCCTTGGAAACAGCCGACCGGTCGGCCAGTTCGCCCAGCGACCATCCCCGCAAATCCCGCTCGGAGCGTATCCGCCTGCCGATGGTGGATGTGATGTCGTTCGATATATCAGCCATTTTTCCAATATATCGAAATCTCAACGCGACGAAAGAGGCTTTTCGATCGAATTTTCCCGGCCGGCTTAACAGGCTCTACACCATCCGACCTCACGCGACTTTAACTCCAATCCGATAGGGTCGACGCTCAGGGGAATGGGATCAGAGTCACCGATGTTTGTTGAACGCGAAGCCTCCGTTGGGGAACCGACCTCGCAGGAGCGCCGCAACATCCAACAAAACGACAAGCGCATTCTGGGCAACGTCGTGCAGTGCGACGGCGCGCGTGCCACCATCAGCGCCTATGCCGAGGATGCCGAAGGCACGGTCACCGGCCTGTGGACGGTCGGCAAGATGATCTCCATCAACCTTGGCGCGACGCGCACGGTTGGCCTTGTCTATGCGATCGGCAAGTCTGACCGTGCCTGGAGCAACGAGGGTCAGAACGCAATCGAGGTCAGCATCGAACTGATCGGCGAGGTGCGCGACGGTGCCGAGCCTGGCGCCAAGCCGGTCTTCGACCGCGGCATCACCACCTATCCGCATATCGGCGCCATTGCCCACCGCATCCGCAGCCGTGACCTGCAGGCTGTTTACGATCTCGCCGGCCGCCACTCGATCACCATCGGCACGCTGTCCCAGGACGAGGCGATCGATGCCAACATCGCCATCGACGACACGCTGGCGCGCCATTTCGCCATTGTCGGCACGACGGGCGTCGGCAAGTCCACGGCAGTCTCGCTGCTTTTGCGCAAATCGATCGAGGCGCGGCCGGATCTGCGCGTGCTGATCCTCGATCCCCACAACGAGTTTGCGGCCTCGCTTCCGGAATATTGCGTGAAGGTCGATTCCAAGACGCTCGACCTGCCGTTCTGGATGTTCAGGCTGGACGAATTCGCCGAAGTTCTGTTTCGCGGACGCGAGACCGAGCCGGAGGAAGTCGACGTCCTGCGCGACCTCATCCCAGCCGCCAAGAACCTCTACCGCAACCCTAGTTCCGGCAGCTACATCAGGCGCGGCAGCGACGCGCTGACGGCGGACACGCCGGTGCCTTACCGCATCGCCGATCTCCTCAAGCAGATCGACGAGCGCATGGGTCTCCTGGAAAGCAAGAACGACCGGCCGACCCTGAAGTCGCTGAGGACGCGCATCGAATCAGCTGCCTCCGACCCGCGCTACCGCTTCATGTTCAATTCGCGGCTGATCGAGGACACCATCCACGAGACGATCGGCAACATCTTCCGCGTGCCGAACCACGGGCGTCCGGTAACCTGTTTCGAGATGGCGGGCATGCCGTCAGAGGTCGTCAACTCCGTCTGCTCGGTGCTGGCGCGCCTCGCCTTCGATCTTGCCCTATGGAGCGAGGGCCGGCTGCGGCTGCTCCTGCTCTGCGAGGAGGCGCATCGCTACATGCCGGCCGATCCGCGGCTCGGCTTCGCGCCGACCAGGCACGCTTTGTCGCGCATCGCCAAGGAAGGCCGCAAATATGGCTGCTATCTCGGCGTCGTCACCCAGCGTCCGGGCGAGCTCGATCCGACCATCCTGTCGCAATGCTCGACCTTCTTCGCCATGCGGCTCGCCAACGAGCAGGACCAGGCGATCATCCGCTCGGCGATCGCCGATTCCTCGGCCTCGACGCTGGCCTTCCTGTCTTCGATGGGCCAGCGCGAGGCGATCGCCTTCGGTGAAGGCGTGGCGACGACCATGCGGCTCAAATTCGAGAAGCTGTCGCGTGAATTCATCCCGGGAACGGCCAAGCGCGAGCAGACCATGCCCGCGGAAGCCGGCGACGATGTCGACCTCGCCGGCATCGTCGAGCGGCTGCGCAACGTGCCGAAACCGCAGCAGGCCATGGCTTTCGCCGAGGTGGTCGACACCGGTCGCCAGGCCGGTGATCCCGACTACCGCAAGCCGCCCACGCCCCGCGTGCAGCCGGACGACGATTTCGACCTGCGCTACGGCCTGAAGCCCTCGACCTTCGGCATGCGCCAGCAGAACGACTGATCGGGCAACGGCGCAGGCACTGCCAAATTCCAAAAGAGAATTCATCAGGCTGAGCCGGATGGTGCCGTTTGCGAGAACCGGAGCGGACATTCAGTCCGTGAGCACCGGAAGCGCAGCAAACGGTGGCATGCGGCCGGCCTCATGAATTCATCTTCGGAATTTTAGGCGCAGACGCGGTTGCGGCCTTGCTTCTTCGCCTCGTAGAGCTGGCGATCGGCGCGGCGATAGAAGTCCTCCGCGCTCTCCTTGCGGTCCCAGACGGCCAGGCCGACGCTGGTGGTCACCTTCAGCCGCACATTGCCCGACAGGATCGACATGCTGGCGATAGCCTTGCGGATGCGCTCGGCGAACCGGGCGAGCAGCTCCGCGTCCATGTTGGGGGTGACCACGGCAAACTCCTCGCCGCCAAGCCGCGCCACCACGTCGTGATAGCGTGTCATGCCCCGCACGCATTGTGCGACGGCCCGCAGGACCTCATCACCGACATCGTGTCCATGTGTATCGTTGACCTGCTTGAAATGATCGAGGTCGAGGATCATCAGCCCCACCGGCTTGTCGATGCGGCCGAACTCGTCGAGATACTCCCGCAGCGCATCGTCGAAGTAGCGACGGTTCTGCATGCCGGTCAGGCCGTCGGTGAGAGCCGCCTGCTCGAGCGTTTGCGAGCGGGCGCTCAGCGAAACCGTCATGGCGCGCAGCTTGCCCTCTTCCCTCACCTGGCCGCGGATCAGCGGGTAGATGAAGAAGGTCCCGAAGAACAAGGCGGCGGCGAGCAGCGCACCGGTCAGGAATAGCAATTTGTTGAGATAGATGATCCTTTGGAGTCGCGACGCGGTGTCGAGGTCGGTCGCGATGTCCTGCAATTGGCCATAGGCGTGGAAGGTCACCAGGCCCGCGGCCAGGATCACGAAAATGAAGACAAAGAATGCGGATTCCGCCTTGTGAAAACGCATAACTCCCCGCGGGACCACGACCCATTGTCGTTATGGCATGCCCGGCCTTACGGACGGTTAACCCGGACAACCGTGGCGAGAAGCTGCGTTCACGATTCCAAGCCTCTGATTGAGATCGCGATCTACCGGTCCGGAGTTGCCGGTTCCTCGCCGGGGCGGAGCCTTTGCCACTCCGGTCCCAGTTGGTGCCTGAACCATGTCGCCTGACGCTTGGCATATTGGCGCGTGGCGACCTTGGCGCGCTCGATCGCTTCGGGGAAGCTCATTTGTCCGGCCAACGCGGCCTGCAGCTCCCGAACCCCGATCGCTTTCATCGCCGGCAGGTCCGGAGCGAGGTCAAGCGCCATCAATTGCCTGACCTCGTCCAGTGCGCCCTTGTCGAGCATCTGGTCGAACCGCGCCTCGATGCGCGCGACGAGTTCGCCGCGATCCGGCTCGATCACCAGGAAGCGCGCACTGCCGCGATCGATCAGCGGTTGGCCGCGCGCTGCCTGCCAATCAAGGATCGACCGTCCCGACGCGTCGAGCACCTCGAGCGCCCGCACGATGCGTTGGCTGTCGGTCGGCCTGAGCTGCATGGCGACAGCCGAATCCTCGCGCATCAGAATGCGATGCAGCCGTTCGGCCCCTTGTTCCTTGAGCTCATAGCGCCAGCGCTCGCGCACCGACGGCGGAATGTCGGGCATCTCCGAGATGCCTTCGGCTAAAGCGCGAAAATAGAGCCCCGTGCCGCCGACGAAGACGACCGGCCGCCCCGACAAAACACCTTCCGCAATAAGCCCGGTGACGTCGCGCAGCCAGGCGCCGGTGGAGTAGGCTGTCGAAGGATGCACATGGCCGTAGAGGAAATGCGGCACGCGCGCCATTTCCGCCGCACTTGGGCGCGCCGTCAGCACGTCGAGCACCGAATAGCCCTGCATGGAATCGGTGTTGACGATCACGCCGCCTTTGCGTTCGGCAAGATCGAGCGCCAGCGCCGACTTGCCGCTGGCCGTCGGCCCGGCTATCAGGATCGCGTTCTTCACGCGGCCCTCGCCCGCCTGTCTGCCGGAATTTTCGATGCCGCTGATCGCCACGCTTGTATCCCGTCCCGAAGACCGAAGAGTGTCGGCCTCGCTTGCGAATATGGCCTCGCGGGCGGCCGGCGCAAGCTCCGTTCATTGGCTAGCCGAAGGCGTTGCCTGCGATCTGGTTTTGCCGGAGACGCGCGACGTCGGCGTATTGACGGCCGATCTCCGCGCGGCATTGGCCTCCGAGCCGATCGATATCATCGTTCAACCGGCCGAAGGCAGGAGGAAGAAGATCCTGCTTGCCGACATGGATTCGACGATGATCGACCAGGAATGCATCGACGAGCTTGCCGACGAGATCGGCGTCAAGGAGCACGTCGCGGCCATCACGGCGCGATCGATGAATGGCGAGATCGCCTTCGAGCCTGCCTTGCGCGAGCGCGTCGCCTTGCTGAAGGGCCTCGACACGGCGGTGGTCGACCGCATCATTGCCGGCCGCATAACGCTGGCCGCCGGCGGCCGCGCGCTGGTGCGGACCATGCGCGCCAACGGCGCCTGGACCGCGCTCATCTCCGGCGGCTTCGACGTCTTCACCAGCCGCATCGCCGCGCTGCTCGGCTTCCAGGAAAACCGCGCCAACCGGCTGATCGAGGAAGATGGCCGATTCACCGGCACGGTGGCCGAACCGATCCTCGGCCGCGCCGCCAAGGCGGAGGCGCTGCTCGATATTGCGGCAAGGCTTGGCCTGGCGACGGCCGACGCGATCGCCGTCGGCGACGGCGCCAACGACCTCGACATGATCCGCCTTGCCGGCACCGGCGTCGCACTTCACGCCAAGCCGATCGTGGCGGAACAGGCAGGGTTCCGCATCGATCATGGCGACCTGACCGCGCTGCTTTATCTCCAGGGCTACCTGAGAGAGGAGTTCGTGCAGTGAAGCCGATCCGCACCGAGCGCCTCATCCTGCGCAACTGGGAAGAACGCGACCGCCCTCTCTTCCATCGCATCAACTCCGACGAGCGCGTTATGGAGTTCTTTCCGTTCCGTCGCGACCGCGCTACCGCCGACGCCATGATGGATGAGTTCCGGTCCTGGATCGCCGAGGATGGCTACGGCTTCGCCGCGGCCGAGATTGCAGAAACCGGCGAATGCATCGGCTTCATCGGATTGCTCGAAACGGAGGACATCGACACCCTCCCGGCCGGCACGATCGAGATCGGCTGGCGGCTGGCGCCGGAATTCTGGGGCAATGGCTATGTCACCGAGGCTGCCGAAGCCTGGCTCGACTACGGGTTCGAAACGCTTGGGCTGGACGAGATCGTCTCCTTCGCCGTCGCCGAGAACCATCGCTCCATCGCGGTCATGAAGCGGCTCGGCATGCGCGCCGATGCGGGCGCCAACTTCGATCATCCCGCCGTGCCGGACAGCCACCCTCATCTGAAGCGACATGTCCTCTACCGGCTGTCGCGCGAAGATTGGCAGGCGCGACGGCGCTGATCAGCGCCTCTCGGAAGGCCGCTCGTCGCCTGCCTGCGGCGGGCCGGCTGCGACCCGATCAGGAATTCTTGCAAAATCCTCACCGGATGCGTCCCGCGCCCGCTGGCGCAGGAAATCAGCCGCGGTCTCCATGGCGCCGACCTTTTGAGCCACTGCCGGACTCAGTCCATCCGGATCGTCACGAAGCGCAACTCGCCGCTCTTCGAGGCCAGCATCAGCAGCGCGTTCTTGCGACCCTGCTCCTTCAGCGCGCCGATCCGGTCCATGACGTCCTTCGGCGTGCCGACCGATTCCTGCGCGATCTCGGTGATCACCTCGCCCGGCTGGATGCCGCGCTCGGAGGCGGCCGAATCCTTGGCTACATCGGTGATGACCACGCCCGACACATCGGCTGCGATGCCGAACTTCTGCCGGGTCTGGTCGTTGAGCTCACCGACGGTCATGCCGAGCACGGAGGCCGTGGACACCGGAGGCGCCTTGTCGCCTTTGTCCTGATCGGTATTGCCGTTTTCGCCGCTGGCAAGCTTCTCGCCGTCCTCGAGCCGGCCGAGCGTCACCTTCACCGTCTGTTCGACGCCCTTGCGTACGATCACGACGTCGACTGCCTTGCCGACCGGGCTTTCGGCGACGACGCGCGGCAGGTCGCGCATTTCGTGAATGTCCTTGCCATCGAACTTGATGATGACGTCGCCGGCCTGCACCGAACCGTTGTCGACCGGACCGCCCTTGATGACGCCGGCCACCAGCGCGCCCTTGGCGGTCGCCATACCGAGGCTCTCGGCGATGTCGTCCGTCACCGGCTGGATGCGCACGCCAAGCCAGCCGCGCCTTGTCTCGCCGAATTGGCGAAGCTGGTCGACGACGCCCGCCGCAAGCTGCGCCGGGATGGAGAAGCCGATGCCGATCGAGCCGCCCGACGGCGAGATGATCGCCGTGTTGATGCCGATGACCTCGCCGTCGCTGTTGAACAGCGGGCCGCCGGAATTACCGCGATTGATGGCGGCATCGGTCTGGATGAAGTCGTCATAGGGGCCGGAGTTGATGTCGCGATTGCGCGCCGAGATAATGCCGACCGTCACCGTGCCGCCGAGGCCGAACGGGTTGCCGATCGCCATCACCCAGTCGCCGACGCGCATCTTGGTCGAATCGCCGAACTTCACGGCCGTGAGCTTGTGGCCCTTTGGATCGACCTTCAGCACCGCGACGTCGGTCTTGGTGTCGGTGCCGATAAGCGTCGCCTTCAGCGTCGCGCCGTCGGAAAAGTTCACCTCGATATCGTCGGCGTCGGCGATGACGTGGTTGTTGGTCACCACGATGCCCTGGTCGGCGTCGATGACGAAGCCGGAGCCCAGCGATTGCACCTTCTGCCCGCCGCCGCCCTTGTCGCCGCCGCGGTTCTTGAAGAAGTCGTCGAAAAAGTCCTGGAAGGGCGAGCCTTCGGGAAGCTGCGGCATCGGCACCGCGCCCGGCCCTTCGGTGCCTTTCACCGTCTGCGAGGTCGAGATGTTGACCACCGCGCCGAGCAGGCGGTCGGCGAGATCGGCGACGGAAGGCGGTCCGTCGGATGCGATCGTCGGCGTGACGAAGGACGGGACGGCAATCATGCCGACGACGAATGCGGTGGCGCCGGCGAAAAACGTGCGCCGTGCCGCGCGCAACAGGGTGTCGGATATCATCGTGGCCTCCCGGCGTTTCTAGAAAAGGAAAAGCGCTTCCGCAAAAGCGCCTGCCCAATCCATGTTGGCAAGAAATAAGGCACGTTTGCGGCTATAGCTATCGGCGAAACATAAATCGTCAATCGCCTCGGCACCAAGGAATTTCATCAGCCGCGGACCAGCCAGACGATGCCGACGCCGATGGCGATTGCAACCAATCCGCCGATCCGCAGCACATTTTCCGGCATCGACAGCACTTCCGTCGCGAGTTTCCGGGCCAGAGCGGGAAACCCGCCATAGACCAGGCCCTCGATGACGAGGACCAAGCCGATTGCCGCGAGAAAATCCTGCACCGCCCTACTGGGCGGTGCTGGGTTGCGTCGCAGGCGCGGCAGGTGCCGTCGCAGGCGCGGCAGGTGCCGTCGCAGGCGCGGCAGGTGCCGGGCCGGGGGCGGGCTTGCTTTCCGGATCGCGGAAGTAGCGGAAGAATTCCGACTCGGGCGACAGCACCATGGTCGTTCCGGTGCTGTCCAACGCCGTGCCGTAAGCGTTCATCGAGCGATAGAAATCGAAGAAGGCCGGATCGCGCTGGTAGGCTTCCGCGAAGGTGGCGCTGCGCTGTGCTTCGCCTTCACCGCGCAGGATCTCCGATTCTTTCTGCGCCTCGGCGATGATCTCGACGACCTCGCGGTCGGCCCGGGCCCTGATGCGCTGCGCAGCCTCGTTGCCGCGAGCTCGCAGCCGCTCGGCTTCCGCCAGGCGCTCGGCCTTCATGCGGTCGTATGTCTGCTGCGAGACTTCCGCCGTCAGATCCGTCCGGCGGATACGCACGTCCTCGATGTCGAGGCCGAGCGACGTCGCATCCGGGCGGAGCTGATCGCGCACCTCGCGCATCATGACACCACGCTCTTCGGAAAGTGCCGCCTCGAAGTCGCGCAGACCGTAGACGCGGCGGAGCGCTGCATCGAGGCGCGTCTTCAGCCGGGCTTCGGCGAGTTCCACCTGGCCCGACACGGCCGCGCGGAAGGTCCGCGGATCCGAAATGCGATAGGCGATGAAGGCGTCGACCTCGTAGAACTTGCCGCCGGAGACCTGGACGCGGATGTTGTCGAGGTCGAAGCGCATCACTTTTTTCTCGATCGTCTGAACGCTGTCGGCATCGAAGAAGGCGAATGGCGCTTTGAAGTAGATGCCCGGCTCGGTCTTGACGTCGATGATCTCGCCGAATCTCAGCACGATGGCCTGCTCGCCCGCCTTGACGACGAACACCGACGAATAGAGCAGGAACAGAAGGACGGCCGCGATGACGGCGACGATGGGAAGACGATTGGCCATCACTGGTTACCTCCCGTCATGGTGCCCATGGGGGCCGGCGCCGGCTGCGCCTTCGGCTGCAGTGCCGGCAGCGGCAGATAGGGAAGCACGCCCTGCCCGTTTCTTTGCTCGACGACGACCTTGTTCGAGTCCTTCAGGATCCTCTCCATCGTTTCCAGGTAAAGGCGCTTGCGCGTCACGTCGGGCGCCTTGGCGTATTCGTTGTAGACGGAGATGAAGCGCTGCGCCTCGCCTTCCGCCTCCTGCACGACACGGTTCTTGTAGGCGGCCGCGTCCTCGCGGACCTGGGCCGCCTCGCCACGCGCCTGGCCGAGCTTCTGGTTGGAATATTGGTTGGCCTGCTCGACGAACTTGTCCTCGTCCTGCTCGGCCCGCTGCACCTCGTCGAAGGCGTCGGCTACCTCGCGCGGCGGTGCTGCGTCCTCGATGGAGATCGCGTTGACTTGCAGGCCGGTCTTGTAGCCGTCGAGCGTGTTCTGGACGATCTCACGCACCGAAGTGGCGATACCCTGGCGATCGTCGCGGAAAATATCCTGCGCCGGGCGCCGGCCGACGACTTCGCGCATGGCGCTTTCGGCTACCTGCGTCAGCATGCCGTCGGGATCGGAGACATCGAACAGGTAGGCCCTTGGATCGGAAACCTGATAGGCGACCGAGAACTGCACATTGACGATATTCTGGTCGCCGGAGAGCATCAGCCCGGAGCCGCTGCTCGCTCCGCCACCGATGCTCACGAGTTGCTCGGAGATCTTGGCCGTCTCGACCGTTTCGATCGGCCACCAGTGGAAATGCAGGCCGGGTTGCGAAAGCTCCGCTTTCGGCTGGCCGAAGCGCAGTTCGACCGCAACTTCGTCAGGCTGCACGGTGTAGATTGCCTTGAAGGCCCAAAGCACGACGAGCGCCAGCGCGATCAGCCCTAAAACAGCTGGACTGGCGCCGCCGCCTCCCGGAAGAGCACGCCGCAACCTGTCCTGGCCGCGGCGGATGATGTCTTCGAGGTCGGGAGGCGAGCCCTGCGGGCCACTCGGCCCTCTCGGTCCCTGCCCCCAGGGTCCCTGATTGCCGCCGCCGCCCCATGGGCCGCCGCCACCGCTCTTGTCGTTCCAGGGCATGAATGTCCTTTCGCTTCGGTTCCCTCGGGCCTTGCGGCGCAATCCTAGCGCATGACCCCGAAAACCGATATCGGTTTTCGGAAAGGAATCACGCGCCAAATCAAAGTTTTACAGCAGCCTTTTGCGGGTCCGGTTGGACACGCGGCGCTGTAATATGTCGTTCTTCTATAGGGACGCCGTGACGCGCTTTCAACGCGGTCTGCCGCCCGCGCCGTCCGATTTGGGCCGGCAGCGACCCTTTGTCGTCGTCACCGACCGTCGCGCCGTCGCCCGTAGACGGTGTAACGCGTCGCGTGGCTGTCCTTTTCGCCTGCCGGGAAATCCTCGGATCGGACGATCCGCCAGATAGCCGGATCGATCGGCGGGAAATGCGCGTCGCCATCGACTTTGGCCAGTACATGGGTGACATGGAGGCAGTCGGCAAGCGGCAGGGCCTGGGCGTAGATCTCGCCGCCGCCGACCACGCAGATCTCCTCGGCGCCTGTCATGCAGCGGCCGCGCACCCTGGCCAGCGTGATCGCTTCGTCGAGCGAATGCGCCACCTCGATGCCGTCGGCGCGCCAGGTCTTGTCTCGCGTCACCACGATGTTCAGCCTGCCGGGCAACGGCCGGCCGATGCCTTCATAGGTCTTGCGGCCCATGATGATCGGCTTGCCCATCGTGTCGGCCTTGAAGCGCTTGAGATCGCTGGAAAGCCGCCAAGGCAGTCCGCCTTCGCGTCCGATCACGCCGTTCTCAGCAATGGCAACGTAGATCGCGATGTCCATCAGCCGCCGTTCCCGCCATTGTCCGAGGGCCCGAGCAGCAGGATGTCGATGTCGTGCTCCGGATAAAAATCCTTGGCCGTCATCTCGAACGTCGTCGGGCCGACCTTGCGGACATTGTCGCCGCAGAAGGAAACCAGGTTTTTGGGACTGCCCTTGTCGATGGTGAGCTTGAAATTGCCGATATTGCCTGACGCCCAGTTGCCGCCCGTGGTCAGGATATAAGCGATGCGGCTTTCGAAATATTTCGGATAACCGTCGGGATTTTCCTTCGCTGCCTTGCGCACCGCGTTCTCGAACGCGCCGTCCATGCAGTAGCGGGTCTTGTAGGTGCCGTACTGCCCCTGGAACTTGCCTTCATAATAGAAGCTGACCGAGGACGTGCCGCCGACGCTCGGCTTGTAGCGGTGCGAGACATGGACGGCCTTGTTGGCCGGGAAGGTCGAGCGCCACCAATAGGTCGAGCGCAATTGCCAGAACGGCGCGTAGGCGGTTTGCATGCCCGACCCGTCATCGGCAGTATCCTCGATGACGATGCCTCGGTTTTCCCAATCCTCGGCGACGGCCTTGGGCAGCTTCGCCAGCGCCGCCTTGGCGGCATCGCCGAACGGATAGAGCGGCACGTTCTGCGCCTTGAGGTCGGCGGTGATGTCGATGCCAAGCGCGAACGCCTTTTGTTCGAGCTGCGGCTTCGCGTCGGCGCCGTCGATCGTCACCTCGAAACCGAGGAAATTGTCCCTTTGCGCTTCCGGGATCGCCGGCATCTCGTTCGGGTCGCCTTCGATGTCCGGCATCGGAAACGCAACGATGGCGCTGACGTCCTTGTCCGTGTTGTTGCGGAAGACGTAGTCGACCGTCACTTTCTGTGGCGAGATGAAAAGGTCCTCGCTTTCCATGGCGACGGCATCGCTGCGCGACAGGATCAGCCCGCCGGTGCCGAGTTCGGCAACGGAATCGTTGGCAAGGGCCGGCGCGGCCAGCAATACCAACGCTGTGGTTAGGAAAGTGCGGAGCATGGATCCCCCTTTCGACGGCAATACCGGGACCATCCGGATGCGCTTCCATCTAGAGCAATTCCAGGAGAAGCAGGTAACGGTTTTCCGTCCGAAATTACCTAAAACAGATAGCTAGAGCAGTTCAGCGTTTCTACCAACCGCTGAACTGCTCTAGCCGTTTCAATGTAGTGTTTCAAAGCCCTCTGCGTTCGCACTCAGCTGCCTGCGCTGTCTGGACACCGGCCGCCCGATCAGGCAGGAGATCGCCTTATGCGCAAGCTTCTCGTCATCGGCATCGGCGCCGGCAATCCCGAACACATGACCATTCAGGCCATCAACGGCCTGAACCGGGCCGACGTGCTGTTCATTCCCGACAAGGGCGTGAGCAAGAACGAACTCGCGGAACTCCGCCGGCAGATTTGCGACCGCTTCGTCACCAATCCGAAATCGCGCCGGGTCGAATTCGATGTGCCGGTGCGGGCCGAGCCGACGTCGTCCTATCGGGTGACCGTCGACGACTGGCACGAGGCGATCGCCGAGATCTATGAGGGGCTGATCCGCGACGAGCTCGTAGAGGACGGCTGCGGCGCCTTTCTGATCTGGGGCGACCCTTCGCTTTATGACAGTGCGCTGCGCATCCTCGAGCGCGTGCGCCAACGGGGCAATGTCGGTTTTGAGCTGGAGGTTATCCCGGGCATCACCGCCATCCAGGCGCTTGCCGCGAGCCACGCCAGCGCGCTCAACCGCATTGGCGATTCGATCCTCGTCACCACCGGCCGCCGCCTCACCGAGGAAGGCCTGCCGACAAATGCCGGCTCCACGGTGGTCATGCTCGACGGCAAATGCGCCTTCAACACGCTGGCCGACAAGGATGTCTTCATCCAGTGGGGCGCCTATCTCGGCACGTCGGACGAGATCATCGTGTCCGGACGCCTTGGCGATGTCGGCGCCGAAATCGAGAAGGTCCGTGAGGAAGCCCGGCGGAAAAAGGGTTGGATCATGGACACCTATCTGCTGAGGAAGCCAGGGGAATAGGCAGTAGGCAGTAGGGAATAGGCAGTAGGCAGTGGAGATCGGGCAGTAGGGCGATCGAGAGTCGTCGATTATGTGCGCGTCGAGCAACTCCAGGACATCAATCTACTGCCTACTGCCTACTGCCTACTGCCTACTGCCTAATCCCTACCCAGCGTCGATCTCCGCCTGCAAAGCCTCCATATGGACCGCGGCTGCCGAAGCGGCTGCGCGCTCTATCGCCCTGAACCGGCTGACCACAGCAAGGCCTACCGCGGTCAATTGCGCGCCGCCACCTTTCCTGCCGCCGGTCTGCGCTGCGACCAGCGGCTTGCCGAACACCCGGTTCATGTCCTCGACGAGATCCCAGGCATGCTTGTAGGACATCTCCATGCCGCGCGCCGCGGCCGAGATCGAGCCGAAGGCAGCGATCTGCTCGAGGAGCTCGATCTTGCCGGGACCTATACGCCCCTCGGGGTCGAGATTTATCCTCAGGCTCAACGATGGCATCTCTTGTCCTTTGCAGTCACGCAGACTAACCCTTTTGCAGCCAAATCGCTATTCCAATTGAACATAGCGGTATGCTCTTCGTCATCCATCGGCCTCGGCCGGCAACCCTGGACCGGTCGTCGTAGCGTCGAAGCTGACCGTCTTGATCACCGCGAAGACCTTGCGGCCGAGCGCGAGGCGCAGGCTTTGTTTCGACTGCTCGGTGATGCGCGCCAGCACGGTCGCGCCATTGCAATCGATGGCGATTTCCACCGTGGGCCCTATGCCCGGCCTGACCGCGGCGATCGTCCCCGCCAGTATGTTGAGCGCGCTCAGGCCCGCCGGCTGCTCGGTCGCGATCATCACGTCACGGGCCCGGATGCGGAGCCGCACCGGAGCTCCCGCCGGCCGAGCAATGCGCGGTATGCGGATCTCTCCGCCCCGCGAGCCGAGCACCGTCATGCCGAAAGCCTCGTCGTGACGCAGCACCCTGGTGTCGAGCACCGCGCCGCCCTCGCCGCGCTCCTCCGCCGGCAAGAGATCCAGCCGCTGCATGATCGCATCGGTCTGACCGAAGGCCGCGACCTTGCCCTGCGACAGCACCACCACGTCGCTCGCCAGCCGCGCCACCTCGGCGATCGAATGGCTGACATAGACGATTGGGATCTTCGTTTCGTCGCGCAGCCGCTCGATATAGGGCAGGATCTCGGCCTTGCGCGCCTCGTCGAGCGAGGCGAGCGGCTCGTCCATCAGCAAGAGTTTGGGGCTGGCAAGCAGGGCACGGCCGATCGCCACGCGCTGCTTTTCGCCGCCTGACAGTTTCGCCGGGCGCCGGTCGAGCAGGTGGCCGATGCCGAGCAGGTCGACCACCGCATCCATATCGGCGTAGCGCTCGGAAGACGGCGTGAACCAGCGGCCATAGCGCAGGTTGCCGGCAACGCTCATATGCGGGAAGAGCCGAGCATCCTGGAAAACCATGCCGATCCGCCGCTTATGCATCGGCACGAAGATGCCGGCGGCGGTGTCGACCAGCACGCGGCCATCGACGGCGATGCGCCCCTTCTGCGGCCGGATCAGCCCCGCGATCAGATTGATCAGCGTCGACTTGCCGGAACCCGACGGCCCGAACAGCGCCGTCAGCCGGCCGGCGCTCTCGAAATTCGCTTCGATGGCGAAATCGCCTAGTCGATGGCTGATGTCGACCACGATCGTCATTCGATGTCCATCCGCCGACCGACCCTTCTCGCCAGCACTTCCGAAGCGATCAGCGCGACCATCGAGATGACGACCGAGATCAGCGTCAGCCTGAGCGCGCCCTCGTCGCCGCCCGGCACCTGGGTGAAGGTGTAGATCGCCGAGGGCAACGTCTGCGTCTCGTTGGGGATGTTGGAGACGAAGGTGATCGTGGCGCCGAACTCGCCCATCGCCTTGGCGAAGGAAAGGATCGCCCCCGCGATCAGGCCGGGCAGGATCAGCGGCAGCGTGATGGTGGCGAACACCCAAACCCGATTGGCGCCGAGCGTGCCGGCTGCGGCCTCCATCTTGCGATCGACCGCCTCGATCGACAGCCTTATTGCCCGCACCATCAGCGGAAAACCCATGACGCCGCAGGCGAGCGCGGCGCCTGTCCAGCGGAACGAAAAGACGATGCCGAAATGCTCTGCAAGGAAGGCGCCGGCCGGCCCGCGCCGGCCGAAGGTGAGCAAGAGCAGATAGCCGGTCACCACCGGCGGCAGGATCAGCGGCAGATGCACCAGCCCGTTGAGCAGGGTCTTGCCCCAGAAACGGCCGCGCGCCAGAAGCAGCGCGATCAGGATGCCAGGCGGCAAGCTCACGAGCATCGCCACCGTCGCCACCTTGATCGACAGCCGGACCGCATTCCATTCGTCGGGAGTGAGGTCCAGCAGCCAGTTCATATGCGGTCTAAGGTCTTTCTCAGTTGCTCGGCGCGAGCACCGTAAAACCCTGTTCCTTGAAGAGCGCCGCAGCCTTGGCCGACTCGACGCACTTCAGGAAGGCAGCCGTATCCTTGTCTTTCGAATCCGTCGTCTGGGCAATCGGGTAGATGATCGGCGGGTGCGAATCCTCGGGGAAAGTGCCCACAACCTTCACGCCCTTTTCGGCACGCGCATCGGTGGCGTAGACGACGCCGAGCGGGGCCTCGCCCGTCGACACCAGCTTGAGCGCGGCGCGGACGTTCTCGGCCTGCGCGACCTTGCCTTCGACGGAGGACCAGACGCCCAGCGATTCCAGCGCCGCCTTGCCGTATTTGCCGGCCGGCACCGCCTTGACATCGCCGATGGCGAGCCTGCCGTCGCCGATGAGCTTGGCGAGGTCGAAGCCTTTTTCGACCTTGGTCTCGATCATGGAATCCTTCGGCGCCACCAGTACGATCTGGTTGCCGAGCAGCTTCACTTCGGTATCGGGCTTGGTCAGCTTCTTGTCGGAGAGATATTTCATCCAGTCGAGATCGGCCGAGACGAAGACATCCGCCGGCGCACCGCCCTCGATCTGCTTGGCCAGCGCCGAGCTTGCCGCATAGGAGATGGTCGCCGCTTCGCCGACTTCGGGTTCGCAGGCCTTGTTGACCGCATCGAGCGCATCCTTGAGGCTCGCCGCCGCGAACACGATCACCTTGTCGTCGGCATGAGCCGCCGGCACGGCGGCCATCAGCAGCGCCGCCAGTCCGCCGATGGCGATGGGCTTCAATCCAAAATCTCTGCCGGTCATGAAACCTCTCCCTGCTCGAAAATCCGTTCGGCTCAAAGCCCTGAACCGATATATCCGGATGAACATAACAAGGAAAGGCATTTTACCTTCGGTGGCATCATATGGCAGGGTCTTCCCGGCCTACGATGGAGCCAACTCGATACAGCGAAGCCAAGGATATGAAGATCAGCGGCCGCAAACTGCAAGGGCAAGGACTGCGATCGGTTCCGAAAGTCCAAACGCAGCGCCCGGTGTGTTGAGATTCAGGTCAGGCAGAGCCGAAAATGGTGGATTTCGAGAACCGGCCTACGCCGGCCGTAGCCTTCATAGAGCGGAGACACTTATGAGGGCTTCGGCCGGCGAAGGCCGGAGCGGAGCGTACTTAAAGTACGTGAGCACCGAAAGCGCAGGAAGCCGCCGTTTGCAGGCCTGCCTCACCTGAATATCAACACACCTTAGACGGCGATCGGCGCCTTGATGCTCGCGTCCGCAAAATAGTTCTCGAGGCGGAAATCCTCGAAACGGAAGGCAAAAATATCCTTCACCTCCGGGTTGATCCACATCTTCGGCAGCGATTTCGGCGCGCGCCGCATCTGCTCGCGCGCCTGCTCGAAATGGTTCGAGTAGAGATGCGCGTCGCCGAGCGTGTGGATGAAGTCGCCCGGCTTCAGCCCGGTGGCCTGCGCCACCATCATGGTCAGCAGGGCGTAGGATGCGATGTTGAACGGCACGCCGAGGAAGATATCGCCGGAGCGCTGGTAGAGCTGGCAGGAGAGCCGGCCTTCCGAGACGTAGAACTGGAACAGGCAGTGGCAGGGCGGCAACGCCATCGCCTCCACTTCGGCCGGGTTCCAGGCCGAGACGATCAGCCGGCGCGAATTAGGATTCTTGCGTATCTCCTTGAGAAGACCCGCGATCTGGTCGATCTCGCCGCCATGCCCGTCCGGCCACGAGCGCCATTGCTTGCCGTAGACGGGGCCGAGATCGCCATTCTCGTCGGCCCACTCGTCCCAGATGGTGACGCCGTTGTCGTTGAGATATTTGATGTTGGTGTCGCCGGCCAGAAACCACAGAAGCTCGTGGATGATCGACTTCAGATGCAGCTTCTTGGTGGTGGTGACGGGGAAACCGCGCGAAAGGTCGAAGCGCATCTGGTAACCGAACACCGAGCGCGTGCCGGTGCCGGTGCGATCGCCGCGATCGGCGCCGTTTTCCAGTACATGCTTCAACAGGTCGAGATATTGGCGCATCGGCTCCGCCTCGATTCGGGTGACAGGTGATCATAGCCGACTGGCCGTCGGTCGAATACCGCAAAGCCCGTAACAGATGTGAATCGTACGCCAGAAAGTCCAGGGTGCCGGCACGATGTCGTGCCGGCTGCCGAAGGCTATGCCTCAAAGCGCGCCGAGTTTGCCCAGATCCTTCGCCACCAGATAGTAGAAGGTCACGCGGCTCTTGATGTTGTCTGCGGCCATCGCCTTGCAGACCTTCTGGATCGAGGCGTCGGCCTTGGCGGCATCGGCGATGCCGAGCTTCTTGGCCGCCCAGTTCTCCCGGACGCGCTCGAGCTCCTTCGGGTCCGTGCAGGACACCAGCGAGGAATCGCGGTTCCTGAGCGCGATGCCCAGATGCTTGACGATCTTCTCGACCGCGTCGGCGCTGGCGCCGGCATCGTATTTCTTCACATCCGCAAGATAGTCGGCCATCAAACTTCCCCTCGTCGGCGCCACGGATCCGATCGATGAGGCTTGTGGCGCGCCGCGCAACCTATGCGCCAGGTCCGAGATTCCTCACCGCCGGCGAGCTTCGATTGAGTAAGCGCGCAAGTCAACCCTCGGCTGTTGAGTTTGGCGCCGGGGACAAGTGCCGGTTTGGCCTTTCATTTTTCATGATCGCTCCCTATATTCGCTTCGTCGGCTTGACCGACTATGGCGATAAACAGGCGATGAAATAAGCCGTTCGGACCCGGGGGCGGTACCCGGCGCCTCCACCAAAAACCGCTCTGGACCACGGAGCGGCTTTTGCTGGGGGCGAAATAGGATCGACGAAGGTGTAAAGATCGTACTTTTGCCCGGCATTGTACCACCGTCATCGGGCTAAACTTATAGTTGCCAACGACAACTATGCGGAAGCTCGTCTCGCTGCTTAATGCAGTGCGAACGCTTCAAATCAAGCCCTAGAGGTTCGCACTTCTAGGCGGGGTTCGGAGGTACCTGGCAACAGAAACCTCCACCTTCCCCCCTCTTTTTCTCCTTTCCAAATCAACTGAACGGCCAAGGTTCGTCCGGCGCGCGGGCCGTTCCGTCTTGCCGTTCATCATCCATGGGCAAGTTCATGCAAAACGATTCCGGCCGGTTCTTCGTGCTGACCGGTGGTCCCGGTTCCGGCAAGACCACGCTGGTCGAAGCGTTGAAAGCGGCAGGCTTCGCGACAGCGCCGGAGGCAGGACGCGGCATCATCCGCGACCAGGTGTCAGTCGGCGGCCCTGCCCTTCCCTGGCGGGACCGGGCGCTTTTTGCCGAGCTGATGCTGTCCTGGGAGCTGCGCTCCTGGCACGCGGCGCATGCCGAGCCCGGTCCAGTCTTCTTCGATCGCGGCGTGCCCGACACGATCGGCTATCTCATGCTCTGCGGCCTGCCGGTGCCGGATCACATCAAAAGCGCCGCAACCGAATTCCGCTATGCGCGCCGCGTCTTCATTGCACCGCCATGGCCGGAAATCTTTGCGCACGACGAGGAGCGGAAACAGACATTCGATGAGGCCGAGCGCACCTTTCAATCGGTTACGAGCGTCTATGCCGAACTCGGCTACGAACTGGTGCCTTTACCGCTTGCACCGGTCGAAGAGCGCATGCGCTTCGTCCTCGATACAGCCGGCTTGACGCAGGCGTGAAAAAGGCCGGGGCAAACCCGGCCTTTTCCGATCTTTTGTGAGTTGCTTACTCGGCAGGCGCTTCCACCGCTTCCCGCGCGCGGCCAAGCGTGAGCTTGGCCAGCGAGAACGAAATCACCGCGCAAAGCGTGATGCCGGCAACCATCGGCAGCAGCGTGCCGTCGAAGAAGATGCCGGCGACGCCCATCGCCAGCGCGCCGATCGCGAAGTGCAGCGTGCCCATCAACGCCGAGGCCGTGCCGGCGATCTCGCCATGCTCTTCCATGGCCAGCACCGAGGTGGTCGGGATGACCAGGCCGAGGAAGCCGTAGCCGACGAAGAGCAGCGCCGCCATCACGTCGAGCCGGTCGACGCCCGAAGCCATGATCGCGAACAGCGCCACCATAACCGTGGCGTAGCCGGTGACCGCCACCCAGACGACACGCTTCAGTCCGAACCGATCGGCCAGCATCCCGGTCAGCTGCGACATGCCGATGAAGGCGACCGCGTTGATCGAGAAGAACACGCTGTAGACCGACGGCGACAGGCCGTAATGATCGATCAGGATGAAGGACGAGCTCGACAGATAGACGAAGAAGCTCGCAATACCGAAGCCGGCGATCGCCGTCAGGCCGAGGAAGTTGCGATCGCCCATCAGGTAGCGGTAGCCGGCCAGCGCCGTGCCGAAGGACGAGCTGGCGCGCTCCTCCACCGACCGCGTCTCCTTCAGCGAGGTGGCGAGCAGGATGGTGGCTAAAGCCGCGGCGCCCGTCACCGTCCAGAACACAGCGCGCCAGCCAAAACTCTCGATGATCTGGCTGCCGGTGAGCGGCGCAAGGATCGGCGACACCGAGAACACCAGCATCAGAAGCGACATCAGCTTGGCGGCCTCGTTGCCGGTGTGCAGGTCGCGCACGATGGCGCGCGGCACCGCCATGCCGGCGCTGGCGCCGAGCCCCTGCAGGAAGCGGAAGGCGATCAGCCACTCAATGTTGGGCGCCATCGCCGAGCCGACGCCGCCGACCATGAACAGCGCGAGGCCGGCATAAAGCGGTAGCTTGCGCCCGACCATATCGGAGATCGGGCCGACGACGATCTGGCCGAAACCCATCGACAGGAAGAAGATCAACAGGCTCATCTGCACGGCAGCTGTACCAGCGTGCAGATCCTCACCGATCGAGGGCAGCGCGGGAAGATACATATCGATGGCGAAAGGGCCGATTGCGGACAACAAGCCGAGCACGACCGCGATGCGGAGGAATTTGGGACTCATGATAGGGCTTCTTTCGGATCTGGTTGCCGCCGCGAAAAATCGGCGTCTAACCCCAGGACGTTCCATCCCGCGGAATTCCGACACCCAAGAGCGAACTTCTTCGTCTTCTCAAAACGAAATTGTTCGTCTCGCAGGGAGCGAACTTCCCTTTGTTATGTCCACAAATTTAGACAGGCTTGTCCAATTCGTCAATCACCGCTATATAGATTTTTATGAAGCCCGGCGTTTCTCCTGACACTTTCCCGCCACGCAGCCATGAGGCCAAGCGCATATCGGTGGTTGATGCTGCCGCTTCGGTTTTCTGCCGGGAGGGTTATGCCGGCGCCAACATCGACCTGATCGCGGCCGAGGCCGGCGTTTCGCGCCAGACGGTCTACAATCACCACGGCGACAAGGAAAAGCTCTTCATGGCCGTCGTGCGCGACCTGACGGAGCGTTGCAACGCCGGCATCTTCGCCACCATCGCCACCTTCCCCGACCAGCCCGCCGATCTCGAATCCGATCTTGTCGCTTTTGCCGTGCGCATGAACCGCAACTGCATCTGCAACCGCGACGGCCGCTTCCTGCGCAAGCTGATCCAGGCCGAAGGCGAGCGCTATCCGGAGCTTTTCGCCGAGTGGCGCGAACAGGGCCCCGGCCGCACCTGGTCGGCGCTTGCCGCCCGCTTCGCGCGGCTTGCCTATGCCGGGCACCTGTCGATCGACGATCCGGACGTGGCGGCGCGCCAGTTCCTCGCTCTCGTCAATGCCGAGCTTCAAATCACCTTCATGCTCGGCGGCATGCCTACCGAGGAGGAGGTCCTGCGCTCGGCCACCAACGGCGTGCGCACCTTCCTCCGCGCCTTCGGCTCGCGCAAAGCCGCATCCGTCAAGCCGGCCGCCCTCGCCGCCCACGCCTGAGCAATCAAATCGCCGCCACCCCCTCTTGGCCTCAGCGTTAGGCGCCTATATGCGGTTTACGCCGCGCTCAAGCTTGATTACAGCTATGCGGACGATTCAACGGAACCCGACCGTCACATGGCCGACGACCACATCCGCTACGACATTCTGGCCCAGGAGGCATTGCGCGGCGTCATGCGCAAGGTCCTGGCCGAAGTCGCGCGCACCGGTCTTCCGGGCAACCACCATTTCTTCATCACCTTCCTGACCGGCGCGCCGGGCGTGCGCATTTCCTCGCGGCTGCGCGAGCGTTATCCCGAGCAGATGACGATCGTCATCCAGTTCCAGTACTGGGACCTGAAGGTCACGGATGCCGGTTTCGAGGTGGGGCTCTCCTTCTCCGACGTGCCTGAAAAGCTCGAGATCCCCTTCTCCGCCGTGCGCGGTTTCTACGATCCTTCGGTGAATTTCGAACTCGAATTCGACGTCAAGGCGGAAGGCGCGGCGGAGGACGACGATGCCGCGCCGGCGCCGGAGCCGATTGCGGTCGTGGCCGAAAAGAAACCGGAATCGAAGAAAAAGTCCCCTGAGGCCGAGAAGAAGCCGGCTGTCGCCGACAGTGGCGGCAAGAGCGCCGACGTCGTTTCGCTCGACGCCTTCCGCAAGAAGTGAGCCGGGAAAATGGGCGAGGTCGTCAATCTCCGCCAGGCCCGCAAGCAGAAAGCGCGCATCGAGAAGGAACGCCTGGCCGGCGAGAACCGGGCATTGCACGGTCGTTCCAAGGCCGAACGCGAGCGTGACCGGCTGACGTCCGATAGGACCGAAAAATTCATGGACGGCCATCGCCGCGAAAAGCCCGGCGATCCGGACCGGCACTGAGCGCCTCCGATGGCCGCGGTCGAAAAACGCTCGGTCACGATCCGAGGCCACCGCACCAGCTTTTCCCTGGAGCAACCCTTCTACGACGATTTGCTCGCGATCGCGGCGGAGCGCTCGGTGTCGCTCGCGGCTCTCGTCGCCGAGATCGACGAGACGCGGACCCGTGATGCCAACCTGTCCTCCGCGCTGAGACTTTACGTGTTGGCCTGGGCAAAGCGCAGCGGCAAATCGTCTTGAGTTGCCTCAGACGGGGTCGCCGATGCCTTGCTCAGCTTTCCGCCTGGCTCCGAAGCTGAGCAAGGCGGCACGGTCGCGTTCCTCCGCCTGCTTTTTCGACCGCACCCGCATCAGGTCTTTCCAGCCGACATAGCCGACGAGCCGCGCATCCTCGCGTGAGACGACAGGCAGATGCGAGACGTTGGCGGTGAGCAGCTTGTCGGACAGTCCTTCCAGATATTCGTCAGGATAGGCGAGCGTGACCTTGCTGCCGGCGAGCAGCTCGCCAAGCGTCGTCTTGCGGTGCTTGCCGGCGCGGCGCCAGCGCAGGATCGCCGGCGGATCGATGACGCCGAGCACATGGCCCTCCTCGTTGATCACCGGGAAGCTTGGATGCCGCGTGTCCGGCGCGGTGAGGAATGCGGCCGCGCCATGCAGCGTCATTGCCGCAGGCACGCTTTCGACCCTGTTCGTCATCACTTCGCGCACCCTGGTCAGCGCGAAGGGATCAACGCGGTATTCGCGAACGAGGTGATGGCCGCGCCGCGCCACCTTTTCGGTCAGGATCGAGCGCTTCATCAACAGCACGGTGACCGCATGGGCGGTGGCGCAAGCCGCGATCAGCGGCACCAGCATATGGGTGTTGCCGGTGAGCTCCACCGCGAAGAAGGTCGCGGTCAGCGGCGCGCGCATGGTGCCGCCCATGGTCGCGGCCATCGCCAGCAGCGGCCAGAAGCCCGGCGTCGCTTCCGGCAGGATGCCGGCCAGCACCGCCCCCATCGCGCCGCCCATGATCAAGAGCGGCGCCAGCACACCGCCCGACGTTCCCGAACCCAGCGCCACCGACCAGACAATGGCTTTCACCACCAGCAGCGTAAGCGCCGCGGCCGCGACGACGCGGCCATCGAGCATGTTGGCGATGTTGTCGTAGCCGACGCCGAGCGCCTGCGGCTCGATGAGGCCGCCTATGCCGACCACAAGGCCGCCGATCATCGGCCACCACATCCAGTGTATCGGCAGCTTCTGGAAAGCGTCCTCGCAGGCATAGACCAATTGCGTCAGCAGACCCGAAAGAAGGCCGGAAGCAATGCCGACGAGCACCCAGCCGCCCAATCCGGCGATCGATGCCTCCATGCTGCCCGAAAAGGGAAAGATCGGACCCGGCAGATGCAGCAAGGTGCGTTCGACTTCCGCGACGATAGCGGCCACTGCGACCGGGATGAAGCTGCGTGGCGTCCATTCGAACAGCAGCAGCTCGACGGCAAGCATGATCGCCGCGATCGGCGTGCCGAAGACGGTCGTCATGCCGGCCGCGGCACCCGCCACCAGCAGCGTCTTGCGCTCATTGTCGCTGACCGGCAGCATCTGCGCGATCAGCGAGCCGATCGCGCCGCCGGTCATGATGATCGGGCCTTCGGCGCCGAACGGCCCGCCCGAACCGATGGAGATCGCCGACGACAATGGCTTCAGCACCGCCACCTTGGCGTCGAGCCGCGAGCGGCCGAGAAGGATCGCCTCGATGGCCTCAGGAATGCCGTGGCCGCGGATCTTTTCGCTGCCGAAGCGGGCCATCAGGCCGATGATCAGCGCGCCGATCACCGGCACGATCACCGCGGCAAGCCCAAGCGGCGTGTCCTCGAGCCTCAGCTCGGCCAGCGTGAACTGGCCGAAATAGGCGATGTTGGTGGCAAGCCGGATGAGCTTCAACAACACGATGCCGGCAAACAGCCCGGCAGTCGCGACCACGACCGCGATGGCCGCGATGACGAGCACCCTGGGATCGGTGGTGAAGTCGCGGAGGTGGCCGTTTCCGGCATGGGCGGATTTCATTGTGGAGCCTGGGCTTTCTGGCGGCGCAAATGCCGTCCGGTTGTCGGGCGGCTACATATCGTACTACGATATATTTCTTCAAGACCGTTTTCGACCGCTGCTCCGCGTCATTTGGTCATGGATTGCGCCAGGTCCCAAGCCTTCGTGGGAGTTGAGCTTTGGCAGGAAAGGGCCATAAGTCGTGGAATGACGCAGCCGAAGAAATCACGTCCCGCCATCAGCCAGGCCGACTACGAGCGGCTGTCGGAATTCCGCTATCTGATCCGCCGCTTTCTGGAATTCAGCCAGATCCAGGCGAACGAGGCGGGCTTGACCCCGCGCCAGCATCAGGCGCTGCTGGCGATCAAGGGTTACCCCGGCGGCGGACCGGTGGCGGTCGGCGATCTGGCGGAGCGGTTGCGCATCCGACACCACAGCGCCGTCGAACTGGTGAACCGTCTTGCCGAGGCCGGATTGGTCACAAGGGATCAGGACAAGGCCGACCACCGCCGCGTTCTACTCCAGCTCACACCTCTCGCCGACGATCGCCTGGCCGAATTGTCGGCCGCTCACCTCGACGAGCTTTCGCGGATCGAGCCTATGCTGCGGCGCCTGCTTTCGCGGCGGGAGCCGGTTTGAGCCACAGCCAAAGCGCCGAACTCGCGGTGTCTTGACCGGATGAGCCTCAGCCGCCGTCCAGCGACTTCAGGAGATTGTCGATCGTGAACGGATTGGGCTTTGGTTTCGCCGGCTCTGAAGCGGAACCGTCGTTGACGCCGGGAAGCGACCGGTCGATCTTTGGCGCCTGCTCAGCCGCCTTGCGTTGGGCTTCCAGCTTCGCCTGCTCGGCCTTCCTGCGCTCCGCCTCGGCCCGCGCTTTGACCGCCTTGTCGGCCGCCTGTTGCTCCGCCCTGGCCTTCGCTTCGGCTTCAGCCTGCGCCTGCGCCCGCGCCTCGGCCTCGGCTTGAGCTTTGGCGTCGGCCTCAGCCTTGGCCCTGGCATCCGCCTCTGCTTTCGCGCGCGCATCCGCCTCGGCCTGGGCCTTCGCGTCGGCCTCTGCTTTGGCCCTCGCCTCTTCTTCCGCCTTGGCTTCCGCTTCCGCCTTTGCCTGCGCCTCTGCCTCGGCTTTCGCCCTGGCCTCGGCTTCGGCCTTCTGCCGCGCCTCTTCCTCTTGCCGGCGCAGTTCTTCGGCCGCTCGGTCGCGCTCGGTCTGCAGCGCCGCGTAATAGCGAACCTCGCGCCGCAGCCGCTGCTTCTCGAGCAGTTCCGCCTGCATTGCCTCGACCCGCTGCTGTTCCTTCTCCAGCGCGCGCTGGGTGAGGAACTGGGCCAGCGGCTCGCTGTCGAACTGGCGTGTCGTCGCGCCGACAGGGCCGGCGAGGCTGAAGTTTACAGCAGGCGCGGAGCCGACCAGCGCCTCGTCGCCGGGACGATAGGTGACCGCCCCCTTTGCCGTGACGGTGCTTGTGTTGATGTCGGCGGTCACATCGGCCGTCAGCACCGCCGCAGGATTGTCGAGGCTGATCGGCGGCGCCCGCAGCGTGCCATTGGCAACGGTGAAGGCAATGTCGCTGTCACCCGCCGCGAAACTGCCCTCCCCAGCGATCCCAGGCGCGAAGCCGGCGGTCTTGGCGGCGTCGATGTCGCGCCCTATTGCGTCGGCCCTGGCGATGATGGCGGCAAAGGCGTCGGGATTGATGCCGGCGATATTCAAACCTTTCACCGCCGCGGTGCCGGACCCGGACAGAGCGGCGATCATCGCGTCGACCGACTTGCCGCTGGTCGACAGCGCCGCCGAAATATCGCCGCTGCCGCTGACACCCGAACCGGGCAGCAGCGCGGAAAGGTCGCTGCCCGCCAACTTCAACTGACCTGAAAACAGGCCCGTGCCTTCCGTATTCTTAAGCTCGAACAGGCCGGTCAGCGCGCCGCCATGGAGCTTGGCCTTGAGGTCCGAGACATGGATGCCTTCCCGGTCGAGCTTCAGCGACAGGGCCGCATCATGCGCGATGGCGAACGGTCCGGCGGCCAGCGCCGCCGCGTTGAGGTCGAGATCGGCGCTGAATGGCAGGGTCGACTTCTGGCTGAACGGCGCCGTCGGCCAGCCACCGCCTTTCGCGGCGAGGAAAGACTGATCGCCGAACAGCGACACAGCCAACGGATCGAGATCGAGTTCGTCGAGCGCCAGCGCGCCGGCGAGATGCGGCAGCCCATCTTTCATGTCGACGTTGACGTCACCGGACACCGCGGCCCTGTTGATCGCGCCGACGAACCCGCTCAGCACCAGCAGCCCATTGCCGAAATCGGCGTCGGCGGCAAGCGATGCCGACGTGCCGGTGCCCATGCCCGGCAACCCGACGCCTGTCGTCATGAGCCACGGTTCGATATCGGCTGCATCGAGGTTGACCTTGCCCTTGGCGGTCGCGCCTTGCTGCGTCTCGGCGACGGTCCCGTCAAAGCTCGCCCTGAAATCGTCGGCCGTCAGGTTGAAGCTGGTCGCCAGACCGCCGCCGAGCGAGCCTTTTGCCGAGAGATCGGTTGCCGCCTGTCCAAGCATGCCGAGCGGCAGCGCCGGCAGGCCGTAAAGCGCCAGCAGCGTGGCGGCGTTCTCGTTCCTGGCGTTGAAGGTGAGCGACACAGGCGCATCGAGAAGCCAGTCCGCGGTGCCCTTGCCCGAAAGAGAGGCCGAAAAGGCCGAACCGCCGGCCTTGCCCTGCGCTGAAAGCGCGAGCCCCGTGGTGCCGTCGCCGTTGTCGGCCGCACTCGTCACCAGGTCGATACGAGCGTCCTGGAACAGTTCGGGATAAGCGGCTGCACGGTCGGCCAGACCCTTCAGAACCTGATTGTCCGGATAATGCTGCGCCGCGACGTCGATGAGCGGCCTCAGATCCACGGCCACGACCGAAGCGTCGAGCTTGCCGGTCGGGCTTTCCGGAAAATCCTTGACGCGCCCCGTGGCGCTGATCGAGGCGCCCGCAAGCCCGCCGACCGAAAGCCGGTCGATCTCAAGCAGGCCCTCGCGCAGCCGCAACGCCGTATCCACCGTGTCGGCGGTCAGCCCGCCGGCGCTGACCGGGCCTGCCTTGATCTGGAAATCGAGGTCGCGGTCGGCGAAGCGGTTGGCGCCCTTGTCGCTGACGAAGATCGAGGCAAAGGCCGCCAAGCCGTCGACATCGAGCTCGCCGCCCTCCAGCCGCATCAGCACCGAGGGCCTCGCGCCGTCGGGCTGGCTGGAATCAATGCTGCCGGAAAACTTCGCCTTGCCGAGGATGAGTTCGAGATCGCTGAAGGACTGCCGGTTCTCGCTGAGATCGACCTTGGCCTTGAAGCCCGCCGCCGGCAGCCGGCGGATCGCATCGTCGACATCCTTCGACAGCCAGGCGGCGAAACCGGAGGGCTGTCCGACAGCAAGCAGCAAGGAACCCGTAAAGCCGAACCGGTCTTCGACGCTCAGCATGCCGTCGGCTTCGAGCGTCGCCCGGCCGGGCAGAGTCGCGGCAAGCGACTTCACCGACCAGCCGCCCTTGACGGGCTCCGCCGAAAGCCGCACGTCGCGCACCGTCGTGTCGCCCGCCACCACCGCCGGCAGCCTGACCTCGACCGTGCCCGGCATCGTCGGCTTCGGCATGTGCAGCAGCGTCTGTTCGAGCGCCGCAATGCGCTGGTCGAGCGTCAGCCCGGTGCCCGCGGATGCGCCCACGGCCTCGTCGAACTGTACCTGCGCCCCGCTGGCTTCGATCGAGAAATGCGGCTTGAGGCCGAGATCGACCGACGCCTTGCCATCGGCAGTATAGGGATTGTCGAGCGGCCCGGTTTCGAAGCGGAATTCGTCTACGCCGAGCTTCTGGTGATCGAGCGCGAATTTGCCGTTCAGCCGGAAGCCCGGATCGGACTTGCTGGCGCTGACCTTGACCGGCTTGCCGTCGGTGCCCCGCAGTTCGGCCGGGTTCTTGTCGGCCCCATTCTTGTCGGAGGCCGAAACCTTGAACTGGCCGGAATAGACCGCAGCGCCCTTGACGATGCCGGCATTGCCGTCGGTCTCGACGACCAGCGGATAGGCATCCGGGTCTGCCTTCAGCCTGAGCCGCATCTGGCCGTCCGGCTCCAACTTGCCGGTGGAGGCCGAGACTTCCGTGCGCAGCCCGTCGAAGCGCAGCGTGCCATCCATGCGCCACGGGCCGGCGAGCGACTTGGCGGAAACGGTCGAGTTGATTTCGGAGATGAAATGGCTGCGTCCGCCGGCGGCATGGCGCAATTCGATCTGACCTTCGGTCACCGTCAGCTTCTCGATCGCGATTTGACCGGGATCGAAGGGTGTCGACGGCCGGATCGCCCAGTCGACCGTGCCGTCGCCGGCGACGTCGATGGTCGCCTTCGGATGCACCAGCCGCATGTCGAAGATCAGCAACTCGCCGCGCAGGAAAGGGGCGAGCTCGGCATCCATGGAGAAGGTCTCCATCGTCATTGCCGGCTGGCCGCCAGGACCGCCGGCGACCTCGACATTGGAGAAGGTCACCGAAGGGAATGGCAGCAACCGCGCGGTCGCATCGCCTTTCACCGTCACCTTGCGGCCGAGGATGGTGCTCGCCTCGCGCTCGAAATCGGCGCGGTAGCCGGTCCAGTCGATGAAATACGGCACCACCAGCGCCGCGCACAGCACCAGCACGAACAGCCCACCGAAGATCACGAACAGGCGTGCGAGCATTTTCTCCCCGGATTGAAAGTCAGCCGCACTCTACCCGCATCCGCGTGTCGATAAAGAGGCAATTCGCCGGTGTCGGCGCGCAATCAAGGCAGCGTCCGCTGTTGCGCGGTCGCTCGCGATCGCGATATCTTTTTGGAATGCACTCTGCCTCAAGTGGCCACGCCCGGTCGCGATCACCCGAGCCAAATAGCGAAACGTGGAGCATTCCCGATGTCAGGCAAGAACTGGGACAGGGTGCCGATCGATGCGCAGAGCGTCGATGCCCCGCTGTCGCTCGCCGCGGTTTTCCTCGTCGTCACGGTCGGCAGCGACAAGGCAGCCCTCTCGAAGGTGGCCTCGGTGCTCGGCGCACTTGACGATCTCGTCAAGAATGTCGGTTTCCGCGACCTGTCCGGCCGACTGTCGTGCATCGCCGGTATCGGCGCCGACCTCTGGGCCCGTCTCTCGCCGGACCGGCGACCGCGCGAACTGAAAGCCTTTGCGCCGGTCAAGGGACCGGTCCATTCGGCGCCGTCCACGCCGGGCGACCTTCTCTTCCACATCCGCGCCGAACGCACCGACATGTGCTTCGAGTTCGAGCGCATCCTGCTGGACAGTCTGCGCGGCAGCGTCACGGTCGTCGACGAGGTCACCGGCTTTCGCTATTTCGACGCGCGCGACCTACTCGGTTTCGTCGACGGCACCGCCAACCCGACCGGTCTCGATTTGCCCGCCTCGGCCCTTGTCGGCGACGAGGACGCCGAGTTTGCCGGCGGCAGCTATGTCGTCGTCCAGAAATATCTGCACGATCTTGGCGCCTGGGCGGAAACGCCGACGCGCCTCCAGGAAGAGATCATCGGCCGCACCAAGATCGACAACATCGAGATCGATGACGACGACAAGCCACGCAAGTCGCACAAGTCGCTGGCCACCATCGAGGACGACGCCGGCAACGAATACGACATCCTACGCGACAACATGCCTTTCGGCCGGCCGGGCCAGAAGGAGTTCGGAACCTACTTTATCGGCTACACCCGCTATCTGTGGGTGATCGAAAAAATGCTGCAGCGCATGTATGTCGGTGAGCCGCCAGGCGCCTACGACCGGCTGCTCGACTTCTCCACGCCACATACCGGCACGACCTTTTTCGCGCCCACCCGGCCCATGCTGCAGAAGCTGGCCGACGGCGCGCAGGGGTAATCCGCGGCGACTCGATCATCCAGCCGCCGGCAAGATCTTACCCGGGTTCATGATGTTCAGCGGATCGAGCGCCTGCTTGATCGTGCGCATGACGTCGACACCGTGACCGAGCTCATGGCGCAGGAAGCCGACCTTGCCCTGGCCGATGCCGTGCTCGCCGGTGCAGGTCCCGTCCATAGCGATCGCGCGCATGTTGAGCCTGGCGACGAATTTCTCCGCGAGCGCGATCTCTTCGGGGTTATCGAGGTCCATCAGCACCAGCACATGGAAATTGCCGTCGCCGGCATGGCCGACGATGGGTGCTACCAGCCCCATATCCGCGATGTCGGCTTCGGTTTCGGTGACGCATTCGGCGAGCCGTGAGATCGGCACGCAGACGTCCGTGGACAGGCCCTTGGCCCCCGGGCGCAGCGTCAGCGACGACCAATAGGCATCGTGCCGCGCCTTCCAGAGCTTTGTCCGTTCCTCGGCGACGCTGGTCCACAGGAACGGTCCGCCGCCCTGTTCCTCCGCGATCATGCCGAACATCTCGGCCTGCTCGGCGACGCCCGCGTCGCTGCCGTGGAACTCGACGAACAGGCACGGGCTTTCCGGGTAATCGAGCTTCGAATAATTCTTCATCGCCCGCATCTGCAGCGCGTTGACCAGTTCGATGCGCGCCACCGGAATGCCCATCTGGATGGTCGCGATCACCGTGTTGCAGGCGGCCTCCAGGCTGGGGAACGGGCAGACGCCGCCGGAGATCGCCTGCGGAATGCCTTGCAGGCGGAGCGTCAGCGCCGTGATGATGCCGAGCGTGCCTTCCGAGCCGACCAAGAGCCGCGTCAGGTCGTAGCCGGCCGAGCTTTTCTTCGCCCGCTTGCCGGTCGTCACCGCCTCGCCGTCCGCCATCACCGCCGTCAGCGACAGCACGTTCTCGCGCATGGTGCCGTAGCGCACGGCGTTGGTGCCGGAGGCGCGCGTTGCCGCCATGCCGCCGAGCGAGGCGTTGGCGCCGGGATCGATCGGGAAGAACAGGCCGGTGTCGCGCAGGTGCCGATTGAGGTCCTCGCGCGTCACGCCGGGCTCGACCGTGCAATCGAGATCCTGCGGGTTGACCGAAAGGATGCGGTTCATCCGCGAGGTGTCGATCGAGATGCCGCCGCCCGGCGCATTGGTGTGGCCCTCGAGCGAGGAGCCGACGCCGAAGGCGATGACCGGCACGCGATGCGCCGCGCAGGCGCGCACGATCTCCTGAACCTCCGGAGTGGTTTCGGCGAAGACGACCCCGTCCGGCGCCTGTGTCGGGATATAGGTCGTGGTGTGCGCGTGCTGGCCGCGGATCGCCTCGCCGGTCTGAAAACGCTCGCCGAAGCGCTGCTTCAGGATGCCGAGCACCGTGGCGATGCCTTCCTCGTTGCGTTCGACGGGATTGAGGTCGCTCAAAGCCATGAATTCCTCCGCGAATGGACCAGCGGCCGCTCTTGCTATGGAGCTATGGATGATGCCTAAAGCAATTCCAGGAAAAATGCGAAGCGGTTTTCCGTCCGGAATTGCACCAGAACAACGAGAACCTCACCAGCCACGCCCCTGTCCAGCGACGATCGAGGAAAACCAGATGACGATGCCCGCGCCTATCATTTCCAAGCCGATGGCGATCGAGAAGGACTGGATCGACTATAACGGCCATCTCAACATGGCCTATTACAACGTGCTGTTCGACCGCTGCTCGGACGAGGCCTTCGAATTGATGGGCATGGGGCCGAACTACGCCCAGGAACGCCGCCTCACCATCTACACGGCCGAAGTCCACGTCTGCTATGTGCAGGAGCTCCATCTCGACCACAAGGTGAAGGTCTCGTTCCAGCTGATCGACCACGACGAGAAGCGGCTGAGGGCCTATCAGGAAATCCGCCATGTCGACGGCTGGCTGGCCGCGACGTCCGAGCAGCTTGCGCTGCATGTCGATATGGCCGGGCCGAAGGTCGCACCCTTCCCGGCCGATGTGATGGCGCGGGTTGAAGCCATGCGCGCGGCCCATGCGGCGCTGCCGATGCCGGAGCGCGCCGGCCGCTCGATCGGCATCAAACGCAAGAGCGCTTGAAACCCGACGCGCCCGCGTTAACCTTACCAAGGTTTTAACGTGAACAAGCCATTCGAGCCCGTTGAACGACTCAGTGGCGCGTTCGAAAACCGCCGCACCGGGTTTACGCGCGGGCGGCAGGCGGAATGCGGCGCGAGGACAGTGCATGAAAACCGACATCAAGATCGAAGTGGAGCGGTTGGCGGCCGATCCGCGCATCACCGATTATGATTTCTGGCGATCGCTGAAGAACGTCGACAACGAGATCTTCCACATCGCCAACAACAACGAGCCTATCCCCTTCGATATGATCCGCTGGCGCGCGATCCTGAGGCAGGCGCGCATGAAGCGCGGTCACACCGAGCCCTCAGCGCTGCCTTAAACTGCCAAGCAGCGAGCGCGGCTCGACCGGCGAAGACTGGATGATGGCGGTGTTGGTCATCGCATAGGGAATGATCTTGTCGATCACCCGCTCCAGTTCGGCCACCGAGCCGACATGCGCCAGCGCGATGAAGCAATCCTCACCGGTCACCCGGTCGCATTGCGCGATTTCCGGCAGGTCGCGGATGATCCCGGCCACGACGGCGAGTTGCCCGGGCACCGGCCTGATCCGCAGCCATGCCGACAGCTTCAGGCCGAGCGCCGCCGGATCGATCCTCACCGTGTAGGCCTCGATCACGCCGTTCTCCTGCAGCTTGCGGATGCGTTCGGCCACGCTCGGCGGCGAGAGCCCGACCGCGCGCGCCAGCTCCGCCGTGCTGGTGCGGGCATCCTTTTCCAGAAGCCGCAGGATCTTCAGGTCCGCAACATCCAGATCGGCATTTTCATTTCGAAGGCGTTTCAAGAGAATCCTCTTTCTTCAGAAAGTGACCGGCCGTCAAAGCCATTAATCGCCCATATAAATCGCTAAGTTTGCCTGCGATAATGATCCCATGAATTCTGAAGTGCAAGTTCGCACGACAAACCGAGCCGCTGGCGGCACCGACGCTGCGCGCCCTGCCTTCGCCGGACTGGCCAATGCGCTGCCGCCGCATGTCTGGTTCTGCGTCAGCGCGATTTTCCACTATCTTGGGCCGGCTTTCGCAGTGCTGCTGTTCGCTCAGATCGGCGTGCTCGGCATGGCCTGGCTGCGCATCGCCACTGCGGCGCTGATCTTCGCGCCGCTCACCCGGCCATGGACCGTCTTCGCCCGGGCCGACCGTTCGGCACGGCTCCTGCTGTTGGCCTTCGGCGCCTGCCTGGCGGTGATGAACTGCGCGTTCTATCTGGCTCTCGACCGCTTGCCGATTTCGCTGGTCGCCGCGATCGAATTCGTCGGCACCATCGGCGTGGCGCTGGTCGGCCTTAGAAGCCGGCGCAATTTCGCGGCGCTGGCCATCGCCGTCGCCGGCACCTTGCTGCTGATCGATATCAAATGGTCCAGCGATCCGATCGGCCTGTTCTGGGCGTTTTTGAACGGCGCCTTGTTTGTCGGCTACATCGTGCTGGGCCACCGCATCGCCCAGACCGGCATAGGCATTGCCGGCCTCGGCACCGCCATGGCGATTGCTTTCCTCGTCGTGCTGCCGATCGGCTTCGACCAAGCGCTGCCGGCCTTCTCGGCGCCACAGCTTTTGATCGCCGCCATCGGCGTCGGCGTTTGCTCCTCGGTCATCCCCTATATCTGCGACCAGCTCGCCATGGCGCGGCTGCCGCGCGCCAGCTTCGCGCTGATGCTCTCGCTCCTGCCGCTCACCGCGACGCTGATCGGCATCATCGTGCTCAGGCAGGTTCCCAGCCTCACCGACTGCCTCGGCATCGCACTGGTTGTGGCAGGCGTTGCCATGCACAAGCCGGCGCAGGAGTGATCCGGCGCCGTCGAGGTGTGTTGAGATTCAGGTCAGGCCGAGCCGAGAATGGTGGTTTCCGAGAACCGGAGCGGAGCGTACTTCAAGTACGTGAGCACCGGAAGCGCAGGAAGCCGCCATTCGCAGGCCGGGCTCACCTGAATATCAACACACCTCAGGCCAGCTTCTCTTTCAGAAACGCGACTGTCCGCCCCCAGGCGAGATCGGCCGCCTTCTTGTTATAGCGGGCGGCCGAGGTGTCGTTGTTGAAGGCGTGGTTGACGCCGTCATAGACATAGACCGTGTATTCGACATGCGCGGCGTCGAGCGCCTTCTTGTAGGCATCGATGCCGGCGTCGATGCGTTCGTCCAGCCCAGCATAGTGCAGAAGCAATGCGGCCTTGATCTTCGGCACGTCCTCGGCTTTCGGCTGCATGCCGTAATAGGCCACGCCGGCGCTGAGGTCCGGCGCATTGACGGCGAGCGTGTTCACAGTGCCGCCGCCCCAGCAGAAGCCGACCGCGCCGACCTTGCCGTTGCCGTCTTGGTAAGCCTTGAGGTACGCGACTGTAGCTACACCGTCGGCCGCGACCTGTTTGGCGTCGAGCTTGGTGAACATGTCGCGCGCCTTGTCCTCGTCGGCGGGCGTGCCGCCGAGAGGCGACAGGAAATCAGGCGCCAGCGCGACAAAACCTTCCAGCGCCACGCGCCGCGCGACATCGCGGATATGCGGGTTGAGCCCCCTGTTCTCATGGATGACGATGACCGCTCCCGCCTTGCCGGATTGACCTGCCGGGTTGACCAGATAGGCCTTCATTTCGCCGTTGCTGCCGGGATACGTGACGTCCCCGCCTTTCACGCGCGGGTCGTCCTCGGCAACGACCGCCGCCTTGGCCGAATTCGCTGCCAGCATCGGCACGATCGCCGCGGCCGCCGCGCCCGATCCGGCGAGGCTGGTCAGTTGCTCCATGAAGCGCCGTCGGTCGAGGGTCAGATGCGTGTACTCGTCATAGGCATCGATCATCGCCTGGGTGATGATGGGTTTGCTGGCACGTTTGGTCATGGCTCTCCTCGACGTCCACACAGGGTTGACGCGCAAGATAGGGTTGAGGCTTGCACGGTCCAGTCACGGACGGATGACGATTTGGTGCGCCCGAACGCATGCGTCGCAGCACGATGAGCACCTTGGGGGCGAGCCATCACATTTTGGTCATTTCCGAAAGCCTTGATGGAGCTGTCACATAAGCAAGGAAGGCTGCCGATGCTGCTCGCCAATCCATGCGACAAAAAGGGGAATGCCATGAACGTCCAGGACATCTTGAACACCGTCTCGCAAAAGGCAGGACTCGACCAGCCAACCACCGAGAAGGTCGTCGGCACCATTTTCTCCGTGCTTGAACACGAAGCGGAAGGCACCAGCATTTCTTCGTTCTTCGATAAGATCCCCGGCGCCGATGCGCTGGCACAGAAATATGATGTGATGGCCGCCGGCGCCGCGCCCGGTTCAGGCGGCGGCTTGCTGTCGTCGCTGCAGGGCGCGCTTGGCGGCGTGCTCGGCGAAAAGGCCGGCGCGCTGATCAACGGCGTCGCGGTGCTTAAGGAGTCCGGCCTCGACATGGCGCAGATCCGTCAGGCCGGCGAGACCCTGATCAAGCAGGCCGAGGCAGCCGCCGGCCCGGATCTCACCAACCAGGTGCTCGGCCAGGTGCCCAGCCTGAGGGGCCATCTGGGCCTCTGAACGGACGGGCGCAGCTTCACTACTTCGGCAGCGTGTAGGCCATCACATAGTCGCCCGGCTTGGTGCCGACCGAGCCGTGGCCGCCGGCAACGATGACCACGAACTGGCGGCCGTCGCCGACCGTGTAGGTCATCGGTGTCGACTGCCCGCCCGCCGGCAGCCTTGCCCGCCAGAGCTGTCGGCCGGTGGTGAGATCGTAGGCGCGTAGATAGTCGTCGACCGCCGCGCCCAGGAAGGCGACGCCGCCCGCCGTGATCATCGGCCCGCCGATGCCGGGAACGCCGACCTTGAACGGCAGGGGCAGCGGCGTCATGTCGTAGACCGTGCCGTTGCGATGCTTGTAGGCGATCTGACCGGTCCTGAGATCGACGCCGGCGACATAGCCCCAGGGCGGCGCCTGGCAAGGAATGCCGAGCGGCGACAGGAACGGTTTCAGCACCACCGCGTAAGGCGCGCCCTCGTTGCGGTTGAGCCCCTGCTCGCTGCCTTTGGTGTTGTCGCCCGGCGGCGGCACGTCCGCGCGCGGAATGAGCTTCGAAATGAAGGCGAGATAGGTCGGCATGCCGAACATCACCTGCCGCACCGGGTCGACCGCGACGCCGCCCCAGTTGAAGACGCCGAAATTGCCAGGATAGATCAACGAGCCCTGCAGCGAGGGCGGCGTGTAGCGTCCCTCGTAGCGCAGTTTCCTAAGCTCGATCCGGCACAGCAGCTGATCGAACATGGTGATGCCCCACATGTCGGCGCCGGTCAGCGGCTTGGGATTGAACGACAGGTCCGAGGCCGGCTGTGTCGGCGAAGCGTGGTCACCTTCGATCGCACCGCCCGGCGCCGGCATCTCCTTCACCGGAATGATCGGCTCGCCGCTGCGCCGGTCGAGCACATAGAGGTCGCCCTGCTTGGTCGGCCCGATCAGCGCCGGCACGATCGCGCCGCTGGCCGAGGTGATGTCGACCAGCGTCGGCTGGGCCGGCACATCCATGTCCCACAAGTCGTGATGCACCAGCTGGCGAACCCAGCGCAACTGCCCGGTGTTGAGGTCGAGCGCCGTGATCGAGGACGAGAATTTCTCGACGTTGGCGCTGCGGCCCATGCCGAGCTGGTCGGGCGTCTGGTTGCCGAGTGGCAGGTAGAGCAGGCCAAGCTTCTCGTCGGCGCTCGCTGTCGACCACATGTTGGGCGAGTTGTTGGTGTAGTTTTGCCCCGCCGGCAGCGGCGTCGTCTGGTCCGGATTGCCTGAATCCCAGTTCCACAGCAAAGCGCCGGTGCCCGCGTCGTAGGCGCGGATGACGCCCGACGGCTCCTCGGTCGAATAATTGTCGTTGACCGCCCCGCCGACGATGATCTTGCCGGCGACGATCAGCGGCGCCGAGGTCGAGTAATAATAGCCGGACTTCGGATAGGGCATGTTGGCAAGCAGATTGAGCGTCCCGCCTTCGGCAAAGGACGGACACACTTGGCCGTTGGCGGCATCGAGCGCAATCAGCCGCGCATCCGACGTCGGCAGATAGATGCGCGCGGCGCAAGGCTGTCCGGTCGCGACCTTGGCGTCGGCGTAGTAGGATACGCCGCGGCAGGTCTGGTGCTGGCGATTGCTGTCGACCTTGATCTTCGGGTCGTAGCGCCATTTCTCCTTGCCGGTTGCGGCATCGACGGCGATGGCGAAATTGTGCGGCGTGCAGATGAAGAGCGAATCGCCGATCTTTAGCGGCGTCACCTGGTAGGTTGTCTCCTCGATGTCGTCGGGACCTTTCACATCGCCGGTGCGGTAGGTCCAGGCCGGCTGCAGCCTGGCGACATTGTCGGGCGTGATCTGGTCGAGCGGCGAATAGCGCTGGCCGAACGGCGTGCGGCCGTAGAAGTACCATTCGCCGGCCGACATATCGGCGCCGAGATTGGCAGTCGGCGTCACCTTGTCGGTGTCGAGCGTGCCGCCGATGTCTTCCGGGTCGACGGTCATCGAATAACCGGCCACCGCGAGCGAGGCCAGCACCGCCAGGATCAACGGGGCGCGTCCGTCCGGGCCCTTGAGCGCTCGTCTGACCCATGGCGTCAGCAGCCAAAGTGCGACAAGCACAATGATGCCGCCGCGCGGGCCGAGCTGCCACCAGTCGAAGCCGATCTCCCACACCGCCCAGCATAGCGTGCCGAGCACAAACGCCGCGTAGAGCCAGAGCCCCGTCGACCTGCGGCGGAAGATAAGAAAGGCGGTGACCAGGAAAGCGAGACCCGCGATCGCATAGTACCAGCTGCCGCCCAGCGAAACCAACCAGATGCCGCCGCCGCCAAGCGCCAGGCCGATGAGGAGGAGGACGAGGGAGGTGATGGTGACAGCCAAGACGATACTCCTTCGACTGTTGCGCGGTTGCGGCGCCTCTCAGGCAACGGCATGCCGTCCCTGCCCTGTCGGCAGCTTTCCCTCACCGGCAGCGCCTGTCAAGCGAACCGGAGCAGCGCAAAAATGGAACAAAACGTAGACACTTCTGGCCTTTCGCCGCCGAATCACTACATTCGGGGCGATGTCCGGCTTTTCGGAAGACATGCCCTTCTTTGACGAACCGAATGCGCGGCCCGCTGCCCCGTCCGGCATTGCCGCGCGCGCCATGGCGGCCCGCAGCGCGCAGAACCGCGCGGCCGACTACCTCAACGGCCTCAATCCCGAGCAGCGGCTCGCTGTCGAAACAACTGAGGGTCCGGTCCTGGTGCTGGCCGGCGCCGGCACCGGCAAGACGCGGGTCTTGACCACGCGCATCGCCCACATCCTTGCCACCGGCAGGGCCTACCCTTCGCAGATCCTCGCCGTCACCTTCACCAACAAGGCCGCGCGCGAGATGAAGCAGCGCATCGGCATCCTGATTGGCGACGAGAATGTCGAGGGCATGCCCTGGCTCGGCACCTTCCACTCCATCGGCGTCAAGCTCTTGCGCCGCCACGCCGAGCTTGCCGGGCTGAAATCCGATTTCACCATCCTCGACACCGACGACGTGGTGCGGCTGATCAAGCAGCTGATCCAGGCCGAGAACCTGGACGACAAGCGCTGGCCGGCCAAGCAGTTCGCGCAGATGATCGACAACTGGAAGAACAAGGGCCTCGGCCCCGATGAGATTCCGGAAGGCGATGCGCGCAGCTTCGGCAACGGCAAGGGCCGCCAACTCTACAAGGCCTATCAGGAACGGCTGCAGACGCTGAATACCTGCGACTTCGGCGACCTGCTCTATCACCCGATCCGCATCTTCCGCGCCTATCCGGACGTGCTGAAGGACTATCACCGCAAGTTCAAATACATCCTGGTCGATGAGTATCAGGACACCAACACCGCGCAGTACATGTGGCTGCGACTGTTGGCGCAGCGGCCGCAATCCTCCCCCCTTGAGGGGGAGGTGCCCGCGAAGCGGGCGGAGGGGGTTGCCGCAGAAGGCACCGCCCAGTCATCAAACGCCAGGGCGTCGAGCACTGCCGCGAGGACCTCACCCGACCGGGCTTCGCCCGGCCACCCTCCCCTCAAGGGGGAGGGAAACCGGCGCCCGTCCCCCGTAAATATCTGCTGCGTCGGCGACGACGACCAGTCGATCTATGGCTGGCGCGGCGCCGAGGTCGACAACATCCTGCGCTTCGACAAGGATTTTCCGGGCGCCACCATCATCCGGCTGGAGCGCAACTACCGCTCGACGGCGCATATCCTTGGCGCGGCCTCGCATCTCATCGCCCACAATGAGGGCCGCTTTGGCAAGACGCTGTTTACCGACCGCGACGACCCCGAGGACGACAAGGTGCATGTCCATGCCGCCTGGGACTCGGAGGAAGAAGCGCGCGCCGTTGGCGAGGCGATCGAGGCCTATCAGCGCCCCGACAGACAAGGAAATCGGCACAATCTGAACGACATGGCGATTCTCGTCCGCGCGTCCTTCCAGATGCGCGCCTTCGAAGACCGCTTCATCACGCTCGGCCTCAACTACCGCGTCATCGGCGGTCCGCGCTTCTACGAGCGGCTGGAAATCCGCGACGCGCTCGCCTTCTTCCGCGTCGTCGCCAACGGCGGCGACGACCTCGCCTTCGAGCGCATCGTCAACGTGCCGAAGCGCGGCCTCGGCGAAGCCACCATCCGCCAGATCCACGATACGGCGCGCGCCATGCGTATCCCGATGCTGGAGGCAGCCGCGACGCTTGCCGAAAGCGACGAGCTGAAGCCGAAGCCGCGCGCGGCGCTGCGCGAGGTCGCGGCCAATTTCGAACGCTGGCAGAAGGCGCTGGAAACCACGCCGCACACCGAGCTTGCCGAGACCATCCTCGAGGAGAGCGGCTACACCGACATGTGGAAGAACGACCGTTCGGCGGAAGCGCCAGGGCGGCTGGAGAATCTCAAGGAGCTGATCCGCTCCATGGAGGAGTATGAATCGCTGCGTTCCTTCCTCGAGCATGTCGCGCTGGTCATGGAGGCCGAGCAAGGCGAGTCGCTCGATGCCGTCTCGATCATGACGCTGCATTCGGCCAAGGGCCTCGAATTCGAGACCGTCTTCCTCCCCGGCTGGGAAGAAGGCCTCTTCCCGCACCAGCGCGCGCTCGACGAAGGCGGCCGCTCCGGACTGGAGGAAGAGCGCCGCCTCGCCTATGTCGGCCTGACGAGGGCGAAAAAGAACCTGCACATCTGGTTCGTCTCTAATCGCCTCATCCATGGGCTGTGGCAATCGACGATCCCGTCGCGCTTCCTCGACGAATTGCCGGAGACCCATGTCGACGTCGCCGACGGCGGCAATTCCTATGGCGGCTACGGCAATCCCTATGGCGGCGGCTCATTCGCCTCAGGCCGTGGCGGCGGCCGGCAAAATCCCTATGGCGCCTCGCGCTTCGACAATATCGGCGCCAAGGATCAGGGCAGCTTCTCCAACATCTATGCGACGCCCGGCTGGCAGCGTGCGCAAGCGAACCGCACCGAGGCGACCGACCGCAACTGGGGCACTCGCTCCGGCCACCAGGTCGAGCGCATCGGCTATGGCGAGACCGACTCTGGCTACGGCGCCGGCCGCACCAGCGTGAAGGGCCGCACCATCGAGGGCGAGCTGGTCGCCAAATCCGTCGCCGACACCCCGTCCGCCTTCAAGCTCGGCGACCGCGTCTTCCACCAGAAATTCGGCAACGGCAACATCGCGGCAATCGACGGCAACAAGCTGACCATCGACTTCGACAAGGCCGGCCAGAAACGCGTGCTGGACGGATTCGTCACCGGCGTTTGAGCAGTCCCCTCAACGATACCGCGCCTGGTTCCATTTGTGGCCGAGCAGCGACAGGATGATGATCAGCCCGTTGAAGAACTGCACGTAGAAGCCGCTCAGGCCCGCCGCCACCACGCCGGTCTGGATGAACGACACGGTGACCGCGCCGATCGCGCCGCCGACCACCGTTCCGATGCCGCCCCAGGTCGGCGTGCCGCCGACGAACACCGAGGCCAGCACCGGCAGCAGATAGCCGTCGCCGGCTGTCGGCCACCAGGTGAAATTGATCATCACCGAGAAGGTGCCGGCGATCGCGGCGCCGATGCCGACGAAGACGAATACCTTGACCCGCACGCGCTTGACGTCGATGCCCATCTGCCTGGCGCTGTCCGGATTGTCGCCGACCACCTTCACCTGCGCGCCGAAGCGATGGCGATTGTAGAGCAGCGCGGAAAAGACGACGAAGGCGATGGCCCAGAAGATCTGCACCGGGATGCCCCAGAGCTGGCTGGAGAAGATCGCGTAGGCTGAGCTGTCGGCAAGGCTGGTCAGCGCCGTCGACTTGCCTTCATTGATGATCTGGATCAGGCCGCGCAGCAGGAAATTCATGCCGAGCGTGGCGATCAGCGACGACAGCCCGCCATAGACCACCAGCGATCCGACCAGGAAGCCGAGCAGCGTGCCGGTGACGAGCGCCGCCGCGATGCCGAGGAACGGATCGTAGCCGGCCTGCACCACCAGCGCGAAGACCCATGAGGCGAAACCCATCGTCGCCGGGAACGACAGGTCGATCTCGTCGCAGGTGACGACGAAGACCAGCGGCACGACCACGAACAGCGCCACGGGGAGCGTTGTGAGCACGGAGCTATAGAGATACCAAGTGGTGAAGACGGTGGGGTTGGCGATCATGAAGATCGCCATCATGACGATGAACACCGCGAGCGAGCCGAGCGCCGCGCGATTGTCGAGGACGAAGCCGCGCAGCCAGTGATCGGAGGGATGGCTCCACTCCTTGCTTGATTCCTTGGCTGTCGGGCCGCTTGCCCTTCCCAGAGGCGTTTGCAGATCGGGTTCCATGGCCTTGCTCATTGCGCTGTCTGCTCCGCTCCGTCTGCCTCGTGCAGCCCCGGCAAGCCGTCGGGATGCGCGATGTCTTCCATGAAGTCGATGAGGTCGTCGGCCGACTTGACCTCGCTGCGGTCGGCCGTCAGCGCCACCTTGCCGCGGTCGAGCACCACGAAGCGGTCGGCGATGTCGAAGACGTGGTGGATGTTGTGGCCAATGAAAAGGATTGAGCGGCCGCTTGCCCGCACCTGGCGCACGAAGTGGAAGACCTTGGCGGTCTCGGTCAAGGACAGCGCCGTCGTCGGCTCGTCGAGAATGATCAGCTCAGCCTGCTTGTAGATGGCACGCGCGATCGCCACGCCCTGGCGCTCCCCGCCCGAGAGCTGGCCGACGATTGACTGCGGCGTGAAGACTTTCGAGGTGAAGCCGATCTCGCGCATCAGCCGGCTCGCCTCCTTGATCTCCTTGCCGACCTTCAGCCAGCCGAGGAAGCCGGTGAGCTCGCGACCCATGAAGATGTTGCGCACGATCGTCTGCTGCACGGCCAAGGCCCGGTCCTGGAACACCGTCTCGATGCCGGCGTCGCGCGAGCGCGCCGCGCTCCATCCGGTGACCGGCTCGCCGCGCACCAAAATCTCGCCGCTGGTCGGCTTGACCACGCCGGACAGGATCTTGATCAACGTCGACTTGCCGGCGCCGTTGTCGCCGATCAGGCCGACCACTTCGCCCCGGTCGACGCTGAGGTTGACGCCGCCCAGCGCATAGACCTGGCCGTAGGATTTCTTGATGTCGCGCAATTCGATGATGCGTTCGGCCATGGCAATCCTCGCTTGGTTGTGCCGGCGCGTCACCGGCGGTCATGCCGGCCGGGACAGATTCCGGCCGGCAGCTCGGGAGGTCAGCGCAATGCCTGCTTGGCCAGCTCGGAGACGACCTGATAATTGTCCGGCGTGACGAAGCCGGCGCCGGTGTCGACATTCATCGGCGCCAGGCCGAGCACCACCTGCTGGCAGAGGCTCAAGATCGGCAGATAGCCTTGCAGGAACGGCTGCTGGTCGGCGGTGAGTTGCACCCAGCCGCCCTTGAAGCCTTCGACGATCTGCGGGCTGGTGTCGAAGCCGAAGTTGAAGATGTCGCCGGGCTTGCGTCCCGCCGCCTGCATGTAGGTGGCGACATTGCCGAGCATCTGTCCGCCGGGATAGCCGACCGCCTTGACGTCGGGATGGTTGAGCAGTGCGGCCGTGATCACCGGAATGGCGAGGTTGGGATCGGACGCCCATTCGCCGCTCGGCGGCGAGGAAAGCTGGATCACCTCGACGCCCGCTTCCTTCAACGCCGCGACTGTGCCGCGCTCGCGGGCGCCGCGGTTCTCGTTCTCGAACGGGCCGATCATGATCGCCTTGTCGCCGGCCTTGAGCTTGCCGAGCTTGAACGCCTCGGCGCCGAGCGCGCGGCCCTGCTGCTCCTGCTGCGCGCCGACATAACCGCCGCCGAACGCCGCCACTACCTTCGTCACCGGCACGTTCTGGTACATCATCTTGATGCCGTCCTTATGCGCCTGCTCGGCCAGCGGCATGATCGCGGCATCGCCCGGATGGCCCATCATGGCGATGCCGTTCGGCTTGACCGCCACTGCCTCGCGCAGTTGCTGCACCATCTTCTCCGCGTCCCACTGGGAGAATATGTAGTCGACCTTCGGTCCGAGATCGGCGGCCGCCTGCTTGGCGCCATTATAGACGATGGTGCCGAAAGCGTCGCCCTCGGCGCCGCCGACGAAGAAGCGGATATGGACGTCCTTGCACCATTGCGCGTCGAGCGCCTGGGCCGGCAAGGTCGAGATCGAGGCGCAGAGTGCCGCGGTAGCCGCCACGACGCTCGAGCGCAGAACAGTCCTTCTGGTCATGATGCTCATGCACGTTCCTCCCTTTTGTCCCTCGCACCGGAGGGTTTTCAACGATCGCTTCGGCGTGACGCTGCAGTCCTCGGCCGGCTCCTCCCGCCGGCCAGGTCCTCACACCGGGTTTGGCAGATAGGTGGCGCCTCCCCTGCATTGCTTCAGATACTCCAGCGCCCGCATCTGGCCGGTGATCTCGAGGTCGCCGCGATAGACTGGGTCGTGCCAGCCTTCGATGTCGATGGCGCCCCTGTAGCCGGCCAGTCGCAATTCGCCGATCACGCGCGTCCAGTCGCTGTCGCCGAAGCCCGGCGTGCGCATCTGCACGAATGGCAGGCGGCCGAATACGCCATGCTCGCGGATCACGTCCCAGCGCACCGTTGCGTCCTTGCCATGGACATGGAAGATGCGCGGCGCCCATTTGCGGATCTGCGGCATCGGGTCGATCAGGTAGACGAGCTGGTGGCAAGGCTCCCATTCCAGCCCGAGATTGTCGTTTGGCAACTCGTTGAACATCAGCTCCCAAGCATCCGGGTTATGCGCGATGTTCCAGTCGCCGCTCGCCCAGTTGCCGTCCATCGCGCAGTTCTCGAAGGCGATGCGCACCCCCTTGTCGGCGGCGCGTTTCGCCAGCGCTCCCCATACCTCGCGGAAGCGCGGCAGGCTGTCGGTCAGCGGCTTGCCGCGCAGGCGGCCGGTGAAGCCGCTGACCGTGGACGCGCCGAACAGATGCGCATGGTCGATGACGGTCTCCCAGGCCTTGAGCACGCCGCGATCGGTATCGCCGCTTTCCAGCGGATTGCCGAACACGCCGATCGAGGACACGGTGACGTCGGCATCGCCGATCGCTTCGCGGATCTCGCCGGCAAGCCGCGGCAGATCTTTGCCGCCCAGCGTCTGCCAGAAGAAGGGCTGGATGCTCTCGAAGCCGAGCGGCAGGATCTGCCTGATGTAGGCCGCCGGGTCGTCGAGGTTCGCCCGCACCATGGTGCCGATCCGGATGTCGAGAAGCGGGTTTGGCATCATTGTGCTTCCTTGGCGATTGCCACGCGCCGTCCGGTCTCCGCGCTTTCGATGGCGCCGAAGACCATGGCCAGGCTTTTGATGTTGTCGGTGCCGCGCGTCTCCGGCTCGGTGCCGGTCTCGATCGCGTGCATGAAATCCTTGATGATGCCGAAATGGCCATCGACCCGATCGGCGGGATCGAGCGGCGGCACCTCGATCGGCTGGGTCTTGTCGATGATACCGTCGCGGCCGGACGCAACCACCTCCGCCTTCAGCCCGTCATGGCCATCCCACAAAAGGCTGCCGCGCTGGGCGACGATGCGCCAGCTGCCTTCCCAGCTGGTGCGGAAGCCGTCGGCGCACCAGGATCCGGAATAGGTAAAGACCTTGCCGCTGCCAAGATCGAAGACGGCGCTGGCCGAGGATCCCTGCCGGTACCAGGAATTGGCCGGCTCCCACTCCTGGCAGTAGACGCTGGCCGGTTCGCCGCCGGCCATATAGCGGGCCGCATCGAAAGTGTGGATCGCCATGTCGAGCAACAAGACATGGGCCATCTCCTCGCGAAAACCGCCGAAATGCGGCGCGACGAAGAAGTCGGCATGGATGCTGGTCGGCGCCCCGATGGCGCCTGAGTCCAGGAACCGCCTGATCCGCCTGACATTGGCGACATAGCGGCGGTTCTGGACGACGGCGTGGACGCGTCCCGCGCGGCGCGCCGCATCGACAATGGTACGCGCGTTTTCAGGACTGTCGGCCAGCGGCTTTTCGGTCAGCAGATGGCAATTGTGGGCAAAGGCCGAAAGCGCGACCGCGCGCCGGGCGGCGGGAACCACGACATCGAACACGGCATCGGGCCTGGTTTGGTCGAGGACAGCATCGAGGCTGGTGCCGATGATAGCGTCGGAGAGCCCGTATTCGACCGCCCTCGCTTGCGCCCGCTCGGCGTCTAGATCGACAAGGCCGACAATGGCAAGCCCGTCGATCCGCCTTGCGGCGTCGAGCCAGTGCTTGCTCATGGCTCCGCACCCGACCAGGACGACATTCATCATCCAGCGCTCCTCCCGTCCGGTCCCTCCTGACCGGTCGTCACGGCATCCACGGTATGACCGTAAACGTTTTTCCGTAAACGTTTACGACAACACACCCGATGGCGTAGAATGTCAATCGCCCGCACGCGAAAAATCGTCATCGGCTGCTTGGCCTCAGCGGCAGCCGGTGCTAGCGAAGAAAGGGGGAGAACCGGCCTTGGCGTCCAGCATCCACGATCTCGCGCGTCACCTGAACATCTCGATCGGCACCGTGTCGCGCGCCTTGAACGGCCGTGCCGATGTCAATGCCGAGACGCGCCAGCGCGTGCTCGAAGCGGCGAGGAAGCTGAACTATTCGCCCAACCAGTCCGGCCGCAGCCTCAGACAGGGCGCCACCCGTTCGATCGCCTTCATGATGCAGCCGCATCCGGGCGACCAGCAATATGGCGAGCCCTTCTTCATTCCGTTCCTCACTGGCCTGCAGTCGCGGCTCGCCGAAAGCGGTCTCGACCTGATCGTGGTGATGGGCGCGCCCGGCGACTACCAGCAGGAGCGCCTGCGCCGCGTCGTCGAGACGCGCCGGGCCGACGCGGTCGTGCTGGCCTGGACGCGGCGCGATGACGAGCGCATCGACTACCTGACCGAGCGAGGCTTCCCCTTCGCCACGCTCGGCCGCAGCCGCTCGGGCGGCAAGTCCTACCCTTCCCTCGATCTCGATTTCGAGAAGGCCGGCGCCGACGCGGTCGACCGATTGGTCGCGCGCGGCCATCGCCGCATCGCCGCCATCCGCCCTTCCCTCGACCTGAATTTCGGTCACCTGTTCATGACCGGCTACCGCAAGGCGTTGCGTCGGCATGGCATCGAGGTCGATCCCGGTCTCGTCGCTGAGGACTTCATCAACGAAGCCGGCGGCTATCACGTGACGCCGCGCGTGATGCTCTCCAAGGACCGGCCCACGGCCATCATTTTCAACAATGACGCCATGGCGCTCGGCGGCTGCAAGGCGCTGGCCGAGATGGGCATCAGGCCCGGCCACGACATCGCGGTGATCGTCATCGTCGACACTCCGCTCTGCCGCTATTTCTCGCCGGCGCTGACCGGCTTCCGCCCAGCGCTGGAGCCGATGGGACAGCGGCTGGCCGAGATGCTGCTGGCCTCGCTGCCGGCCCATGCCGGTCCGGAGGGACCGCGCACCATCCGCGAAGTCTGGCCGCTGGAGCTGATCGCAAGGGAAAGCGATTGAGCACCCTCCTTCTCCCCTTGTGGGAGAAGGTGGCCTCGCGAAGCGAGGTCGGATGAGGGGCGCTGGACGGATCGCTGCGTCAAATGACTAAGCACTTATAATTCTTTGATTTTCTTACGCCTCATTTCTTCCAGCACCCCTCATCCGTCTCGGCGCTGACGCGCCGATCCACCTTCTCCCACAAGGGGAGAAGGGGAAGTGCGCCGCTCCTGTCACGCAACCATCACGTTCACGTCCTAGACCGTTCAACGGCCGCCGCATCGTCGATGCCGCGCCTTTTCAGCCATGGCCGTTCTGCTCGTCAAGAAGGGGATATTTCATGAAGCGTCTCAACCGAACCGTCGCGCTCGGCGCGGCGCTTGCTCTGTTCACCACCTTGACGCCGGCGCTCGCCGACGGCGTTGCCTATGTCAACAAGGGCCTTGTCGGCGTCGGCCGCATTCCGGCCAGCCAGAAGGACAAGTTCGGCGAGACCTTTGGCTCCGGCTCCGGCATGGCGATCGACACCAAGGGCTGGGCGCGTGACGGCGCCGGCTACAAGGGCTCGCTCTGGCTGCTGCCGGATCGCGGCTACAACGTCGCCGGCACCACCGACTACCGCCCGCGCCTCAACACCATCTCGATCGAGCTTGCCCCGACCGTTCCGGGCGCGGCGGCTGCCGCCGGACAGGAACAGTCGGGTGTCAAGGCGACGCTCGCCGACACCGTGCTCTTGACCGACGACAAGGGCGCCGACGCCACCGGCCTCGACCCGCTCAACGGCGTGCGGCCGGCCGCCGGCGACATGCCGATCCTGCCGCAGGCCGACAACGGCAAGCTGGCCCTCGACGACGAGGCCATCGTGCGCCTGCCCGACGGCACCATGTTCATCTCCGACGAATATGGTCCCAACATCTACCGCTTCTCGGCCGACGGTCGCCTGATGTCGGCCACCCAGCCGCCGGTGGCCCTGGTGCCGATGCGGCACGGCAAGCCGAACTTCGCTTCCGACAATCCCGGCCCGGGTGCGGCCGAGCCCGATCCGAAGGATCCCGAGACCGGCCGCCAGAACAACCAGGGCCTCGAGGGCATGTCGATGACGCCGGACGGCAAGTTCCTGATTGCCGTGCTGCAGTCGGCGCCGCGCCAGGATGGCGGCGATTCCGGCTCGACGCGCCAGAACACCCGCGCGCTCGTCTATGACGCCTCCGACCTCGCTCACCTGAAGCTCGCGCACGAATATGTCGTGCCGCTTCCCGTGTTCAAGGACGCCAAGGGCAAGACCAAGGTGGCCGCGCAGAGCGAGATCGTGGCGCTGTCCGACAAGAGCTTCCTGATGCTGGCGCGCGACAGCGGCAACGGCCAGGGCCTGAAGGGCGATGAGTCGCTCTACCGCAAGATCGAGATCGTCGATCTCTCGGCCGCGACCGATATCGCCAACGGCCCGTTCGACGCCGCCGACAAGCCGGTCGCGCCGAAGGGCGTGCTCGACCCGTCGGTGACGCCGGCCAAGCTCACTGCGTTCATCGACATCAACGACAAGGGCGAGCTCGGCCGCTTCGGCCTGCACAATGGCGCGCCGAACGACAGGAACAACCTCTCGGAGAAGTGGGAAGCGATGTCGCTGGCGAGCGTGCTCGATCCAAAACTGCCCGACGACTATTTCCTGTTCGTGGCCAACGACAACGATTTTCTCACCCAGGACGGCTTCCAGGTCGGCGCGCCCTACAAGGCCGAGGACGGAGCCGATGTCGACACCACCTTCCTCGTCTATCAGGTCACCTTGCCCGGCCTCCCTGGAACCACTGTCGCCGGCCAGTAGGCGGTGACGGGCGGCTGCCTGTCACCCAGTCCGATCCTGAAAGGATGCATCACCATCAGGCCTGCGATAGCATCGCGGGCCTGATTCCATTTTCGGGTGCCCACCATGGAAGACGACAAGCCCGTTCGCCGGCGGACACCCGACCTGACCAGCGGCCCGATTCCGCGCACGCTGCTTTTGTTCGCCTTGCCGGTGCTCGGCTCCAACGTGCTGCAGTCGCTCAACGGCTCGATCAACGCCGTCTGGGTAGGCCGCTTCCTTGGCGAGGCGGCGCTGACGGCGACCTCCAACGCCAATCTGGTGCTGTTCCTGATCCTGGGCACGGTGTTCGGTATCGGCATGGCGGCGACCATCCTGGTCGCGCAGTCCGTCGGCGCCCGCGACCTGCCCGAGGCGCGGCGCATCGTCGGCACCAGCGCCACTTTCTTCTTCCTGGTTTCCGTGGCGTTCGCGGTCTGCGGCTGGATCTGGGTCGACGCCGTCCTCACCGGGCTCGGCACGCCGGCGGACGCCTTGCCGCTGGCGCGCGCCTATCTGCGCATCATCTTCGTCGCCGTGCCGATGATGAACCTGTTATCCTTCGTCATGACGGTGCTGCGCGGCGCCGGCGACTCGCGCACGCCATTCTTTTTCATGGCGTTGGCGGTCGTGCTCGATGTCGTGTTGAACCCGCTCTTGATCCGCGGCATCGGCCCCTTCCCCGCGCTCGGCATCGCAGGTTCGGCCACCTCGACGCTTATAGGCCAGACGGTGAGCGTGATCGCCATCCTGATCGTGCTCTATGCGCGCAGGCATCCGCTGCGGCTGGCGGGCGGCGATCTCGCTCTGCTCAAACCGGACCCGACGCTTTTGCGCATCGTCGTTTTCAAGGGCATTCCGATGGGCCTGCAGATGATCGTCATCTCGGCCGCGGCGCTGACCGTTATGGGGATCGTCAACGCCTATGGCTCGCAGGTCGCCGCCGCCTACGGCATCGCGGCGCAACTCTGGACCTACATCCAGATGCCGGCTCTGGCCATCGGCGCCGCCGTCTCCTCGATGGCGGCGCAGAATGTCGGCGCCGGGCGCTGGGACCGCATCGGCAAGGTCGCCGCTTCGGGCGTCGGCTTCAACCTCGTGCTCACCGGCGTGCTGGTGGCGCTGCTTTTCCTCTTCGACCGCCCGGTGCTCAGCCTCTTCCTCAGCACCGACAGCGCCGCGATCGACATCGCCGCCCACATCAACAAGGTGGCATCCTGGTCCTTTATCCTGTTCGGCGTCACCATTGTGCTGTTCGCCACGGTACGCGCCACCGGCGCGGTGATGCCGCCGCTGGTCATCCTGATCATCTCGGTGCTGATCGTGCGCACCGGCTTTGCCTATTCCATGCGAAGCGTCATCGGTCAGGAAGCGCTGTGGTGGAGCTTTCCGGCGGGCTCGATCGCTTCGCTGGTGCTGGCCGCCGCCTACTACCGCTTCGGCCGCTGGCGCACCATGCATATGATCGAGGACCGGCCGGCCGCCGGCGAGCCGCCGGACACCGGCCTCGGCGTGCCGCGCCAGCGCGCGCAACTCCTGTCGGAGACGCCGACCGCCTGAAGGCGAGCTGTGCGCCGCTCGAGATCACCGCGCGTAGCGCGCGCCGAACCCCAGCGCCACCAGCGAGAAGATCGTGATCATGCCGGCGAAGGCGAGGCTTGCGACGGTCGCGCTCGCCCAGCTCGACAAGACGCCGATGCCGATGACCGGCAGCGCATTGCCGCAGAAGCAGCAGACGAAGAAGGCCGAGACCACTTCGGCGCGACGCTTCGCCGGCGCGATCTGGTTCACCACCTGCAGGCCGCCGCGATAGCCGAGCGCCGCCGCCGCGCCGCAGAGCGCGGTGGCAATGATCATGATCGCCATCGAAGCAAGGACCTGCGCCGCGACAACAACCGCCACTGTCGGGATCATCAGGACAAGCGCCGCCAGCATGACCGTGCGGCTGGCCAGACGCGCCGTTGCCAGGATCGTCGCGGCGGTCACCACCGACAGTTCGAAGAACAGCCCGCCGGCTTCGGCGTGATTGGTGACATGAAGCTGCTGCGCCAGAACGCTCGGCGCCAGCGCCGCATAGAAGCCGACGAGAGCCATTGCGCCGAATCCGGTGACCGCGGGCGCCACGAACCGCGCGCGGATGCTGTCGGGAACCGAAAGCCGCGGCCGCATCGGAACGTCGGAGAGCCGTCCCGGCTCGGACACCGTCTCGCGTGTACGCCAGATGAGCAACGTGACCAGCGCCAACAGGGCGAGATAGACGACGAATGTCAGCCTGAGCGGCAATGGCGCGTACTCGGCCAGCAACCCCGATATCAGGGCGCCAAGACCCAGGCCGAGAAAATTGGTGCTGGTGGCAACGATGGCGGCGCGCGACTTGTCCTCGCCTTCGATCAGTTCGGCAAGCCAGGCGGTGCCGGTTCCCGCGCCGATGCCGATGCCAAGTCCGCTCAAGATGCGGGCGATATCGAGCCAAGCCAGGTTTTCGGCGAACAGGAAAGACAACGCGCTGACCACGGCGACGGCCATCGCCGCCATTGCCGCCGGACGGCGGCCGATGACATCCGACAATCGGCCGAAGAACAGCAACGCCGCCAGATTGCCGACCACATAGACCGCGTAGACCAGCGTCAGCGTCACCTGCGAGAAGCCGAAGGCTTGCTTGTAGATCACGTAGAGCGGCGTCAAAGCCGTGCTGCCGGCAAAGAGCGCCGCAATCATGGCGGCAACCGCTGCCATGGCGACGCCGCCGCTGAGTTCATTGTCGCGCGTCATGGTCCGAGCGTAGCTGGTCATGGAGACCTCCGCTGGTTGTAAGCCCAACGGCTATGTAGTGGCGCTGTTCCGCTCTCCGAACGCGCTCCTGACAGTTCTGGCAGTATGGTCTTGCGCGAAATCCTACCGTAACGTCCGTCGACCGACGAGGGAGGAACCATGGGCAAGGGACGGGTCGAGGCATTCACCGATGGCGTCGTCGCCATCATCATCACCATCATGGTGCTGGAGCTGAAAGTGCCGCACGGCGAGGACTTTTCAGCGCTGGCGCCCTTGTGGCCGATCTTCTTCAGCTACGTGCTGTCCTTCATCAACGTCGGTATCTACTGGAACAACCTGCACAACATGTTCCACACCGTTCAGCGGGTCGATGGCCGCGTGCTATGGGCGAACTTGCACTTGCTGTTCTGGCTGTCGCTGATGCCGGTGACGACGGCCTTCATGGGCGAGAATCATTTCGCGCCGGTGCCCGTCGCCGTTTATGGCGTCGACCTCGCGCTCTGCGCGTTCGCCTACTACATTCTCGTCGTCGGGTTGCGCCATCTGCATGGCGCGGACACGACCTTTGCCAAGGCAGTGGGCCAAGACCGCAAAGGCAAGATCTCGCTGGCGATCTACATCGCGGGCGTGCTGCTCACCTCCGTCAACCAGTGGATCGGCGTCGCGCTCTATGTGGCTGTGGCGATGATATGGTTCGTGCCGGACAGGCGCTTCGAACGGCTCATCGAAAAGTAGCGGCGCTTACTTCCGCATCGCCTTCAGTTTCTCGGCCGCCGAGGCGGCAAGGTCGGCATAGCGTTCCTCGAGCCGCTCCGCGGCTTTGATGACAGGAAAGTCATGGCCGAACTTCTCCAGCGCCAGGCGCAGCTTTTCGGCGAAATCCGCCTGTTGTTCCAGCGCCGAAAACAGCGTCTTGACCTGCGTCTCGCTGATATCGGGGTCGGCGAGCATCTTCGGCACGTCTCGCCCCATCTGCTCGCCGGTGGCGGTCTGCTCTTTCAGGATTCCGATCCAGTCGGTCAATGCGAGCTCCTTTTTCCTTACAGCATGCGCGGGGGACGCTGTCGCGGTCAACCCGTTGCCGCTCTGCGGTCAATCTGTTGCGGCGATCGAGGCTTGTCTCGGCTCCGGCCGGCGTTAAGTTCGGCTCGACTCAGAACAAGGACATCGATCATGACCAGCGACGCCGAAATCCAGACCGCCCTGCCCGCCTTCGCCTCCGGCAATGTCGCCGTCATCACCGGCGGCGCCAGCGGCATCGGCCTTGCCGCCGCAAAACGGTTCGCGGCCATGGGCATGAAGACGGTGCTTGCCGATATTGGCGGCGTGCGCCTCGACCAGGCGCGGCAGGCGGTCGCCGCCATTGCCGGCGACGATGCCGTTCTCCCGGTCCCCACCGACGTTTCGAAGCCCGACGAAGTCGACCGGCTGGCGGAACTTGCCTACGGGGCATTCGGCGCGGTCTCGGTGCTGATGAACAATGCCGGCGTCGGCAACAACCCGGGCAAGCCCTGGGAAAACCGCGTAGCTTGGAGGCGGTTGCTCGACACCAATTTCTGGGGCGTCGTCCATGGCGTCGAGGCCTTCGCGCCGCGCATGCTGGCCGCGGGCAGGCCCGGCCTGATCATCAATACCGGCTCCAAGCAAGGTATCACCACGCCGCCCGGCAATCTCGCCTACAACGTCTCCAAGGCCGGCGTGAAGACATTCACCGAGGGGCTGGCGCATGCGCTGCGCAACGAGCCAGGAGCAAAGGTCTCGGCCCATCTGCTCATTCCTGGCTTCACCTATACCGGCCTGACCGAGGGCGCGACGGCAAAGCCGGCCGGCGCCTGGACGGGCGAGCAGGTGATCGATTTCATGCTGGCATCGCTCGAGCAGGATGACTTCTACATCCTGTGCCCGGACAACGAGGTCGCGCGGCCCACGGACGAAAAGCGCATGGCCTGGGCGATCGGCGACATCATCGAGAACCGCCCTGCCCTGTCACGCTGGCATCCGGACCACAAGGACGCGTTCGCGGCTTTCATGGACGGCTGAGCAATTCCAGGAGAAGTGCGTAACGGTTTTCCGTCCGGAATTGCGTAAAGACAATAGTTAGACCAGTTTGGTGTTCAGGCGGCATGCTTCTTTGATCCGTGCTTTTGCGCCGCGGCCTTCTTGACGGCCGCCTCGGCAACCTCCCGGTCATGCCGCCTTGCGGCCTTTTCGCATTTTTCGCGGATCTCCTCGACCTCGGATTCGGTTAAGTGCTCGATGCCGATGAAGGTGTTGTGCGCCCGGCTCGCCCGGATCAATTCGTCGAGCTTGGTCTGGAGGGCCGCGCTGTCACGATTTTGCGTGTTCTGGATGAGGAACACCATCAGGAAGGTGACGATGGTGGTGCCGGTGTTGATGACGAGTTGCCAAGTATCCGAAAAGCCGAAGACCGGTCCGCTCAGAGCCCAGGCGAGGATGACCAGGCAGCACAGGGCAAATGTCGGCGGCATGCCGGCGAGATGCGCTACGGCGTTGGCGATCCTGGTGAAAAACTTCTCGATCATCGAAAATCCCTGAATGGTCAAAGCGCTCTGGATTCGGCCAACGGCCGACTTCAGATCCTGGTCAAGAACAAGTGGCGGCCGCTCCCGGTTCCCTGGCGACAATATTTTCGCGATTGCATCCCTCTACAATTGAACACACGCCAGAAGGGCAGCTTCCGGAAAAACCACCTTATGGGTTTGTTGAGATAGTTGCCGGTGCAGGTGAAGACGCCTGCTCGCTTCACGGCGGTTTACCTCCAGCCCCTTCCGCCGCGCCACCCCCGCATGGCGGAAGGGGCACTGATTCCCAAAAATCGTGAAGAATCAGGGTGCTTTGTTTTCCCAGCGATCGAGGAAGGCCCCGATCGGCATGGACTGCATGTCCGGGACCGCCCTGGCGAGTTTCTCCGGCGTCCAGTCCCACCAGGCAAGGCTTTCGATGCGCGCCGCCGTGGCGGCGGCGAACCTCTGGCGCAGCGGTTTCGCCGGAACGCCGGCGACGATTGCGTAAGGCGGTACGTCATGCGTCACCACCGCATTGGCGCCGATGACAGCGCCGTTGCCGATCGTAACCCCTGGCATGACGACGGCGCCGTGGCCGATCCAGACATCGTGCCCGATGCTGACCTGCTTTGCCTGCCGCCGTTCGCGAAATGCCGCGTCGACGCCAAGCCAGCGGAAATACTCGTTCGGCCGGTAGCTGACCTTGTGCTGGGTCAACCGCTCGATCGGATGCTCGAGCGCATTGATGCGGCTGTTGGCGGCGATCGAGCAGAACTTGCCGATCGTTGTGTAGATCGCTTCCGAATGCCGCTCGAAATAGGAGAAGTCGCCGACCGTCACGTCGCGCAGGATCACCCGCTCGCCGATCGAGGCATAGCGGCCGAGCTTGCACCCCTTCAGCTCCGCGGTCGGATGGATGCGCGGCTCCGGATCCTTGAGGACGAGGTGTTCAGGGCGGTCCATGGCGCGGCTTTACGCCGGGCGCGACCGCCCCGCAAGGGCGTGACCAATCCAGGTCGCAACTGTCTCCAATGCCTACTGCGGCTTGCCCTTCGTCCACACGATGTTCTGGCCATAGAGCGGCACGGTGGTGACCGACATCTTCGCCGAGCCGTTCTGCACCTGGCGCGAATGCGAGAGGTAGATCAGCGTCTCGTTCTTCTTGTCGTAGATGCGGTTCACCACCTGCTTCTTCCAGATCAGGCTGAGGCCCTGCTTGAACACCTCTTCGCCGCCCTCGCTCATGTCGATGTCGCCGATTGTGATCGGGCCGGTCTGGCGGCAGGAGATCGAGGAATCGGACGGATCCTCGAACCAATTGCCCTTGTGCAGCCGATCGATGATGCTGCGATCGAAATAGGCGACATGGCAGGTGACGCCGTCGACTTTCGGATCCTTGATCGCATCGACCATGATGTCGTTGCCGACCCAGTCGACGCCGACCTTGCCGACCTCGTCGGCGGCCGCAGCGCCGGCGCTGAGCGCAAGACATGCGGCGAACAAGCCGATCATTTTTCGCAAGGAGGCCTCCTCAAGTTCGTTTTGGCCGATGTCAGGTGGGATAAGACCATGGCATTTGCAAGCCGCTCGACGACGGTGCGGCCACCAGGCTCGGCCTCGCTGACGGCCGGCGGATCATAATGGTTGCGGCAACGCGACATCTTTGCGCACGCGCCGCCGAACCGTTAAGACTGTCGCCAAAACGTGGTTCGTGCCCAACCCGGCGCGCCCCGACGATCGACGGATAGTTTCTGATGATGCGCTCAATTCTGGTCGGCATTCTCGTCCTGATGGCGGCGGGCATAGGCTGGCTCACCTTCGACTGGTACCGCGGCCATTATGGCGGCGAGCCCTACGGCGCCCCGTTCACGCTGATCGACCAGAAAAAAGCGCCGATCACCGAGGCTGCGTTCCGAGGCCACCCGAGCGTCGTCTTCTTCGGCTTCACCCATTGCCCGGAAGTGTGTCCGACCACGCTGTTCGAAATGGCCGGCTGGCTGAAGACGATGGGCGACAGCGGCAAGAACCTCAACGCCTACTTCGTCACGGTGGACCCTGAGCGCGACACGCCGGAGATCATCAATTCCTATGTCAGCAATTTTTCCGATCGCATCACCGGCATCACCGGCGATCCGGACAAGGTTCATGCCATGGCCAAGGCCTTCGGCATCTACTGGAAGAAGGTCGACACCGGCGATGGCGACTACACCATGGACCACACGGCCTCGGTGCTGCTGCTCAACGCCAGGGGCGAGTTCGCCGGCACGATCGCCTACGGCGAAAGCGCCGACACCGCCATTGCCAAGCTGAAGCGGCTGGCGGCTGGCGGCCAGGCATGATCGGAACCGAAGGTCGGCGTGGCACGAAGTGGAACCGGTTCTCGCAAATGATCATGCTTAGACAAGAGTCGCCTTGATGGGGCAGACCAGGCTCCATTTCACCGCCGGCAAGGCCGAGGCCGATCGCATCTTTGCGGCGCTCGATGCCGCCTTCGAGGACGAAGGCCTGCCGCTTGCCGTGCTGGAAGTCGACGAGGCCAACGACATCCACGAAGTCTCGCTCTATGCCGATGGCGATGTCGAAGCGATCGAGGCGCGGATCAACGACATCCTCGCGGGCCTAGCTTTGCCCAAGCCGGTTGAACGCGAAGCGCTTCCCGACATCGACTGGGTGGCGCGCTCGCTCGACGGGCTGAAGCCGGTCCGCGCCGGGCGTTTCTTCGTCCACGGCGCGCATGATCGCGGCAGGCGCCACAGCAGCGATCTCGCCATCGAGATCGAGGCTGGCCTCGCCTTCGGCACCGGCCATCACGGCACCACCGCAGGCTGCCTCGAAATGCTGGAACAGGTTGTACTGCGCGAGCGACCCCGCAATGCGCTCGATCTGGGCACCGGCAGCGCCGTGCTGGCGATAGCGCTGGCGAAGCTCGCGCATATCCCTGTGCTGGCGACCGACATCGACCCGATAGCGGTCAGGGTTGCCGCCGCCAATGCCCGCCTCAACCACGTGAAGGCGCTGGTCGAGACGGTTACGGCGCCGGGCTTCCACCACCCGATCTTCGCCAGGCGCGCGCCCTTCGACCTGATCGTCGCCAACATCCTGGCGCGGCCGCTGATGCGGCTGGCGCCGGAGATGGCAAAGCACATCAAGCTCGGCGGCTCGCTGGTGCTCTCCGGCATCCTCGACCGGCAGCGCGATGCGGTGATCTCGGCCTATGTCGGCCAGAGCTTCCGCCACGTCCGCACCTCGCATCGCGAGGGCTGGGTGACGATCCACCTCAAACGGTGAGCTTGGACCAATCCGCGCCGTCCCAGAGCATTCGAAAATCGATTCCGGTTTCCCGACCTATGCGCTACGGTCGCGCCGAAACAGAGGGAGCCCAAATGTTCCAGACCTTTGATTCCGCCGGCGATCCGGCCGTCGGCAAGCCGCGCGTGGCGATGCTGCGCCAATGGCTGGCGGAGAATGGCCTCGACGGTTTCATTGTTCCCCGCGCGGACGAGCATCAGGGCGAGTATGTCGCCGACCGCTCGGCGCGGCTGAAATGGCTGACCGGTTTTTCCGGCTCGGCCGGCGTCGCCATCATTCTGCGCGACCGCGCCTTCATCTTCGTCGACGGCCGCTACACGCTGCAGGTGCGGGGCGAAGTCGATCTCACGATCTTCACGATCGAGAGCCTCATCGACAATCCCCCGCCGTCCTGGATCAAGGACAATCTCGGCAAGGGCTCAAGGCTCGGCTTCGATCCCTGGCTGCACACGGTCGGCGAGATCAAGGCGCTGAAGGCATCGGCCGAGCAGTCCGGCGCGACGCTCGTGCCGCTCGACAAGAACCCGATCGACATCATCTGGAAGGACCAGCCGGAGCCGCCGCGCGCGCCGGTGGAGCTCCACCCGATCGCCTTTGCCGGCGAGCTCGCCAAGGACAAGCTGGCGCGGCTGGCGGGCGCGATCGAAAAGGACGGCGCGACCCATGCGGTGCTCACCGATCCCTCCTCGATCGCCTGGGCGTTCAACATTCGTGGCGGCGATGTGGCGCACACACCGCTGGCATTGGGCTTTGCCATCCTTGCCGCCGACGGCAAGCACCAACTCTTCATGGACCCGCGCAAATTCTCGCGCCAGGTCGCGGCCTATCTCACCCAACTTGCCGACCTGCACGATCCAGGCGAGTTCGAAGCAGCCATCGCTGGGCTTGCCGACGGTGGCGCAAAAATCGCGCTCGATCCGGTGCTGGCGGCGGAAAAGCTGAAGATGCTGGTCGAAGGCAATGGCGGTAAGGTCGTTTCGGCCGCCGACCCCGCGCGCATCCCGCGCGCCACCAAGAACCAGGCCGAGGTGAACGGCAGCCGCGCCGCGCATCGTCGCGACGGCGCAGCGGTCGCCAAGCTGCTCTGCTGGCTCGACCGGCAGAAGCCGGGCGCGCTCGACGAGATCGACGTCGTGACCAGGCTCGAAGAGGTGCGCCGGCAGACGGGCGAGGAAACGCAGATGCCGCTGCGCGACGTCTCCTTCGACACCATTTCCGGCGCCGGCCCGAACGGCGCCATCATGCATTACCGCGTTTCACGCGCCACCAGCCGCAAGCTTCAAAGCGGCGAGCTGTTCCTGCTCGATTCCGGCGGGCAATACCAGGATGGCACCACCGACATCACCCGCACCGTGCCGATCGGCCAGCCGAGCGAGGAGATGCGCGAGCGCTTCACGCTGGTGCTGAAGGGCATGATCGGCATTTCGACGCTGCGCTTTCCCGCCGGAACCCGCGGCTCTGAAATCGACGCCGTCGCCCGCATGGCGCTATGGAAGCATGGCTGCGATTTCGCCCATGGCACCGGCCATGGCGTCGGCTCCTACCTCGCCGTCCACGAAGGGCCGCAGCGCATCGCCCGCACCGGCACCGAAAAACTGCTCGCCGGCATGATGCTTTCCAACGAGCCGGGCTACTACAAGGAAGGCGCCTACGGCATCCGCATCGAGAACCTCGTTCTGGTGACGCCGGCGGAGCAGATCGACGGCGGCGACATCGCCATGCACGGTTTCGAGACGCTGACGCTGGCGCCGATCGACAAGCGCCTCATCCGCACCGATCTTCTGACGCGCGACGAACTCCATTGGCTCGACCAGTATCACGCGCGGGTGCTGGCCGAGATCGGTCCGATGGTGGACGGCGAAACGCTGGCCTGGCTGGAAAAAGCCACCGCGCCGCTGCCGCACGACGCCAAGATCTGATCCTTCGACAAGTCGGCGCCGCCCCTCATTGCCCTGCCGGGCATTTCTCCCCGTATAGTGACGGGGAGAAAGACGCTCTCGCTGACGGTTTCGCAAACTACCAGCGTCGCGGAATGGACGCCGGCGTTGCGGCCTGCCACCTTCTCCCCGTCACTATACGGGGAGAAGGTGCCGGCAGGCGGATGAGGGGCGGCGCCAGCGATTCAGGATAAAGGCTATCCGACAAACTGACGTGCGAGAATCAGCACCGCAGCGCCGGCCAAAAACATCGCCATCAGGCCGCCGCGCAGCGACACGATCGCCGTGACGACCAGGGCCGCCCATTCGGCCGGTCCGGCGCCCAGTGCTGCCGGCGCGACCAGTGTCGTCAGCACGGCGGCCGGCACGGCGTTCAAGCCCGCCTCGACGCGCGGATGGATGTTTTCGAAGCGCGAGATGACGAGGTGGCCCCCGACGCGCGTGAGATAGGTGGCGACGGCGCCGGCAAGAATGATCCAGAAGGTCGTGCTCATGGCCGCTTGCCCACGCCGCTGTGATGGGGCGGCAGGATCACCGCCAGAAGCACGCCGGCAATGGCGCCGATGGAGACGTGCCACGGCGAGCCGACCGTCTTATAGGCGATGATCGAGGCAGCCGCGCTTGCCACGACGACGGGTAGCCAGAGCGGCCGTTTGCGGAAACCAAGCACAAGGCCGAGGAAATAGATCGGCAGCAGGAAATCTATACCCAGCGCATGGGTGTCAGGGATCAGCTTGCCGAACACCGCGCCGAGCGCGCTTTCAGCCACCCAGAACACGTAGACCGGCAGGCCGAGCCCGAGATACCAGACGAACCCGACCGGTTGGCCTGAGGCAGCCTTCGCCTCGGCCACGGCATATTGCGGATCGGTCAGGATGAAGTAGCCGAGCGCCTGCTGCAGCACCGGCCAATGCGCGATGCGCCGGCCGATGCCGGCGGAATAGAGCACATGGCGGAAATTCACCGCGAAGATCGAGAGCACGACCAGCCACGGCGCGACATGCTGGCCGAACAGCTCGATGCCCACCATCTGGCTGGCGCCGCCATAGATCATGGCGCTCATCAGAAAGGCTTCGAGAACGGAAAAGCCATTGTCGACGGCTAAAGCGCCGAACAGCACCGCGAACGGCGCCGAGGCGACGACCACCGGCATCGACAGCCGCACACCGCCCCAGAAATCGCTCTGCGCACGGCCTTCGGAGATTGCTTCCGCTGACATCCAACTGCTCCCATATGCATGTCGCCCAGAAGTGCGCAGCGGTTCTGGGACAACGACATGCATCAAAACAAGAACCTAAAGCGCGTCGCCTGAATCCGTTTCGGGAGACGCGCTTTAGGCCGCCTGATGTAGGGAGCGTCGCCTTGCTTGTCACACCAATTCGCTTGAGCCGACGATCAGCGGAACTGATCGCCGGCAGTGCAAGCTATCTGGCCGTACCCTGGATCGCCCTGCCCCAATCGAGCAGCGGCCTGGCGCGCGAGGTGAAATCGACGAGATCGTCGACCAGCGCCGGCGAGTAGATCGTCGCCGGATCGATGTCATGCCGGACCACGAAATGCCGGTTGCGCACAGCCTGGGCGAGATCTTCTTCGGTGACGTCTTCGAAGCCGCGCGGCGCACGCTTCAGCCGGTCTTCCGAATCGAGCGCGAGACCGCCCTTCTTCAGCGCCGCCACCATGCCACGAAATGCCGCTGGCTTCGCAGCGATCGCCTTGCGCATCGCCTGCAGCAACTCCGGCCCCGGCTGCCACCAGGCGACGCCGGCAAAGCAGCGCTCCAGTCCGATATGCACGTAGAAAACGCCCTGCTCCATCTTGGTGCCGTCCGGCGACAGGATGGCCGACAGATGCCGGTTGTAGGGACGCTTGTCCTTTGAAAAGCGCACGTCGCGATTGATGCGGAACAGCGACCTTTTGCGATCACCGCGCAAGCCGAGCTTTGCCGCTTCGAAGCGTTCGCTCAGCGTCTCGACGAGATCGCAAAACGGCTCGTGAAGCTCGCTTGCGTAGAGGTCGCGGTTTTCCTGGAACCATTCGCGGCTCTGGTGGAAGTCGAGCGCCTTCAGGAACGGGATGGCCTTCTGCCCAAAACCGTTGAACGCGCCAGCCATCAGCCGCCCCTGCCGATGCGCTGCAGCCAGGTGTCCTCGTCGATCACCTCGATGCCGAGGTCGGTCGCTGTTTTAAGCTTGGAACCGGCTCCCGGGCCCGCCACGACCAGATCGGTCTTGGCAGAAACCGATCCAGCGACCTTGGCGCCGAGGCGCTCGGCCATCGCCTTGGCCTCGGATCGCGTCATCTTTTCCAGCGTGCCGGTGAACACCACCGTCTTGCCGGAGACGTCGCTGTCGGCCGATATCTCGACGACGTAAGGCTTGGGATGGACTTGCGCGAGCAGCGCATCGAGCACGTCGTCGTTGCGCTCGTTGCCGAAGAAATCGCGCAACGCGCCGATCACCGTGTCGCCGATGCCGTTGATCGATGGGAACACGGTGTGCGGGTCATCCGCTTTTGCCGTCTCCTTGCCGACGCGGATCAGCTCCTCGATGGTCGAGAACTGGCGGGCAAGCACCGCGGCCGTCGTCTCGCCGATATGGCGGATGCCGAGCGCGAAGATGAAGCGGTCCAGCTCCGGCTCGCGGCGCGCATCGATGGCCGCAAACAACTTGTCGAGCCCTTCGTAGTTGCGCTCCTCGACACTGCGCACATTCTTGCGCGTTTTGCCCGATGCTTCCTCGCGCAGCCTCGCCTGCTCCTCGCGCCGCTCGGCCAGCGCCTTGGTGACGGCGGGCCGGCGATCCTTGAGCGTAAAGATGTCGGCGGCTGTCTTGACCAATCCGGCATTGAAGAACAGGTCGATGTTTTCGGCGCCCAGGCCCTCGATATCGAGCGCGCCGCGCGACACGAAGTGGCGCAGCCCTTCCACCGCCTGCGCCGGGCAGATCAGTTCGCCGGTGCAACGGCGGCGCGAATCCTCCTTGCCGGTCTTCTCGTTGATCTCGCGCGTTGCCGGCGAGCCGCAAACCGGGCAGGTGTGCGGGAACTCGTAAGGCACTGCGTCTGCCGGCCGCTTACCGATGACGACGCTGACGATCTGCGGAATGACGTCCCCTGCCCGCTGGATGACCACCGTGTCGCCGATGCGGACATCGATGCCGTCGCGGATCGGTTGGCCGTTGCTGTCGAAGCCTTTGATGTAGTCCTCGTTGTGCAGCGTCACGTTCTCGACCACCACGCCGCCGACCGTCACCGGCGCCAGCCGTGCCACCGGCGCCAGCGTGCCGGTGCGGCCGACCTGGATGTCGATCCTCTCGACCGTCGTCATCGCCTGCTCGGCCGGGAATTTATGCGCGACAGCCCAGCGCGGTTCGCCGGTGACAAACCCCCAGCGGCGCTGCAATTCGAGCTGATCGACCTTGTAGACGACGCCGTCGATGTCATAGCCAAGCGAGGAGCGCTGCTCTTCGATCCGGTGATACTGCGCGATGAGTTCCGCGATCGACTTCGCCCGCACCATCAGCGGGCTGACCTTAAAACCCCATTCCGCGAATTTCTGCACCGAACCATACTGTGTCGGCGCGGGATCCGCCGTCGTATAACCCCAAGCATAGGCGAAGAATTTAAGGTTGCGGCTGGCGGTGACCGCAGGATCCTTCTGGCGCAGCGAGCCGGCCGCCGTGTTGCGCGGATTGACATAGTCCTGGCCGCCGATAGCCGCTGAGCGCTGCTTCAGCGCCTCGAATTCGGCATAGGTCATATAGACCTCGCCGCGGATCTCGATGACCTCGGGCCAGTCAGCGCCTTTCAGCTTCTTCGGTATATCGGCGATCGTCTTGAGATTGGCGGTGATGTCTTCGCCGACGGCGCCGTCGCCGCGCGTCGCACCCTGCACGAACACGCCGTTCACATAGCGCAGCGACGCCGACAGGCCGTCGATCTTGGGCTCGGCGGTGAAGGCGATGTCGAGATCCTTGTCGCGATCGAAGAAGCGCCGGCCGCGCTCGATGAAATCGGCGACGTCCTGGTCGGTATAGGCCTTGGCGAGGCTGAGCATCGGCACCGCGTGGCGCACCTTGGCAAAGCCTTCCGCAGGCGCCGCGCCGACCCGTCGTGATGGCGAATCCTCGCGCACGAGATCTGGAAAGCGCTCTTCAATGGCAAGGTTGCGCCGTGCCAGCGCATCATACTCGGCATCCGAGATCGTCGGCGCGTCCTCGGTGTGATAGCGCCGGTCGTGCTCGGCGATCTCAGCCGCCAGCCGCTTCAATTCCTCCGCGGCCTCGCTTTCGCTCAGCGATTCGATTGATTTTTCCGACATGAAGCGCGGTCCTCGAATTATGGCGGGCCACTATAAATCAGGATTCGCTGGCAGGGAGTCGGCTCGCATAAAAATCATTCCTGAACAGCAGGATGCAGCCATCTGCTGACTCATCCTCCAGGCGGGGGAGATCAGGCTCTAATGCATGTCGCCCAGAAGTGTGCCGAGGTTCTGGGACAACGACATGCATCAAAACAAAAGCTTAAAGCGCGTCGCCTGAATCCGTTTCAGCGCGACGCGCTTTAAGCGGCGGCCGTATTCTCGCGCAGCAGCCGCTCGGCTGCGGCGCGCGCTTCATCGGTGATGGTGGCGCCGGCCAGCATGCGCGCGATCTCTTCCTGGCGCGCGGCGCGATCCATCTCGGCAATGCCGGTGGCGACACGGTCCTTGCCGCCGGACTTTGAGATCAGGAAATGCGTGGCGGCACGCGCCGCCACTTGCGGCGCGTGGGTGACCGAAAGCACCTGCACCCGCTTCGACAGTCTCGCCAACCGCTGCCCGATGGCGTCGGCCACCGCGCCGCCGACGCCGGTGTCGATTTCGTCGAAGACCAGGGTCGGCGCCGAGCCGCGATCGGCCAGCGCCACCTTCAGCGCCAGGAGGAAACGCGACAGCTCGCCGCCGGAGGCGACCTTCATCATCGGCCCGGGCCGTGTGCCCGGATTGGTGCGCACCCAGAATTCGACCTGGTCGATGCCCTCTTCCACGCGGCCTTCGGCATCGCTCACGATATCGACGATGAACTCGGCCCGCTCGAGCTTGAGCGCCGGCAATTCGGCCATGACCGCCTTGGTCAGCCCGGCCGCCGCGGCGTGGCGGAGCGAAGAGAGCTGCGCCGCCGAAATGTCGTAAGCCTCGCGCGCCGCGGCGGCCTGCTTCTCCAGCCCGTGCAGCCGCTCCTCGCCGGCATCGAGGTCGGCGAGGTCGGCCGCCATCGTGTCGCGCAGCTGCGCCAGGTCGTCGACCGCGACATTGTGCTTGCGCGAGGCCGCGCGCAGTGAGAAGAGCCGTTCCTCCGCCTTTTCCAGGCGCTGCGGATCGTACTCGGTGGCGCGAAGCGCCAATTCCACGCCGGACTGCGCCGCGTCGAGTGAGATCATCGCCTCGTCCAGCGATTTCACCACGTCGTCGAGCAGGCCCGGAACTTCCCCTGATTTGCGCTGCAGCCGCCGCAGCAGGCTGGCGAGCTGCGGCAGCGGCGAGGACGGCCCCGACAGCACGTCCTGCGCATCGTGGATCTCGGAGGCGATCTTTTCGACGCGCATCATCTGGGCGCGCAGCTCGGCAAGCTCGGTCTCCTCGCCCGGCTGCGGATCGAGCTTCGCCAGCTCGGCGACGGAGGCGCGCAGATAATCGGCCTCGCGCGCCGCTGCCTCGACCTTGGCGCGGTGCCTGGAGAGTTCCTGCTCGCAGCTTCGCCAGTAGCGCCAGGCCTCGCCCGTGCCGCGTACGGCGCCGAGATGGCCGCCGAAACTGTCCAGCAACTCGCGGTGCGCGCCGGGATCGACGAGCGCGCGCTCGTCATGCTGACCGTGAATCTCCACCAGCGCGCGGCCGACGTCGCGCATCAGGGTCACGCTGGACGGCTGGTCGTTGACGAAGACGCGGGTGCGGCCGTCGGCCGTTTGCACCCGGCGCAGGATGATGTCGCCGTCGTCCTCGATGTCGTTGTCGGCAAGCAGCGCGCGCGCCGGATGGTTGCGCGACACGTCGAACACGGCGATGACCTGGCCCTGCGCCGCGCCATGGCGAACGAGCGAGGCGTCGCCGCGCGCGCCGAGCGCCAGCGACAACGCGTCGAGCAGGATGGATTTGCCGGCGCCGGTCTCGCCGGTCAGCACCGAAAGTCCAGGCAGGAAGTCGATGTCCAGCTTCTCGATCAGGACGATATCGCGGATCGACAGTCTGGACAGCATCAGGAGTGTCAGGCGCCGGTGATCAGCTTCCCGGCCTTGGAAATCCACGATCCGGCATTTTCACGCGGCTGAAGCCCGTTGCTCTGCAGGAGCTTGTAGGAATCCTTGTACCACTGGCTGTCCGGATAGTTGGTGCCGAGCACCGCCGCGGCCGTCTGCGCTTCCGAGGTCAGACCCATCGCATAGTAGCTCTCGGTCAGGCGCGCCAGCGCCTCCTCGACATGGCGGGTGTTGGAATAGTTCTCGACCACCGTGCGGAAGCGCTTGACGGCGGCGATGTACTCGCGGCGTTCGAGATAATAACGACCGATCTGCATCTCCTTGCCGGCGAGCTGGTCGGTGGCGAAGCGGATCTTGTCCTTGGCGTCGTCGACATATTCGGATGTCGGCCAGCGCGTCACCAGGTCCTGCATGGTCTGCACCGTCTGGCGCGCTTCCTTCTGGTCCTGGGTGACGTCCTTGATCTGCCGGTAGTAGCTCAAGCCGATGATGTACTGGGCATAGGGGGCATCGTCGGTCGACGGATAGAGCGTCAGGTAGCGCTTGGCGGAACCGATCGCCTCGTCGTAATTGCCGGCGCGATAGTCGGCGAAGGCGCCCATCACCATCGATTTGCGGGCGAATTCCGAATAGGGGTGCTGGCGGTCGACGGCATCGAACTTCTTGCTCGCCTCATCGAGGCGGCCGGCATTCATGTTGGCCAGGCCCTGGTTGTAAAGCACGTCAGCCGGCTCGGTCTGGTCGACATAGGTCGCCAGGTTGACATCCTTCTCGGACGACATACAGGCCGACAGCACGAGCGCGGGAGCAACCACCGACAGCGCCAGCAGGGCGGCCCGACGCGGCGCTACCGATTGACCAACTCGCGAAAAAAACATGTTTGGATCCCGCCCTTTCGGCGTCGTTTCGGTCCGGGCCGCAGCCATAAACCATTATCCCCTTGCCCGGCAACGCTATGTCCGGCCAATCGCACATTTTTGTGGCGGTTTGGCGCCGCCCTCACCTCTGCAAAATTTCAGGGACTCCTGATGCACTTGTGCAACACAAGCTTCGCTACAAGCCAGAAAATCGTTAAGAATCAGATCACCCAGGGCGCGTAGACCGGCCCGCTGACGGCGATCATTTCGGCAACCCGACCGCGCTCGCGGCGCCGCGTCTCCACGATCTCGAACGCCGTGCGATCGGACAGCAGCCGGCGGAGCGCCGCCGCATTCATCCGGTGACCGCCGCGATAGGAACGGAAGCAGCCGATGAAGCGCGCGCCGGCCAGCGCCAGATCGCCCATGGCGTCGAGCGTCTTGTGGCGCGCGAATTCGTTGGGATAGCGCAGCCCGCCGACATTGATGACGCGGTTGTCGTCGCCGATGACCAGCGAGTTCTCCAGCGACGAACCAAGCGCGTAGCCGGCGGCCCACAGCCGCTCGACATCCTTCATGAAGCCGAAGGTGCGGGCCCGCGCGATATCGCGGCGGAAGATGTCGGGGTTGATGTCGGACGCAAAGAGCTGGCGGCCGATGGCCGGGCTCTCGAAATCGATCTCGACCTCGAACCGCGTGCCGTCATAGGGGCGGAACTCCGCCCAGGAGGCGCCGGCTTCGATGCGGACCGGCTTGACCACGCGAATATAGCGGCGCTTGACCGCAAGCGTCTCGATGCCGGCCTGGTCGAAGGCCTCGACGAAGGCAACCGCGCTGCCGTCGAGAATGGGAACTTCCGAGCCGTCGATCTCGATGATGAGATTGTCGATACCAAGTCCGAACACCGTCGCCATCAGATGCTCGACGGTTCCGATGTGCTCGCCGGCCGGGTCGCCTAGCATGGTGCAAAGATCGGTGGCGCCGACCTCGGAGACCAGCGCGCGGAACTCGCGGTCCTCGCCGCCATTCGAAAGGTGGAACACGATGCCGGTGTCGGCGTCGGCCGGCAGGAAATGAACGGTGACGGGCCCGCCGCTGTGCACGCCCGTGCCGGTCAGCGTCGCGCGCGCCTTAACTGTCGTCTGATAGTCGTGCAAGACAAACCCCATAAGCCCTAGCTGCCTGCGTCCGCCTTGTCAGCCTCTTGAGCATTTTCAGCCAGATAGGTCACTGGCGTCCGCGAAAATGCGGCAAATGAACAAGGCAGCGGCTCTGAAATGATCGGCAGGCAGGGCCAACTCCCCGAATCCCGGCAAACCGACTTTAGTCCAAGCGGAAGATAATGGCCCGTCCGGGAGACTCCAAATCACGGTTTCTTTCCCTGTGTAACCGCGGCCTCGATCAAGAAAACGCTTATAACGTACTGTTTTAGAATGGTTTTTAACAAAAACAGGCAGGCGATCTCTCGCCTGCCTGTTAACAACCGTTATATATCGTTAACGATCAGTGCTCCGCCGCATCGATCAGTTGGCCTGGCGGCGCAGGAATGCCGGAATCTCCAGCTGATCGTCTTCCTGGACCGTGCGGCTCTGCGGCGTGAGGCGGCCCTGGTCGTCGAGCTGGCCGCGGCGCGGCGCGTAGAGCTGCGGGTCCTGGCTGGCGAGGCGGCGCATTTCCGGTGCCGCCTGGCGCAGTTTCGGTTCGCGCGGCTGCGCCGGCTGGAGCCGGGCCGGCTCTTCCTCGCGACGGGTCAATCCGTTCGTCAGCCGCTTGATCAGCCCCATCGGACCGCTGTTCTCATGGTCCGCGGGACGGCTCTTGGCTTCCACTTCTGCCCTCACGACCGGCGGAAAGTCCTCCACGCGCGGCATGCGCTGCGGCGCGGCGGCCATCGGCTGCGGCATCTCGCGCTGCGGCGCGGGCTGCGCAACCTGATGCTGCACCGCCGGCTGGGGCTGCGGCTGCGCCGGCGGAGCCTGGAAGATCTTGCTCTGCGGGCGGAAGTCGTCGACCGGTGCCGGGCGCGGCTGCGCCATCGCGGCGGCGTTGGCCTCGGCAAGCTGGATCGCTTCGGCGACCGGATCGACGGCGCGGGGTTCGTAAGCCTGCTGCTGAACCGGTGCGGGACGGCTTTCCTGAGCAGGCGGCACGGGACGGGCGACCGGCTTCTGCGGCGCGCGGATCGAGATCGGCGCCGCGGCGATTTCGGCAGCCGACTTGTCGATGCCGGTGGCGACCACCGAAACGCGGATAACGCCTTCCAGCTCCTCGTCGAAGGTGGCGCCGAGGATGATGTTGGCATCCTGGTCGACCTCCTCGCGGATGCGGGTCGCGGCCTCGTCGACCTCGAACAGGGTCAGGTCGCGGCCGCCGGTGATCGAGATCAGCAGACCCTTGGCGCCCTTCATCGAGGTCTCGTCGAGCAACGGGTTGGCGATGGCGGCTTCCGCCGCGGCCATTGCGCGGCCCTCGCCCGAAGCTTCGCCGGTGCCCATCATCGCCTTGCCCATTTCGCGCATCACCGAGCGGACGTCGGCGAAGTCGAGATTGATCAGGCCTTCCTTGACCATCAGGTCGGTGATGCAGGCGACGCCCGAATAGAGCACCTGGTCGGCCATGGCGAAGGCGTCGGCGAAGGTGGTCTTGTCATTGGCCAGCCGGAACAGGTTCTGGTTGGGGATGACGATCAGGGTGTCGACGCATTTCTGCAGTTCCTCGATGCCCATGTCGGCCGTCTTCATGCGGCGCTGGCCTTCGAAATGGAACGGCTTGGTGACGACGCCGACGGTGAGGATGCCCTTCTCGCGCGCCGCGCGGGCAACAACCGGAGCAGCGCCGGTGCCGGTGCCGCCGCCCATGCCGGCGGTGACGAAGCACATATGCGTGTTGGAGAGATGATCGATGATCTCGTCGATGCATTCTTCCGCCGCCGCGCGGCCGACTTCCGGCTGCGAGCCGGCGCCAAGACCCTCGGTGACATGCGCGCCGAGCTGGATCAGCCGCTCGGACTTCGACATGGTCAGCGCCTGCGCGTCGGTGTTGGCCACCACGAACTCGACGCCGCGCAGGCCGGCTGTGATCATGTTGTTGACCGCGTTGCCGCCGCCGCCGCCGACGCCGAAAACGGTGATGCGTGGCTTCAGCTCGGTGATGTCCGGCTTTTGCAGATTAATGGTCATTGTCTCCGTCCTTTTGCCTTTCCCGCCGCCTCGCCGCTGCGGCCGCCTATGGGGCTGTCCCCGTCAAATTAAAAACTGTCTCTCAACCACTGACTCATGCGATGCAGTTTTCCGCCCGTTCCGGTCATCCTGAAACCGGAAATTCCTTTCGCCGAATGGCTCTCGAAGCTCGCCATCTGCGGATAGATCAGAAGTCCGACCGGGGTCGAAAACGCCGGCCCCTTGGCCGCTTCCGGCAGGCCCGCCACGCCGAGCGGCCGGCCGATGCGCACATTGCGCCCGAGGATGCGGCGCGCCGCCTCCGGCAGGCCGGCCAACTGGCTGGCGCCGCCGGTGAGAACGACGCGCTTGCCGACGGCGTTGCCGTAGCCGGACTTGTTCAGCCGGTCGCGCAAGAGCTCCAGCGTCTCGTCGATGCGCGCGCGGATGATGCGCGTCATCACCGAGCGCGGTATCTGCAACGGCAACTCGCCTTCCTCGCCGATCGGCTGGATGGAGACCAGGTCGCGGTCGTCGGCGCTGCCGGGCAGCGCCGAGCCATGCATCACCTTCAGGCGTTCGGCGGCATCGAGCGAGGTCGACAGACCCTTGGCCATGTCGAGCGTCACATGGTTGCCGCCGATGGCGATGGCGTCGCCATGCACGAACTTGCCTTCCGAGAACACGGAGATCGTCGTGGTACCGCCGCCCATGTCGATGCAGGCGGCACCCATTTCGAGCTCGTCGTCGACCAGCGCCGCAAGGCCGCTGGCATAAGGCGTCGCCACCATGCGCTCAACCGACAGGTGCGAGCGATTGATGCAGAGCTCCAGATTGCGCATCGGCGCGGCATCGCCGGTCAGCACGTGCATGTCGACGCCGAGCGCGTCGCCGACCATGCCGCGCGGATCGCGCATGCCGCGTTCGGCATCGAGCGAGAAGCCGACGGGAAGCGAATGAACCACCTCCCGCTCGGCCCGCAGCGCCTGCTTGGCGCCGGCGGCAAGCACGCGCTTGATGTCGGCTTCCTCGACCTGATGCCCGCCGAGATTGATGGTTGCCGAGAAGGCTTCGCTCTTCAGCCGGCCGGCCGTCATGTTGACGATGAGGGAATCGACGGTAAGCCCGGCCATGCGCTCGGCCGCGTCGACAGCCAGGCGAATGGCATGCTCGGCGCGGTCGAGATCGATCACCACGCCCGACTTCACGCCCTGCGATTTCTGATGGCCGATGCCGATCACCTGGATGCGATGCGAGCGCCCGCGCAGAAGTTTGCCGTCGTCGCGCGGCTTCAGCTTCGCCACCACGCAGCAAACCTTGCTCGAGCCGACATCGAGCACCGTAAGCGTGCCCGACCGGCGCGAAGAAGCATCGCCGCTGCCGCCAAGCCAGCTCATATCTTCGTCTCCGGCTTGCGCTTCGTCAGGTTCTTCGGCTTTTCGCTGAGCGCGGCCTCGCGCTGCGTCGCGGCCTCCGGCGACAGCTCCACCACCAGCCGATCGGTGAGCCGCATGTCGACGGCGGCGATGTCGCGCGTCAGAAGCCCGTTGTCTTGGTCGAGCTTGACGAGTTCGGCGATCGCCTGATCCTCATCGTCTTCCGGCAGCTTCACCGTGATGCCGTTCTCGAGCTTGATATCCCAGCGCCGCTCGCCGACGCGGATATAGCCTTTGACCCGCGCCGCGAGCTCGGGATAACGCTTGATCTTCTCCAGGAACTCCGGCGCCTCGGCCGGCGCGCCCGTGCCGATGATCAGCGGCAGCAGCGCTTCCTTGCCGCCCGAGAACGGCGCGATCACCTTGCCCGACCGCTCGATCACCGAAAGCGAATTGCCCTGCTGCCAAAGCGCGAAGGGCTCGCGCTCCTCGACGCGCACCTCCAGCGTATGCGGGTAGATCTTGCGCACCGCCGCAACCTCGACCCAGGGCAACGTCGCGATGCGCTCGCGCGCGGCCTCGGCGTCGAAACCGATCAGCGAAGTCCAGCCGTCGAGGCCGAGCCGGTCCAGTATGTCGATCTCGGACGTCTGGCGGTTGCCGACGACCTTGATCTGGTCGACGGCAAAACCGGTTCGGGCCGTCACGCCCTGCACGATGCTGTCGCTATAACCGCCGAGATAGGCGCCATAGGCACCGGATGAAGCCAACAACGCAGCCGAAAGGATCGCGGCGGAAAAGCGCGGCGCCTCGCACTCGCCGCCGCAGAGACGGGCAAGCACACGCACCGGCCGGCGAAGCTGGCGCGGCAAAACGAAATGGTCGAACGACAGCGGCACACCGAACAGCGCGGGTCCAGCCCCGCCGGCCTTGCCCTGTCCCCACCTCAACGCAGACACGAAGCGTCCTCCACCATCCAACTCAACAGATCGCCGAACGAGTGTCCCGCTTGCGCGGCGATTTCAGGCACCAGAGACGTCGGCGTCATGCCCGGCTGGGTGTTGATCTCGAGCCAGACAACCTCGCCGTTTTCGGAGTGACGATCGTCGTAACGGAAGTCCGACCGGGAGACGCCCCGGCAACCGATAGCAAGATGAGCCTTGAGGGCCAGTGTCTGTATTTTTTGGTAAATATTCGGTGAAATTTTTGCAGGGGTTTCGTGTTTTGATCCGCCAGGCACGTACTTTGAATCGTAGTCGTAGAAGGAATGCCCGGTCGGAATGATCTCGCAGACGCCGAGCGCCACGTCGCCCATCACCGCGCAGGTCAGTTCGCGCCCATGGATGTAACGCTCGACCATGACGATCTCGCCATACTGCCACTCGGACGAGCCGATGACCTGCGGCGGATGCGACTGCCCCTCATGCACGATGACGACGCCGAAGCTCGAGCCCTCGTTGACCGGCTTCACCACGTAGGGCGGCTTCATCGGATGCTTGTTCTGGACCGCGAAGCGGTTGACCACCTTCGATTCCGCGACCGGAATGCCGGACGCCCTGGCGACCTTCTTGGCCTGCTCCTTGTTCATAGCCAGAGCCGAAGCGAGCACACCCGAATGGGTGTAGGGAATTCCGAGATATTCGAGAATTCCCTGGATGGTGCCGTCCTCGCCGAACGGGCCGTGCAGCGCATTGAAGGCGACATCGGGCTTGAGCTCGGCAAGCACAGACCCGACATCGCGCGAAACATCGACCCGGGTGACCTGATAGCCTTCATTCTCGAGCGCATCCGCACATGCCTTCCCCGAGGACAGAGACACGGGCCGTTCCGAGGAAAATCCCCCCAGGAGAACAGCCACATGCTTTTTCTTCATCCCGTCATCCCCTCTCACGCCGGGCCCGCAACCGATATTTCCGCACGCAACATTCCCGCATAGTGAGTCCGAGTCTTCCGGCAGGTTGCCCCCCAGACGGAAAACGCGGGTAACGCGTCAAACGACTCAAATCAGGAAACGCTTTAGGGCAGAGAATCAGAGAGTTGATTCCCTGGCAAGTGCCTATGATTCCGAGAGATTCACTTTCCGCGAAAACAGGTCAGAAAAGTGTGTTGTTGAGTCTTTGCAGCAACGCTTGACGGCTTCGCCGACCATGCAAGTTCAAGCACTACTTGAACACCGCAGCGGGCTAAAGAAGCTGCCCCAGAAACTCCTGCACCTCATGACCCGGCCGGAAGTTGCCCAGCCGCCTGATCTCCCAGTGCAGCCGGATGCCCGAATTCTCGAGCACCCGCGCCCGCACCGTCTCGCCGAGATATTCGAGGTCGTAGCCGGTCGCGGTGCCGGTGTTGATCATGAAGTTGCAATGCATCGGCGACATCTGCGCGCCGCCGATCATCAGCCCGCGGCAGCCGGCCTTGTCGATCTCCTTCCAGGCCGAGGTGCCTTCGGGATTCTTGAAGGTCGAGCCGCCGGTCTTCTCGCGGATCGGCTGCACCGTCTCGCGATGGTTCTGCACGGCGTCCATCGCCGCCTTGATCGCCGCCTTGTCTTCCGGAACGCCTTCGAAGGTGGCCGAGGTGAAGATCAGTCCGCCCGGCGCCGACGAATGACGATAGGCATAGCCCATATCGGCATTGCTGAGCGTATGGACATTGCCCGTACGGTCGAGCGCCCGCACCTCGACCACGCGCTCGCGCGTCTCGACGCCATTGGCGCCCGCATTCATCCGCAGCGCCCCGCCGACGGCGCCCGGAATCCCATGGTAGAAATGGAGCCCGCCGATGCCGGCCTCATACGCGACCGCTGCGACACGCTTGTCCGGCGTCGCCGCGCCCGCCTTGATCGTGGTCGGCCCGGTGGCTTCGGCTTCGCCAAAGCCCTTGGCCGAAAGCCTCACCACGAAACCGGAAATGCCGCCGTCGCGTACCAGAAGGTTCGAGCCGACGCCGACCACGGTGAGCGGGATTTCCTCCGGCACGCCGCGCAGGAAGGCCGCGAGGTCCTCCTCGTCGGCCGGCTGGAACAGCGCCTCAGCCAGGCCGCCGGCGCGGAACCAGGTGATCTTGTCCATCTCGGCATTGGGGGTGATGCGGCCGCGCAGGCCGGCTAGCTTGTCACCGAGTTTGTCGATCAGGGCTTGGCCGCGCATCATGAGGGTGTTCCCCCAAGTTCCTTGGGTAGGGCGTAGGCCCACTGCGTGATGTTGCCGGCGCCAAGGAAGATGACGAAGTCACCGGGCTTGGCAAGGTCGCGGATGGCCGGAGCGACCGCCGCCGGACCTTCGATATAGCGCGCGTCGCGGTGACCGCCGGCGCGGATGCGCGACACCAGCGCGTCCGATGAAACGCCTTCGATCGGCTCCTCGCCGGCCGGATAGACCGGCGCCACCATCACCGTGTCGGCATCATTGAAGCAGACGGAGAACTCTTCGAACAGATCGTGCAGCCGGGTGAAGCGGTGCGGCTGGGCTATAGCGATGACGCGGCCCTTGGTTGCCCCCCGCGCGGCCTTTAGCACCGCTGCGATCTCAACCGGATGGTGGCCATAGTCGTCGAACACTTCGACCCCATTCCAGGAGCCGGTGTGGGTGAAGCGCCGCTTGACGCCGGCGAAGGACGAAAGGCCCTTCTTGATCGCTTCGTCCGACAGGCCGAGCTCATGCGCGACCGCGATCGCCGCCGTCGCGTTGGAGACATTGTGCCGTCCCGGCATCGGCAGCCGCAGGTCCTTAATCGTCGTCGAGCCACGTCCCTTGCGGTCGCGGATCACCACGTCGAACTCCGATACTGCCCCGTCCATGCGATGATTGGCGAAGCGCACGTCGGCCTGCGCGTTTTCGCCATAGGTGATGACGCGCCGGTCCTCGATGCGGCCGACGAGCGCCTGCACCTCGGGATGGTCGGTGCACATCACGCCGAAGCCGTAGAACGGCACGTTCTCGACGAACTGACGGAAGGCTTCGCGCACCTTGTCGAAGCTGCCATAGTGGTCAAGATGCTCGGGATCGATATTGGTGACGACCGCGATATCGGCCGGCAGCTTGAGGAAGGTGCCGTCGCTCTCGTCCGCTTCGACCACCATCCACTCGCCGTCGCCCATGCGGGCATTGGTGCCATAGGCGTTGATGATGCCGCCATTGATGACGGTCGGGTCCAGCCCGCCGGCTTCGAGCAAAGTCGCCACCATCGAAGTGGTCGTCGTCTTGCCATGCGTGCCGCCGATGGCGACCGCCTGGCGGAAGCGCATCAGCTCGGCGAGCATTTCGGCGCGCCGCACGATCGGCAGTAGTTTCTCCCGCGCGGCCTTGAGTTCGGGGTTGGATTTCTTGATCGCCGTCGACACCACCACGACTTCGGCGTCGCCGATATTCTCGGCCTTGTGGCCGACGAAGCACTCGATGCCATTATCGCGCAGCCGCTGCACATTGGCGCCGTCCGCCTGGTCCGAACCCTGCACTTTGTAGCCGAGATTGTGCAGCACTTCGGCAATGCCGCTCATGCCGATGCCGCCGATGCCGATGAAATGCACGAGGCCGATCGTCTGCGGCATCTTCATGCGCGCGTCCTCCTGTAGTCCGAAACCGTTTTGCCGGACGCAATAGCCTCTGTCAGATCGGCGAGCAACCGTGCCGCGTTGGGTTTTCCGGCCGAGCGGGCGGCCGTGGCCATCGCCGTCAACCTGTCGGGGTTGCCCAACAGCCCGTCAAGGAGCGCAGCGATGCCCTCGGGCGAAAGCGTGGATTGTGGGTGCACCTCAGCCCCGCCGGCGGCGGCAAGTGCCGCGGCGTTGGCCGCTTGGTCATGGTCGAGCGCATGCGGATAAGGCACCAGCAGCGCGGGGCGGCCGATGACGGCAATCTCCGATACGGTCGAGGCGCCGGAGCGCGACATCACCAGATGCGCCGACGCCATGCGCGCCGCCATGTCGGTGAAGAAGGGCGAGACCTGCGCGTCGACGCCAAGATTGGCGTAGGCGGCCTTGACCCGCGCCACGTCTTCCGCGCGCGCCTGCTGCGTGATCGCCAGTCGTTTGCGTTGCGCTTCGGGCAGAAGCGCGATCGCCGCCGGCACGGCGTCGGAGAAGAACTGCGCGCCCTGGCTGCCGCCGAACACCAGGAGGCGGAACGGCTCACCGTCTGTGGGTGCTGTGTAAGAGATTTTCGCCGCTTCCAGCACCTGCGGCCTGACCGGATTGCCGGTCGTCACGGTCTTGGCACCGGCAGCGCTTTCACTCTCCGCCAGGAAGCCGCCGGCAATGGCATCGACGCGGCTGGCGAGCGCCTTGTTGGCGCGGCCCATCACGGCGTTCTGCTCATGGATCAGCGTCGGCACCTTGCGTCGGGTTGCCGCGTAGAGCGGCGGCAGCGTCGGGTAGCCGCCGAAGCCGACGACGGCATCGGGCTTGATTCTGGCTATTACCCGACCGGCCTGCCGCACGCCTTGCCAGATCGTCCAGAAGGCCGAAAGCATAGCGATCGGATTCTTCGAGCCAAGCGTGGCCGAAGGGATCGAGTGAATGTCGGCAGCGGGAAAGTGGCCGGAGTAGCGCTCGGCGCGGCGGTCGGTGGCAAGATGCACCTCCCAGCCGCGCTCGATCAGCTCATGTGCGAGCGCCTCTGCCGGGAACAGATGTCCACCCGTTCCGCCGGCCGCAAGCAGGATGACACCTCTCGACATCCCGCCTCATTCCGCCGGAAGGGTGCGCTGCGAGAAGGCATAGCCTATCTGCTTGCGCTTTTCGGGGTGCCTGCGCGTCAACGCCAGCATCATGCCCATCGAGATGGCGATAGCGATCTGCGAGGAGCCGCCATAGGAGATGAAGGGCAGCGTCATGCCCTTGGCAGGCATCAGTTGCAGGTTCACGCACATGTTGATGGCAGACTGCAAGCCGAAAATGGTGACGAGCCCGCCGACGGAATAACGCGTGAAATCGTCGTGCTCCTTCAGCGCGATGCTCAATCCGCGCAGCACGATGAAGGCGAAGATCGACATGATGAAGAAGCACATGATCAGCCCGAACTCCTCGCCTGCGACAGAGAACACAAAGTCGGCGTGGCTGTCCGGGATGACCCGCTTCACCGTCCCCTCGCCCGGGCCGACGCCGAACCAGCCACCGTTGATCAGGGCCTCGCGGCCCATGTCGACCTGGAAGGTGTCGCCTTCGCCGGTGAGGAACTTGTCGATGCGGGCGGCGACGTGCGGAAACACCGTATAGGCCGCGAACACGCCGCCAATGCCGGCAGCCCCCAGCGCGACGATCCAGAACCAGGGCAGGCCGGCCATGAAGAACATCACGCCCCAGGTGCCCAGCACGAGCATCGTCTGGCCGAGGTCGGGCTGCGCCACAAGCAGCGAGATCACCAGAGCGAGCAGCAGCATGGCGAAGAGATTGCCGGGAATATCGGGCTGTCGCTTATGCTCGGCAAAAAGCCAGGCGCAGATGATGACGAAGGCCGGCTTGAGGAATTCGGACGGCTGGATGGAGAGGCCGGCGAGCGACACCCAGCGCCGCGCGCCCTTCACTTCGACGCCGACGTAGAGCACCACCACCATCAGCACCAGCATGATGCAGAGCATCACCAGCGACATCCGCCTTATTTGCCGGGCCTCCAGGAAAGAAACCGCCAGCATCACGATAAGCGCCGGGATGGTGAAGATGATTTGCCGCGTGGCGAAATGGAAGCTGCTGAGGCCGATCCTCTCGGCGACCGCTGGGCTTGCCGCGAAGGACAGAATGATGCCCAACCCCATCAGCGACAGGAATGCCGCGAGGAACCAGCGATCGATCGTCCACCACCAGGTTGCGACTGGACTTTTGTCGAGACGGCTTTGCATCAACGTGGCCCTCCGATGGGTTTCACTCCATCAATAGCAGTCGCAGCTTGCCTGAAGGCTTCGCCGCGAACCTCGAAATTCTTGAACTGGTCGAAACTGGCGCAGGCCGGCGAAAGCAACACCACCGCCTCGCCGCCGGTGTCGCTCGCGGCGTCATAGGCGGCATGCTCGACCGCGGCTGCCAGCGTTCCGGAAATCTCGTAAGGCACGGCCTCGCCGAGCGTGGCGGAGAAAGCGGGCGCCGCCTCGCCGATCAGATAGGCCTTGGCGATGCGAGGGAAGAAGCCGCGCAGCGGCTCGATGCCGCCTTCCTTGGGCAGGCCGCCGGCGATCCAGTAGATGCGGTTGAAGCTCGACAGCGCGGGTGCCGCCGCGTCGGCGTTGGTCGCCTTGGAATCGTTGACGAACAGCACATGGTCCTTGCGGCCGACCTGCTCCATGCGGTGCGCCAGCCCCGGGAAGCTTTCAAGCCCGGCCTGGATCTCGCCAAGCTCGAGGCCGATCCTGAGGCAGGCCGCGACAGCGGCAAGCGCGTTCTGCGCATTGTGCTGGCCGCGCAGCGAGCCGATGCCTTCGAGAAAGGCGATACGGCTGTAGCGGCCGTTCACCGCTTCCATCAGGTTGGTGCCGTCGGCGAAATAGCCGTCGGTCAGCGGCAGGCGCTTGGAGATGCGTATCACTTGCTTGCCGGCACGCTCCAGCCGGTCGGCGATCTGGGCGCACCAGGAATCGTCGACGCCGATGATCGCGGTGTCGCTGCCGGCGACCAGCCTTTCCTTGATCGAGGCGTAATGCGCCATCGTGCCGTGCCGGTCGAGATGATCGGGCGTCAGGTTGAGCAGGATGCCGGCGGTCGGGTTGATCGAGGGCGCAAGATCGATCTGGTAGGAGGAGCATTCCACCACATAGTGCCGCTTGGGCTCGGGCGGATCGAGCGTCATGACGGCGCGACCGATATTGCCGCCCATTTGGGTATCGCGTCCGGCCGATTTCAGTATGTGCGCCGTGAGCGCCGTCGTCGTCGATTTGCCGTTGGTGCCAGTGATTGCGATGAAGGGTGCCGTCGGCGCGCGCTGAATGCGCTCGCGGCAGAACAGCTCAACGTCGCCGATCACCTCGACGCCGGCTCCGCGTGCCAGCTCCACCGCCCAATGCGGCTTCGGGTGCGTGAGCGGCACGCCGGGCGACAGGACGAAGGCCGCGAAGCGCGGCCAGTCGGCGGCGCGCAGGTCGCCGGTCGCGATCCCGGCGGCGGCCGCCTTGGCGACGCTGTCCGGATTGTCGTCCCAGGCGAGGATCTCGGCGCCGCCCGCGATCAGCGCGTGCGCGGTCGCGATCCCCGAACCGCCGAGCCCGAAGAGCGAAACGCGTTTGCCAGCGAAGGAAGCGGCGGGAACCAAGCGGTGTCCTATCTAAGCTTGAGGGTGGAGAGGCCGACCAGCGCCAGGATGACGGCGATGATCCAGAAGCGGATCACCACCTGGCTCTCGGTCCAGCCGAGCTTTTCGAAATGGTGATGGATCGGCGCCATCAGGAACACGCGCTTGCCGGTCATCTTGAAGTAGCCGACCTGGATGATGACCGACAGTATCTCGACCACGAACAGGCCGCCGACGATGACCAGCACGATCTCGTGCTTGGTGGCGACGGCGATGGTGCCGATCAGGCCGCCCATCGCCAGCGAGCCGGTGTCGCCCATGAAGATCGCGGCCGGCGGCGCGTTGAACCACAGGAAGCCGAGGCCGGCGCCGATGACCGCGCCGAGCACGACCGCGAGCTCACCGGTGCCGGGCACGAAATGGATCTGCAGATATTCGGCGAAGACCGCGTTGCCGGATAGATAGGCGATGACGCCGAAGGACGCGGCCGCGATCATGATCGGCACGATCGCCAGCCCGTCGAGACCGTCGGTCAGGTTCACCGCATTGCCGGCGCCGACGATGACGAAGCAGGAGAACGGCACGAAGAACCAGCCGAGATTGATGAGGAATTCCTTGGCGAAGGGAAAGGTCAGCGAAGACGAGAACGGCGCCTGGCCGTTGTGCATGATCACCCAGGCGGCGATGCCGGCGACGACGAATTCGATCGCCAGCCGCGCCTTGCCGGAAAAGCCCAGGTGCGACTGCTTGGTGACCTTGAGATAGTCGTCGTAGAAGCCGATCGACCCGAAGCCGACGGTGACCAGGAGCACCACCCAGACATAGATGCTGGAAAGGTTCGCCCATAAAAGCGAGGAGCCGATGATCCCGGACAGGATCATCAGCCCGCCCATGGTCGGCGTGCCCGCCTTCTTGAAATGCGTCTGCGGTCCGTCGGCGCGGATCGGCTGGCCCTTGCCTTGGCGAAGCCGCAGCGAGTTGATGATGGTCGGTCCGAAGATGAAGACGATCAGCGCCGACGTGATCAGCGCGCCGCCCGTGCGGAAGGTGATGTAGCGGAAGACATTGAAGGCCGAGATCTTGTCCGCGAAATCAACGAGTAAAGTGAGCATGCGTTTCCGTCCCCCGGAGCTCGACCTCAGGTCGGTTCGATGGTTGTGGCTTCCGCCGGAAATTTGCCGAGCAATGCCTCGACCAGCTTTGAAAATCCAATGCCTTTCGACGACTTGACCATGACCACGTCGCCGGGCCTGATTGCCGACATTACGACCGGCTTCAGCTCTTCCGCGCCTGACCGGTATTCGGTTTCGACATCGGATGGCAGAACATCGGCCAGCGCCCGCATCTCCGGACCGCCGAGAAAGACGTTGCGCGTCCCGGTGCCGACGATGAGATCGGCAAGCGCCGCATGGAGTTTCGCCGAATGGCTGCCGAGCTCCAGCATGTCGCCGAGCACGGCGATGCGCCTGCCCCCACCCGAGACGGGCGTGGCGTTGAGCAGCGCCATGGCCGCCGCCATCGAAGCCGGATTGGCGTTGTAACTTTCGTCGATCAGCGTGATCGGGCCGTTCGGATGATGCAATATGTGGCGCCTGCCGCGGCCGCGCTCGGCCGAAAGGTCACCAAGCGCCGCCGCCACCTTGTCGAGGTCGGCGCCGACCAGTTGCGCGGCGCCCAGCACGGCCAGCACGTTCTGCACGATGTGTCGACCGGGCGCCCCGACACGGGCCGTCACGTCCTTTTTGCCGATCTTGACAGCGATGTCGGAATGGTCGGCATAGAGCTCGCAGCCGGCAAGGCGGAAGGCCGAGCGGGCGTTTTCGCCGAAGCCGAAGACATGCTCGACACCAGCCTCTTTCGCCATTTTCCCGAGCAGCTTCCAGCGCGAATCGTCGCGGTTGAGCAGCGCGGCGCCGCCGGGCTCGATCGCCTCGAAAATCTCGGCCTTGGCCATGGCGATCTCGTCGAGGCTCTTGAAGAAGCCGAGATGGGCGGCGGCAATCAGCGTGACGATCGCGACATGCGGCCTCACCATCTTGACCAGCGGCCTGATCTCGCCCGGATGGTTCATGCCGATCTCGAAGACCGCGTAGTCGCAGTCTTGCGGCATGCGCGCGAGCGTCAGCGGCACACCCCAATGATTGTTGAACGACTGCGCGGAAGCGTGCACCTTGCCGACCGCCGATAGCACATGGCGCAGCGCTTCCTTGGTCGTCGTCTTGCCCGCGGAGCCGGTCACCGCGATGATCTTCGCCCGTGAGCGGACACGCGCGGCGACGCCGAGCTTTTCCAATGCCGCAAGCACGTCCTGCACGACGATCATCGGCGCCGTCAGCCGGCCGAGCGACGGCAGCTTGCCCTCGGCGACGACCAGCACGGCGGCGCCTGCTTTCACCGCCGCGGTCGCGAAATCGTGGCCGTCCATCGTCTCGCCCTTGATGGCGAAGAAGGCATTGCCGGGCTCGAGGCTGCGGCTGTCGATGGAAATGCCGGTGATGCCTTCCGGCAGCGAGCCGATCGGCCTGCCGCCCATGGCCTCGACAAGCGCCTCCGATGTCCAGAGCAGGTTCATGCGGCGCGCTCCTGGAGCGCCTCGCGCACTTCCTCATGGTCGGAGAAGTGGAAGGTTTCGGTGCCGATGGTCTGGCCTTCCTCATGCCCCTTGCCGGCAACGATCAGCGTGTCGCCGGCATGAAGCATGGCGACCGCCTCATGGATCGCCTTGCGGCGGTCGCCGATCTCGATGGCGCCGGGCGCCGCGGCAAGGATGGCCGCGCGGATGGTTTCCGGAATTTCCGTGCGCGGATTGTCGTCGGTGACGATGACGACATCGGCGAGCCGGGTGGCGATCTCGCCCATGATCGGCCGCTTGCCGCGATCGCGGTCACCGCCGCAGCCGAACACCACAACGACGCGGCCCGTGGTGAACGGACGAACCGAAGAGAGCACGTTCTCCAGCGCGTCGGGCTTGTGCGCATAGTCGACATAGACCGGAGCGCCGGCCGCCGTCGTGCCGACGAGGTCGAGCCGGCCCGGCGCGCCTTTCAATTTTTCCAATGCCGCCAAGGCTTTGCCGGCCGATGTTCCAGTCGAGATGGCGAGGCCGGCCGAAACCAGCGCATTGGCGATCTGGAAATCGCCGGCGAGCGGCAGGTCGATCTCGTAAAGCACGCCGTCGGCCTCGACCTCGGCACGCTGGCGCCGCCGCTCATGCTCGACGCGCTTCAGCGTGAGGAATTCGCCGTGGCGGCCGACCGTCAGCACGTCGAGACCCGTTGCCCTCGCGGCATGGACCGTCGGCTCGGACCAGGGATCGTCGGCGAAAATCACAGCCGGCGCGCCCTTCGGCAGCAGCGTGTCGAACAGGCGCAGCTTGGCGCGGTGATAGTCCTCGACCGTCGGGTGGTAGTCCATATGGTCGCGGCCGAGATTGGTGAAGCCGGCGGCCGCCAGCCTGACACCGTCGAGGCGGCGCTGGTCGAGGCCGTGGCTGGAGGCCTCCATCGAGGCGTGGGTGACGCCGGCATCGGCCAGCTCTTTCAGCAGCTTGTGCAACGCCACCGGATCCGGCGTTGTCAGCGAGCCATACTCATTGCGGCCGGGCGCCACGACACCCGTCGTGCCGATCGAAGCGGCGGCAAGGCCCGCCTGCTCCCAGATCTGGCGTGTGAAGGCGGCGACCGACGTCTTGCCGCTGGTACCGGTGACGGCGACCATTGTTTCAGGCTGCTTGCCGAAGAAGCGCGCCGCGCTCAGCGCCAATGCCAGACGCGGATCATCGACGGCAAGAACCGGGATCGACAGTCCGGAAATGGCATTCCCCTTGGCGGCAACGATCACAGCGGCGCCTTTTGCCGCAGCGTCGGCTGCGTAGGCCGAGCCGTCGGCCTTGCTGCCGGCCAGCGCAAAGAAGACGACGCCCGCCCTTACCTGGCGGGAATCGGATGAGAGACCGGTAACCTCCAGATCGGGGGAAACTGTTCCCTCGATAGGCAGGACACCGGCTAGATCTTTCAGATGCATTGAGTCCCGTTCACCGCAACAAAATAGCGCGCAGTTGCCGGCGCGCCCCAAGAATCACTGATAGGAAACCAGCGTTGCACCATTTTCATGGCTGAAATCTGGCTTCACGCCAAGCATGGCCGCCGAACGCCTGATGATATTGCCAGCTATAACCCCCGCATTAGCGGCCGCGACGTCTGTCATGCCAGGCTTTTCCGGATGCGGGGCGTCGGCAATCGTGAACACGAGATATTGCGGATCGTCCATCGGGAAGGCGGCCACAAAGGTATTGAAATTCAAGTCTTTCGAGTATCGGCCATTGATGACCTTCTCGGCTGTTCCGGTCTTGCCACCAACGCGATAACCGGGAACTCTAGCGTTTCTGGCAGAGCCCTTCTCGGCGTTGAGCGTATAAAGGTAGCGCATGCCTTCGACCGTCTTTTCGCTGACCACTTTCTTAGCCACCGTCATTGCCTGCTCCACGGTACGTGGCAGGAAGGTCGGTTCGATCAGATAGCCGCCATTCATCAGGGCCGCGCAGCCGACAGCAGCTTGCAGCGGCGTCGTCGACACACCATGGCCGAAGGCGATGGTAAACGAATTGACCTGTTTCCAGACCTTCGGTTCAGTCGGGCGGGCGACTTCCGGCAGTTCGGTCTGCATCTTGTCCAAAATTCCAAGGCGATGCAGGAATTCCCGGTGCCCCTCGATGCCGACCAGCTCGGCCTCCCTGGCCGACCCGATGTTGGACGAATAGAGGAACACCTCCGGCAACGACAGCACACGGTTCTTGCCGTGGAAATCGTGAATGGCCTGATGGCCGACCCGGATTGGATGCGAAGCGTCGAAGCGGCTCGCCATCGTCGCTTTGCCGGAATCGAGCGCCATGGCCGAGGTGAAGCTCTTGAAGGTCGAACCCATCTCATAGAGGCCCGCGGACATACGGTTCAGCCGGTCCTTTTCCTGTGCATTGTAAGGATTGTTCGGATCGAAATCCGGCACCGAGGCCATGGCCACCACCTCGCCCGTTTTGACGTTGAGCACAACGGCGCCAGCGCCAATGGCGCGATAACGCTCCAGGGCGGCGGCGACCTCGTCGCGCACGACATGCTGGACGCGAAGGTCGATCGACAGCTTCACCGGCTTCAGGTCCCTGGCCACCGCCAGCCCCGACTCCTGCAGGTCGGTCAGCCCCTGGTCGTCGATGTATTTCTCCATGCCGGAGATGCCTTGGTTGTCGATGTTGGTCAACCCGACAATGTAGGAGGACGTCTCGCCGCTCGGATAAAAGCGGCGCTTTTCGGTGCGGAAGCCGAGGCCGGGGATGCCCAGTGCCAGGATGTCGGCCTGCTGCTTCGGCGTCAGCTGACGCTGCAGCCAGACAAAGCCGGCGCCGCTCTTGAGCTTGCGATAGGTCTGCTCGTAATCGATCTCGGGAAGCACGGTCGACAATCTCTCGATCGCCTCGTCGGCGTCGACGATACGGCGCGGCTCGGCAAACAGCGATGCCGTCTTGATGTCGGTCGCCAGCACCTCGCCGTTGCGATCGACGATATCTGGCCGCGAGGCGGTGACGCGGCTTTGCGGACCGCCCGACATGTCGGGGTTCTGCAGGCCAAGATAGACGAGCCGGCCGGCAATCGTCGAATAGATGGTGAAGAACACCGCCATCGTCATGATGATGCGGGTCTTGGCCTTGCCGCCGGTCGCCTTGCGGGCGGCGTCGACGACGATCGAGCCGTCCGGGGCCACCTTCTTGCGACGCCTCAGCAGCTCACCGATCCTTGGAAGCCTGCCGATCATTGCACGGTGCTCCCGGTGACCACCGGATCCTTGTCGCCCGAGGGCTCTTTGCCGGAATTGTCGGCCATCCCGCCAAGCCGCTGCGACGACAGGTCCTCGATGTTGACCGGTTTCATCGGCACGTCGTCGAGACCGCCGATCTGGCGGGCGTTGAGCGGCTCGAGCCCGAGCTGCGACTTGTAGATTTCGGCAAGCTTCTGCAGCCGCGCCGGCTGGGTGAGCAGGCTCCAGTCGGCCTTCAGAAGGTCGATCGTGTCTTCCTCGTAGCGGATCTGCGCCTGCAGCTTCTGCACCGCCGCCAGCTGGTCCTCGGCTTCGCGCTTGGTCTTGTAGGTCAACGCCGCCGCCGAGACCATGACGGCGATCAGGACTATGTCGCTGGTACGAAACACGTGCTTACCTCTCCCCCGGCCGCTCGACGGCGGGAAGCTTTGGAAGGCCGAAAATCGAAAAGTCGCCACTGCGCGCCGGCACGTCGGTGCGGATTGCCGCGCGCAGCCTGGCCGAGCGCGCCCGCGGGTTGGCCGCGATCTCGCCCTCGCCCGGCGTCACCCCGCCGCCGGACTTGCGGAAGGTCGCCAGCCGCGCCGGCGCATCCGGCATGTGGCGGGAGCCGCTGGCCGCATCTGCGCGATCGGCGATGAAGCGCTTGACGATGCGATCCTCCAGCGAATGGAAGGTCACGACCGCCAACCGGCCGCCGGGCTTGAGCACCCGCTCGGCGGCGAACAGCGCACTCGCCAGCTCGCCGAGCTCGTCATTGACGAAGATCCGCAGCGCCTGGAAGACACGCGTGGCCGGATGGATCTTGTCCTTCGGCGCGCGGCCAATATGGGTGGCGATGGCGTCGGCCAGATCGAGCGTCCGCTCGAAGGGCCGTTTCTCGCGCCGCGCCTCGATCATGCGGGCGATGCGGCCGGCATGCCGCTCTTCGCCGAGGAAGCCGAAAATGCGGGCAAGGTCGCCCGCCTTGAAGGTGTTGACGACGTCGGCGGCGCTCAGGCCCGCCTGCGCCATGCGCATGTCGAGCGGCCCGTCGGCGCGAAAGGAAAAGCCGCGCTCGGCCTGGTCGAGCTGCATGGAAGAGACGCCGATGTCGAGCACGACGCCGTCGGCGCTCTCGACCTGTTCGTCCAGCGTCGAGAACGGCGCCTGTACGAGCTTCAGCCTGCCGCCAGCCTGCTGCTCCAGAGCCCGGCCCGCGGCGATCGCATCCGGATCGCGGTCGATGGCCACGACCGATGCGCCTCGCTCGAGGATGGCGCCGGTGTAGCCGCCGGCGCCGAACGTCCCGTCGACGATTGTCTCGCCGGCCCTTGGCGCAAGCGCCTCCAGCACCTCGGCAAGGAGGACCGGAATGTGACGGACCAGTCCGCCAACGGCGTGAGGATCATCGCCGTGGCCAGCCATCATTCCGGCCGCTCCCCAGGCTTCGTCCCCTGCCGAAGCTGCAAGAGCCTGGCCCGCGCCTGTGCCCCATAGGCGGCAAGCCGGCCCGGTTCCCAAATTTGAAAGAAATTGCCGCGTCCGACAAAGGCCACCTCCGTGGAAATGCCCGTATGCTCGCGGATGAAATCGGTCATCGTGATGCGACCGTCCTGGTCGAGTTTCAGGAACGTCCCGTCGCCATGACAGAAGAACGACATGTCGTCCGCTGTCTGCAGGAAGGGATCCTCGAGCGCGATCCGCTGCTCGTAACGGTCGAGCAGATCGAGCCCGCCGACGTCCATCGCCGGAAGGTCCAGGCAACGTAGCGCATAGAGCTCGCCATAGCCACGTTTCTGCACGACCGCGCGGAAATGCGCTGGAACGGACACCCGCCCCTTCGCATCGATCCTGTTCACCGCGTTTGACAGAAATCGGTCCACTACGCGTTACAGCCGCTGTCGCCGCCGCACCCCTTCTCATGTTTTTCTCCGCGCCGCCGCGCATCGCCTCGCGACAAATCGCTTCATTCACCAAGGCAAAAACCGGCAAACGCGCAGCCGCCGCGACTGCCCGATTGGCGTACGCTTCACCCTGACGCGGAACGAAGGCTTGATGATGCGAATGGGATATCATGGGGTACTATGGGCGTCAACGGGAGCAGGCATCACAAACGCGCGCGCCACAACCAGAAAGAGCAGGCTGACGCCACGTCCCGTCTTTATCGTCTATTAAGCCTAACGAAGCGTTTAGAACGGTCTGGCCCAAAAAGAGGCGGCTTGCTGCGAACGGCCGGCGCGCCTAGCGTCGAACCTGTTCAGCGAAGGAATGAGCCCATGCCTGAAACCGCGAAGTCACGCGCCGCGACACTTGCCCATCTGCGCAGCGGCGATTTCGCCAAGGGCGACCCGATCCCCTTGCCGCTGACCATGGCCTCGATCTTTCATTCCCCGGGCGACGCGACGGGCTACGATCAATACGGCCGGTTCAGCAATCCGACATGGCACGCCGTCGAGCATATGCTTGGCCATCTGGAAGATGCCCAGTGCGTCGCCTTTCCGTCGGGAATGGCGGCGATTTCGGCGGCATTTTTTTCGCTCCTCAAATCGGGCGACCGCATTCTCTTGCCTTCGGACGGCTATCACACGACACGCGCCCTGGCGGAGCGCTTCCTGAAACCGCTCGGCGTCGCCTATGACGTCAGGGCGACATCGAGCATGCTCGATGGCGGTTTCGCCGGCTATCGAATGATCTTCGTGGAAACTCCGTCGAACCCGCGGCTGGATATCTGCGACATCGCCGCCGTCGCCAAGGCGGCTCACGAGCAAGGTGCGGTCCTTGTCGTCGATAACACGACGATGACGCCCTTTGGCCAGCGGCCGCTCGACCTCGGCGCCGACATCGTCGTGTCGGCCGACACCAAGGCGATCAACGGGCACTCGGACGTGCTGTTCGGCCATGTCGCCAGCCGCAATCCGGACATTGTCGCCAGGGTCAGAGACTGGCGCGAAACGGCCGGCGGCATTCCCGGACCGTTCGAGGCCTGGCTCGTGCATCGCGGCCTCGAAACGCTTGAGGTGCGCTTCGACCGCATGTGCACTTCGGCGGAAACGATCGCCCGCCGGCTCAAGGCGCATCGCGCCGTGAGCGGCTTGCGCTTTCCAGGCCTTGAGAGCGACCCCTCGCACAATCTGGCGCGGTCTCAGATGGATCGCTTCGGCTTCCTCATCTCCTTCGAACTGGCGTCGGAAGAGAAGGCCGAGGATTTCATCAACAATTGCCCGCTGATTGAATCGGCCACGTCATTCGGCGGCGTGCACAGCTCGGCCGAGCGGCGCTCGAAGCGTGGCGACGCCGTGCCCCCGGGCTTCGTGCGGCTAGCCATCGGCTGCGAGCCGGTCGAGGAGCTCTGGCAGGCGATCGAGGCGTCGTTGGATAAGATCGGCAGCTAGCGCAATTCCAGGAAAATGCTTTGGCGGTTTTCGTCCGGAATTGCGTTGAAGCATGTCTGCCGAAAGTGGAACCGGTTTCGGGACAAAGACATGCGTAAAATCAAAAACCTAAAGCGCACGGAGCGAATGTGAAGGATCGCGACGCGCTTTAGACAAACGCCGATCACGGCGCAAAGTCGTCCGCCTCGATCTTCCGCCGGCCGTGCAGCACACGGACGACTTCGATCGCGTCCCCGCCGACCCGATAGAAGGTGAGGTATTCGCCGACGATCAGATGACGGATTCCGGGTGCGATGTCGTCGCGCGGAGGGCCCGAATACGGATAGGTCGCGAGCTGTTGACACCGGGGCTCGATTCGATCGAGCAATCTATCCGCTGCAGCTTCGTTATCACGCGCGATGTGGAGCCAAAATCGCTATCAAATCGCCTTCAGCGTGCGCCGTACGAATGATCGGCAGCACCTTCATGCCGCGTCGTCGGATCTCAATCGCTTACGGGCTTCGGCCTTTATTTCATCCATCGACGAGAACCGTCCAGGCCCGCTGTCGATCCCCTCTTGCACCAGCTTGCGTAGTTCCTCGACTGTGTAGCCGAGTAGGTCGCGCCGGTCCTTCCATTGCCTGAGCGCGTCCCGGATCACCTCGCTCGCCGAAGCGTATTCGCCGGCGGCGACGACATCGTCGACCGCCCGCGCCAGCTCGGGCGAAAGCGTTATGCTGCGTTTGTCGACCTGGCCCATGATGTGCTCCGACGGCTTTCTTTGCGACAAGGTACGATTTAATCGTACCGGTTTCAAGGAAACGCATCGATAGAGCGGTGGAACCGGGCACAGCTCCACGCGCTTGAATCAACAGGCACGCCCATGGCTGCAACCTGTTGATATCAAGCGTTTTGTCGGTATCGGGAAAAATGCCAGCTGGCCTGTAAGCCGGGTTCTGTATGGCCCCGCGCCTTGCGGCGCGGGAACGTGGCGGCCATTCATCTTGGGCGCATGTCGCCATGCGCCTCACGCAACCTACCCGGACGGTGGGCCGGAAACAGCCCTCGAAGGTTTCCCTTCGCACCGCCCCTATTCGGTCTTGCTCCCGGTGGGGTTTGCCGTGCCGCTCCTGTTGCCAGTCGCGCGGTGGGCTCTTACCCCACCCTTTCACCCTTGCCGCGGCTGATGCCGCGGCGGTTTGCTTTCTGTGGCACTTTCCCTGGGGTTACCCCCGCCGGCCGTTAGCCGGCACCGTGTCTCCATGGAGCCCGGACTTTCCTCACCCGCAGCCTTTCGGCTCTTGCAGGCGCGGCCGCCCAGCCAGCTGGCAAGCGCGTATAAAGGGATTCCCGCCTGAAAACGCAAACGAAAAAGGCGAACTTGCCTCTAGGCGGGTGAGCCGAGCGCCGCCATCTGCACCTTCACCTTGCTGCAATAGGCGGCCGAAACCGGATTCATCCGCCTTGCGCCATGACCGGCATTGTATTTGAGGATCGTGCCGCAAGTGGTGCCGCCGCCGAGGCCTTGCGCCATGGCGAGGTACTTCATGCCGTATTTGATGTTGGTGTCGGGATCGAACAGTCCCTTGACCGAACCCGTATAGCCCATCATCCGCGCCGTCGCCGGCTTGATCTGCATCAGGCCGATCTCGCCGGCGCCCCCGACCATGTTCGGCCGGTAGTTGCTTTCGATCTTGATAACGGCCTTGGCGAGCGACACCGGCACGCCATAGCTTGCAGCATAGCGAGCGATGATCGCCGAATATTGGCCGCCGCCGGTGGCCGAAGACGACAATGCAGGCTTTTCGGGGTGAATGGACGCTGTCGTCGTCAGATCGACAGTCTGCCTGCCGCGCTTCCTACCGCGTTTGACCGTTGATTTTGCCGACTTCAATGCGGCGGTCTTCTGCACTTTCGCCGCAGCGGTTTTCTTGGTTTTTGCGGGTTTGAGGGCCGGAGCCGCCTTCGGCGTCACGGGGGTCGCTGCGAACCCATTGTCTGCCGCCCGCATGCTCAACGGCGCGCTGTTAGCCGGGCTGAAGGCAAAAGTCATCACTCCGGCAGCAACGGCTGCCGCTACAACGGTCAATCTTTGCATGTAGTCCTGTTCTGTTTGAACCGAGCGAAGAACTTCGCGCGGGTGGGCCAACTCAATATCGGAACATCTTGGGAGGCTAGACGTCCGACAACTTGCGGGAGATGCCTTTGAAGAGCGATTTGGCGCCAATGAAGGCGAGGCAATTCACTTTGTATGACAAATTGTAATTTAGGTAGCTTGGCAGATTATTCTGGCGAGGCGGCCTTTACGGAAGCCAGCAGCCTTTGCAGTGTGCGGATCGTCGAGCTGTCCGCCACGCCGTCGACGAGCCGCCGCCGGAAATGCCGCTGAAACGCCGCCACCACGATTTCTGTTTGGCGATCGAAGACGCCCGATATCTCGACGCCATAACCGTAGAGTGCCAGCATCGACTGCAGCGCCTCGACGTCGGCGCCGGTGTCGCACGCCTTCAACGTCGCGCCCTGCCTGATCGGGGCCGCGGGAACGAGATGGCCGACGCCGGCCGCGAAGAGCGCCTTCCAGGGAAATCTCTCGCCCGGATCGACTTTGCGCCCCGGCGCCACGTCGGAATGCGCAAGCACCCTTTGCGGTGGAATGGAATGCCGGCCGGCGATCCCCGCGCACAATCCGATCACCGCATCGATCTGCCGCTTCGGGAAGGCCTTGTAGCCGAGCGAATGCCCGGGATTGACGATCTCGATCCCGACCGAGCAGGAGTTAATGTCCGTGCGCCCGAACCACGAGCTCTTGCCGGCATGCCAGGCGCGGTCGCCCTCACGCACCATCTGCACGATCCAGCCGTTCTCATGGACAAGATAATGCGCGGACACCTCGCTTGCCGGATCGCACAGCCACGCCTCGGCGCCGGCGCCCGTCGCCATGCCGGTATAGTGCAACACGATCATGTCAGGCCCGAGCATCTCGCGTCGCGGGCCAAAATTCGGCGACACCCTGACCTCGGCACCCGGCTGGTCGGGCAAAAAACCGCTCATGCGTGCCTGAGACCCCGTTCGATCATCTCATAGGCAGCATTGATCGCAGCGACCCTTGTCGTAGCGATCTTGATGAACTCCTGCGGCAGGCCACGCGCGATCAGCCTGTCGGGGTGATTGTCGGAGATCAGCTTGCGGTAGCGCTTCCTGACCTCCTCGAACGGCTTTCCGCGCTCGATGCCCAGAACAACATAGGGATCGGCGGCGCCCAGATTGACGTGACGCGACAGGATCGCCTGGTAATGCGCCTCGTCGATCCGGAAAATCTCGGCAATGCGATGCAGGAATTGCCCTTCCCGCTCGTGGATCAGGCCGTCGGCCTTGGCGATGTGGAACAGCCCATCGAGTATGTCTTCCAGCATCATGCAATTCGCATGGCCGGAACCGCAAAGCTGCGCCATGCGCAGGGCATAGATCTCGAAACCGGCAACATCGCGCTTGGCGAGGTCGTAGAGGCGCGCCACGTTGCGCGTTTCACTCGGCGGCACCTCGAAGATTTCCTGGAAGGCGCGCACTTCGTCCTGAGTGACGATGCCGTCGGCCTTGGCCATCTTGGCAGAGAGCGCGATCATCGCCACTGAGAAGGCAACGCGCCGGCGCAAATCCGGGTCGCCGGAAAAGACGGTACGCACGGCCTCGACGACGTCGGCGACGCCCGAGGACGCCGACGACGAAACACGAGCGATGAAGTCGCCGAGGCGGTCCCAAATCGACATGCCGGCTTCTTAGTGCGAACCGGGCACCGCTATCAAGCCGGGACGATGCCGCAGGTCCAATGGTCGCTGACCGCAGCCCCGACAAAAAGAAGGCCGGCAGAAGCCGGCCTTCCCGAATCGTCAGATCGACTTCTACTGCGCAGGCGCAGCAGGAGGTGTTGCCGGAGCCGGTTCGGCAGGCTTCGAAGCGTCAGGCGTAGCTGGCTTCATCGGCTGCTCGTTGGCCGGCGGGTTGGTGCTTTGAGTGGTCGTGTTGTCCGTGCCGCTGTTGCTGCAAGCCGCGACCCCCAGCAGGGCAAGCGCCGAAACAGACGCCAGAATGAGCTTCTTCATGATATCACTCCTTCAACAAACGTTCACGTTTCGGTGAACAGTCGCAGGAGAAATGCATCAGGCGGCTCGGGAGTTTCGTAACGTTGCGTTTCTGCGTGTAACATCGCGATAACTGCTAACGCCCCGGTATTACAGGCAATTTGGCGAGATGGTGCGCCCGCTACAGGCTGACGGCGCCGCGGGCAGCCTGGTCGTACTGGCCAGAGACCGCGCGCATCAGCGCCGCAAGCCTGCTGAGCGCCTCTTCATCCAGTCCGAGGGTCTTGATGCTCGAAATCAGCAACCCTTCGCGCAACTCCCGGTAGCGTTCGCACGCGCGCGCGCCGGCCTCGGTGACCCACACGGTCTTTTCCTTGCCGCGCCTGCCGGTTCGGACAAGGCCCATTCCGGCGAGTTTCTTGATCGAATAGGTCGCAAGATGGGTGTCCTCGATGTTGAACATGGTGCAGAGATCGGCCTGCGTCTTCTCGCGCCCTCGATGGTTGGTGGCATGCAGCAGAAGGACGTCGAGATGGGTAAGGCTGGGGTAGCCGGCGGCCGCCATGCACCTCACCGTCCAGCGCTGAAAGGCGTTGCCGGTGACCGTCAGGGCGAATTCCAGTTCCGACATCGACGGCATGGCCCCAACCGACAGATGCGATGCCGAAACGATCGGTCCCCATTCTTCGCGCTGCATGCGATGCCTTTCCGATGATTTATCGATAATATATTGACGTATTGGCATCGATAAGGCAATGAAAAACCTAGATCCGCACCGACCGCAAAGGGAAGCAACGTGACCTCGAGATGGGATTTCTGGATCGACCGGGGCGGCACCTTCACCGACATCATCGGCCGCGATCCGCAGGGCCAGTTGCACCCGCGCAAGCTCTTGTCCGAGAACCCTGAAGCCTATGCCGATGCCGCCATCCAGGGCATACGCGACCTGCTTGGGCTAAAAACCGGCGCGGCCATTCCCGCCGAGCGGATCGGCGACATCAAGATGGGCACCACAGTCGCCACCAATGCGCTGCTCGAGCGCAAGGGCGACCGGGTGCTCCTGCTCATCACCAAGGGTTTTCGCGACGCGCTGCGCATCGCATATCAGGCGCGGCCGGATATCTTCGCCAAGGAAATCATCCTGCCGGAGCAGCTCTACGAGCGGGTGATCGAGATCGACGAACGCGTGCGCGCCGACGGTCGCGTCGAGCGTCTGCTCGACATCGCCGCCTGCCGCCCCGCGATCGAGCAGGCCAAGGCGGACGGCATCGACGCGGTCGCCGTCGTCTTCATGCATGCCTGGAAATATCCGGACCACGAAAAGGCGGTGGCCAAGGTCTGCCGCAAGATCGGCTTCAGCCAGATCTCGGTCAGCCACGAGGTCTCGCCGCTGATCAAGCTGGTCGGCCGCGGCGACACCACCGTGGTCGACGCCTATCTGTCGCCGATCCTGTCGCGCTACGTGCAAAGGGTGGCGGGAGAGTTGGGTGCCGGCCCCCGCCTGATGTTCATGATGTCGTCGGGCGGGCTGACAGCCGCCGACATGTTCCAGGGCAAGGACGCGCTGCTGTCGGGCCCGGCCGGCGGTGTCGTCGGCATGGTCGAGACGGCGAAGCTCGCTGGATTCGACAAGGTCATCGGTTTCGACATGGGTGGCACCTCGACCGACGTCGCCCACTATGACGGCGAGTACGAGCGCGCCTTCGACACCGAAGTCGCCGGCGTGCGCATTCGAGCGCCGATGATGCGCATCCACACGGTCGCGGCCGGCGGCGGCTCGATCCTGCATTACGAGGCCGGCCGCTTCCGCGTCGGCCCGGACTCGGCCGGCGCCAATCCTGGCCCAGCCGCTTACCGGCGCGGCGGCCCGCTTGCCGTCACCGACGCCAATGTCATGCTCGGCAAGCTGCAGCCCGATGTCTTCCCGGCGATCTTCGGTCCCGGCCAGGACCAGCCGCTCGATGTCGCCACCGTGCGCGAAAAATTCGCGGCCTTGGCCGCCGAGATCGGCGATGGACGCTCACCGGAAGCGGTAGCCGAGGGTTTCGTCACCATCGCCGTCGAGAATATGGCCAACGCCATCAAGAAGATTTCGGTGCAGCGCGGCTACGACGTCACCGAATATCTCTTGAACTGTTTCGGCGGCGCCGGCGGCCAGCATGCCTGCCTCGTCGCCGATGCGCTCGGCATGGAAGCGGTGCTCATCCACCCCTTCTCGGGCCTGCTCTCGGCTTACGGTATCGGGCTGTCGACGGTTTTCGCCTCGCGCCAGCAGGCATTGCTCGAACCTCTCGCCGAAGAATCGCGCTCGTCGATCGAGGACCTGATTTCGGCATTGCGCCAAGGCGTGGTCGCCGAGCTTGCCGCGCAAGGCATTGCGGAAGCCGCCATCGCGTCCAGGCCGGTCCTGCAAATTCGCTATGACGGCACCGACACGGCGCTGCCGGTCAATTTCGATGATGGCTCGATCTTCCGCGCCAGAAGCGATTTCGAGGCCGCCCACAAGGCGCAGTTCGGCTTCGTCTATGAAAACAAGCCGATGATCGTGGAGGCAGTCGGCGTCGAAGGCAGCGATGTCGGGACCGGAGCGCGCGACGAAAATGAATCAAGTCTCGAAGACAAGGCGGCAAGCCCTTGGCAGACGCGGCAATTCTTCGCCGATGGCGGCTGGCGCGATGCCGGCATCTTCCGGCGGGAGGATCTGAAGCCCGGCTACAAGGTGGCCGGCCCGGCCCTCATTATCGAGCCGAACCAGACCATCGTCGTCGAGCCCGGCTGGCAGGCCGAGATCACCGCCAGAAATCACGTGCTCCTGCGCCGCATCGAAAAGAAGCGCCGGCAGGCGGCGCTTGGCACCGAGGCCGATCCGGTGATGCTGGAGGTCTTCAACAACCTCTTCATGTCGATCGCCGAGCAGATGGGCGTGACGCTGCAGAACACGGCCTATTCGGTCAACATCAAGGAACGGCTGGACTTTTCCTGCGCGGTGTTCGACCGCCACGGCGCTCTGGTCGCCAACGCGCCGCACATGCCGGTGCATCTCGGCTCCATGGACCGCTCGGTCGAAACCGTCATCCGCCTGAATTCGGGCGATATCCATCCGGGCGACGTCTTCGCGCTCAACGCGCCTTACAATGGCGGCACGCATCTCCCCGACATCACCGTCGTGACGCCGGTTTTTTCCCTCCCCCTTGAGGGGAGGGTGGCCGCGAAGCGGCCGGGTGGGGTCGCCTCAGAAGGCACAGCCAAAGCGTCGAGCACTGCCGCAACGACCCCCTCCGCCGCCTTCGGCGGCACCTCCCCCTCGAGGGGGGAGGAGATATTGTTCTACGTCGCCTCGCGCGGCCACCATGCCGATGTCGGCGGCACGGCGCCCGGCTCGATGACGCCTTTAGCCACCACGGTCGACGAGGAAGGCGTGCTGTTCGACAATTTCCGCATCGTCGATCGCGGCCGCTTTCGCGAGAAGGAGCTCGAGACCCTCCTTACTGACCATCCCTATCCTGCCCGCAATCCCGTCCAGAACATCGCCGACCTCAAGGCGCAGATCGCCGCCAACGAAAAGGGCGTGGCGGAACTCCGCAAGATGGTCGCGCATTTCGGCCTCGATGTCGTCGAGGCCTATATGGGCCATGTCCAGGACAATGCCGCCGAGAGCGTGCGCCGCGTGCTGGAGCGCTTGCCGGACAGTTCGGACTACGAATATCCCACCGACACCGGTCAGGTGATCAAGGTCAGGATCAGCGTCGACCGGGAAAAGCGCGAGGCGACGGTCGATTTCACCGGCACCTCGCGGGTCATGAAGAACAATTTCAATGCGCCGGAGCCGGTGGCGCGAGCCGCCGTGCTCTATGCCTTCCGCGTCATGGTCGAGGATATGATCCCGATGAACGCCGGCTGCCTCCGACCGATCAACATCATTATCCCCGACGGCTGCATGCTCAAGCCTGCCTATCCCGCCGCCGTCGTCGCCGGCAATGTCGAGACCTCGCAGCACGTCACCAACGCGCTGTTCGGCGCCATGGGCGCGCTGGCCAACGCGCAAGGCACCATGAACAACCTGACCTTTGGCAACCGGCAGTATCAGTATTACGAGACGATCTGCTCCGGCTCGCCGGCCGGCCGGATGAATTCGGGCCGCGGCTTTGCCGGCACCTCCGGCGTCCACACGCACATGACCAATTCGCGGCTTACCGATCCGGAGGTGCTGGAATTGCGCTTCCCCGTCGTGCTGGAGGATTTCCGCATCCGCGAAGGTTCCGGCGGCAAGGGCAAGTGGAACGCCGGCGACGGCACCAAGCGCACCATCCGCTTCCTGGAAGCGATGGAATGCGCCATCCTCTCCTCGCACCGCAACCGCCCGCCCCAGGGTCTGAACGGCGGCGGCGATGGCGAGGCCGGCTCGACCAAGGTCAGGCGCAACGACGGCTCGATCGATGTGCTGAAGGCCTGCGACCAGACCACGCTCGACGCCGGCGAGGCCGTCATCGTCATCACGCCGACACCCGGCGGGTTCGGCAAGGCGTAAATAACAGCGTCAACAGCCTGTCACCTGCCTGTCATGACGCTGCGCTACCCGCTTGCGCCAACGCAACCGGGGAATCACCTTGCCATGTCGGATGTTTCGGGAGAACTCGTTTATCGCCGAGGCAAGGAAGTCGGAAAGGCGGTCTACCAAAACCGGGCATTGTCGAAGGATGGCATTTCCGAACGTCTCTTCGCCTTCCTGTTTTCCGGCCTTGTCTATCCGCAGATCTGGGAGGACCCGGATGTCGACATGGAGGCCATGCAGCTTGGCGCCGGCCATCGCATCGTCACAATCGCGTCAGGCGGCTGCAACATCCTGGCTTACCTCACCCGCTCGCCGGCCCGGATCGACGCCGTCGACCTCAATGCCGCGCACATCGCGCTGAACCGCATGAAGCTGGAAGCGGTTCGTCATCTGCCGTCGCAGGGCGACCTGTTCCGCTTCTTCGGCGCCGCCGACACCAGCCACAATTCGGAAGCCTACGACCGCTTCATCGCGCCGCATCTCGATCCGGTCAGCCGCCACTATTGGGAGCGCCGGAACTGGCGCGGCCGCCGCCGCATCTCGGTCTTCGACCGCAACTTCTACCAGACCGGCCTGCTCGGCCTCTTCATCGCCATGGGCCATCGCGTCGGCAAGCTGTTCGGCGTCGATCCGGCCGGCATCATGAAGGCGAATAACATTGGCGAGCAGCGCCGCTTCTTCAATGAGGAGCTGGCGCCGGTCTTCGACAAGAAGCTCCTGCGCTGGGCGACGTCGCGCAAGGCGTCGCTGTTCGGCCTCGGCATCCCGCCGGCGCAATACGACTCTCTGATCACCTCCGGCGACGGCTCGATGGCGAGCGTCTTGAAGGCGCGGCTGGAAAAGCTCGCCTGCGATTTTCCGCTGAAGAACAATTATTTCGCCTGGCAGGCCTTTGCCCGCCGCTACCCGGAGCCAGGCGAAGCTGCGCTCCCCGCCTATCTGGAAAAGCGCAATTACGAGACGATCCGCGCCAACATCGATCGCGTCGCCATCCATCATGCCAACCTGATCAAATTCCTCGCCGCCAAGGATGCGGGCTCGGTCGACCGCTTCGTCCTGCTCGACGCGCAGGACTGGATGACCGACGACCTGCTCAACGATTTGTGGACCGAGATCACCCGCACGGCCTCGGTTGGCGCCCGCGTGATCTTCCGCACCGCGGCCGAGCCCAGCCTGCTGCCGGGCCGCGTCTCCAACTCCCTGCTCGACCAATGGCACTATGAGACCGAGGCCTCGCGCGAATTCTCCGCCAGGGACCGTTCGGCCATCTATGGCGGCTTCCACCTCTATGTGAAGCGCGCCGCATGAGCGCGACCGAGTTGCCGGCCAGCCATGCCGAGCTGATGGACGGCGTCTATCGCTGGCAGCGCCACATCTACGATCTCACCCGCAAATACTACCTGCTCGGCCGCGACCGGCTGATCGCAGGGCTCGACGTGCCGCAAGGCGGCACCGTGCTCGAGCTCGGCTGCGGCACCGGGCGCAACATCGTGCTTGCTGCCCGCCGCTATCCGAACGCCCGCTTTTTCGGCCTCGATATCTCGGCCGAGATGCTGGAAACGGCGAACGCCGCTATGGCCCGCGAAGGTCTCGCCGCTCGGGTCACCCTGGCTCGCGGCGACGCCACTGACTTCGATGCTAAGGCGCTTTTCGGCACCGCGCGCTTCGACCGCGTCTTCGTTTCCTATTCGCTGTCGATGATCCCTGGGTGGGAAAAGACCGTCTCGGCGGCGCTCGCCGCGCTTGCTCTAGGCGGCTCGCTGCATGTCGTCGATTTCGGCCAGCAGGAAGGCCTGCCGCGCTGGTTCCGGGCGTTGCTGCGCGGCTGGCTGCGGAAATTCCATGTCGAGCCGCGCGCCTCGCTGCGCGACGTCCTTGAATCGGAATCCGAGCGGACCGGCGCAACCTTCCATTTCAGAACGCTTTATCGCGGCTATGCCTGGCTGGCGGTGATAAGATCGCCGTCCAATCCGATATTCTGAGTTTTGCGATCGGGAGGCCTATGGTTCCAACCCGCCATGGGCTGGCGCAATGATGACTCCGTTACGCTGCGCATTGTCATATGCCCCAAGGAGTGGTACATTACCTCTATCCTGGAAAGCATGCGATGGTCGTCGGATTTAGAGATGGATGGCTGCGGGCCTTCTTTGTAGACGACACCCACTCTCGCAATGTCCCGCCCGATCTCGAAAGCCGTTTGTTCCGCAAGCTCCAGATGATTGACGATGCGACGATTGATCAGGACTTGCGTGTGCCGCCCAGCAATCATCTCGAGAAGTTGCGCGGCAATCTCGAAGGTTTCCATTCAATCCGTGTCAACAAGAAATGGCGGCTGGTCTTCCGCTGGGACAGCGGCCGAGGCGAGGCGTCAGAAATCTATCTGGACGACCACAGCTATAAGTGAGGTGAGACATGTTGATGACCGCACGCAAGCCCGCAACGGTTGGCGAAATCCTCACGGAAGAATTCATGCAGCCGCTCGGCCTGACACAGGCGGCGTTGGCCGAGGCAATGGGAGTTCAGCGCAAACACGTGAACGAATTGTGCAATGACCGCCGCAACGTGACCGCAGCGACCGCGCTCATTCTGGCGCGAGTGTTTGGTAACAGCCCGGATTTCTGGCTGAACGTCCAACGCCGCAGCGATCTTTGGCAAGTCATGAACTCGCCTGACGAGCGGGCGCGCGTCAATCGCGCCAAACCTTTGCCGACCGCAGCATAGAGAGGAGTTGCGGCGATTGGCCATCAGAGTTCAGTGTAGTGCCTTCACCAGCGCCGCCACCATGATCTGTGGCCGGTAGCCGAGCTTGGCGGGCGTCAGCCCGAGACGCACCACCACCAGTTGCTCCGACGGAATGATGGCCACCGTCTGGCCGTCATGGCCTTCCATCCAATAGATATCCTTGGGCAGGCCGGCAGCGGCGCCAGCGCCGGGGCTTTCCTCGTCGCCCGGCCCCTCGATCCATACTTGGCCCTTGCCGTAGACCTTCGAGGCCGGTGCCGGCTCCCGCATCCAGTCGACGAAGCCGGCGGGCAGGATCTGCGCGCCGTTCCAGACGCCGCCCTGCAGCAGGAACTGGCCGAAGCGGGCCCAGTCGTGCGCCGTGGCATAGAGATAGGACGAGCCGACGAACGTGCCCTGCTCGTCCGTTTCGAGCACCGCGCTGTGCATGCCGAGCGGGCCGAACAGCGTGGCCCGCGGCCATGCCAGCGCCTTTGCCTTCTCACCGACCGCGTCCTGCCACAGCCGCGACAGCATGACGGCCGTGCCGCTCGAATAGGAAAACACCTTGCCCACCTCGCCGGTGAGCGGCTTGGCCTCGCCAAAGCCCGCCATGTCCGGCTCGAGATAGAGCATGCGGGTCACGTCGGCGACATCGCCGTAATCCTCGTTGAACTCCAGCCCGCTCGACATCGCCATCATGTCGGCGAGGCTGATGGCGGCCCGCCCGTCGGCCTTCCACGGCGCGAACAGGTCCTTGCCGTCGAGCGCTATCTTGCCGTCCTTCACCAGCGTGCCGACGATCGCGGCATTCACCGTCTTGGTCATCGACCAGCCGAGCAGCGGTGTCTTGGCCGAAAAACCATCGCCATAGCGCTCCGCGACGATACGGCCGTTCTTCACCACGACGAGCGCGCGCATGCCGGTCCCGGCCATGGCGGCATCGTCGATGATCTTCGACACTTGCGGGTTTTGCGAGGCATCCACCCGTTCACCTTCGGGCCAGAGCGCGTCCTGCGCCGCCAGAGTCTCGACATGCACGGATGTCTGCCTCGCCCGTCCGGTGTCACCGTTGGGAACCGAGGCGCAGCCGAGCCCGTCGCGCGCGACCGCGACGCTTTTGCCCAGCACGCCGAACAGGCCCGCCGAAACAAGCCCCCTCTCCTTGTCGACAGATACCTTCATCAGGCGGAGCAGCGGATGACCCGGCGCCTGCACGTCGACGGCGAGCACCTCGTTCGGGTCCCGGCCGGCGATGAACACGTTCGAGCAGACGATCTTGGCCGAATAGCCGGAGCCGACGCGGATCAACTCGGGCGGCGCAAAGTAGAGCCAGGCGAAGAGCCCGACCACCGCCAGCATGACGAGGCCCAGCAGCCATTTGATGAACTTCACGACAGCCCGCATCTTTTTCCCGCCCTTTGGATTTCCCGGCTCGATTTATGTCATCGATTTGCCGCCTTTGCTTCCGCAAAATCATGTCGGATGTCGAGCGCCGTCAACGGATTATCAACCATGTTCGGCGATCACGGAGGGATGTGATCCGAAAGTGCCAAGCTGCTTTGGGACAACGACATGCATGAAGAGCGGGCGGCCCAGTGGGGCGGCCGTCCGGAGGGGGCCCGCGTAAGCGACCACCATCGGTGAAGGACCCATCAGCGGCCGGCTGATCCCGGCTCGGGGGATATCATGCGCCGTCTTGCGGCCATCCTGATGCTTACGCTGTTGGGCGCCTGCTCGACCGTCGAGGATCTTTCGCCGCTGGCGCCGTCATCGCAGACTGTCGCGGTGCGCGCGCCGCGTTTCGAGGATTCCAAGCCGCATGAATGGGACAGCGGCACGCCGTGGAATTATGCCATCCATGGCACCGATGTCTCCAAATACCAAACCTCGGTCGACTGGCCGACGGCCAAGGCCAGCGGCATATCCTTCGCCTTCATCAAGGCAACGGAAGGCGGCGACCGGTTCGATGACTATTTCAACGAACACTGGGCCCGCACCAAAACCGCCGGAATCCCGCGCGCGGCTTATCATTTCTTCTATTTCTGCACGCCGGCCGCCACCCAGGCGCGCTGGTTCATCGCCAATGTGCCAAGAGACCCGTCGGCAATGCCGCCGGTGCTCGACATGGAATGGAACCCGAAGTCGCCGACCTGCAGGCTGCGCCCCGATCCCGCGACGGTGCGCGCAGAGATGACCACCTTCCTCGAAATCGTCGAGCGCCATTACGGCAAGAAGCCGATCATCTATACTTCGCTCGACTTCTTCGACGACAATCAACTGGCGACCTTCCGCGGCTATCCCTACTGGCTGCGCTCGGTCGCGGGCCATCCGCGTCAGAAATACGGCAGCCACCCCTTCGCGTTCTGGCAATACACCGGCACCGGCATCGTGCCCGGTATGACCGGCAAGTCCGACATCAATGTTTTCAACGGCTCGGAAGCCGCCTGGAACAAGTGGCTGCGGCAGAACACCCGTTGACATCGGCCCCCGTGCCTGCTTTTCGACACGGCGGGCGGCGATGGTTGCAACCGCTGGTGATGCGGAGCGGCGCACCCTACCCGGGTGCCGAACGGCGCTCTTGAACTTTGAAATCTACGCATGATCCTGTCCACACCCGGCCGGGTTTCACGGATCAATGCGGCGGTCTCGAAAGGGAAGCGATGCGATTGCGCGTTGAAATTTTGGCGGCGCTGGTCCTCGGTGCTTTCGCCTGGCCGGCGGCGGCACAGGAATGCGGCGGCGATTTCGAAGCCTGGAAACAGGGCGTCGCGGCCGAAGCCAAGGCGGCCGGCGTCGGCGCCGTCGGGCTGGACGCGCTGGAAGCCGCCACCATCGACGAGAAGGTGCTGGCACGCGACCGCGCTCAAGGAGTGTTCACACAGACCTTCACCCAATTCTCGAACCGCATGATCTCGGCATATCGCCTCAAACAAGGCGCGGCCAACCTCCAGAAATATGCCGATGTCTTCGCGCGCGCCGACAAGGAATTCGGCGTGCAGCCGGCGGTCATCACCGCATTCTGGGGACTGGAAACCGATTTCGGCGCCGTGCAGGGCGATTTCCATACGCTGGACGCGCTGGTCACGCTCTCGCATGACTGCCGCCGCCCTCAGCTCTTTCGGCCGCAGCTTGTGCCGCTGCTGACCTTGATCGACCGCGGCGTGCTGCCTGCCGACGTCAAGGGCGCCTGGGCCGGCGAGATCGGCCAGACCCAGATCCTGCCGACCGACTACCTCGCCCGCGGTGTCGACGGCGACGGTGACGGTACGGTCGATCTCAGGAACAGCGTGCCGGACGTGATCATGACCACGGCCGACAAGATCCTGTCACGCGGCTGGAAGCGCGACCAGCCCTGGGTCGAGGAAGTGCGCGCTCCCGACGATATGCCTTGGGACCAGACCGGCCGCACCAACAAGTTGCCGATCTCGCAATGGGCTCAGTGGGGCGTGACCAATCCGAACGGCACGCCGCTCGTCGACAATGGCCTGAAGGCCGGGCTCGCATTGCCCATGGGTCGCAAGGGTCCTGCCTTCCTGACCTACGACAATTTCGACGTTTACCTGGAGTGGAACCAGTCGTTCACCTATGCGCTGACCGCCGCGGTGCTCGCCACGCGGTTTGCCGGCGCCCCGCAATTCGACCCGCGCTCGCCGGAGCAAGGTCTTAGCGGCGACCAGATGAAGGCGCTGCAGACCAAGCTCGAAGCCAAAGGCTATGACGTCGGCACGGTGGACGGCATCCTTGGAACCAACACGCGTGAAGCGATCCGCAAGGAACAGATGCGGCTTGGCCTTCCCGTGGATGGCTGGCCGACGCCGGAGCTGTTGGCGAAATTGTGATTCCTGTAATGGACGGAGGTTGGTCCTTCCAGCTCCGTGCCTCTACTCTCGATTCGTCCGAATGAAATCGATGAATACACGCAGTGCCGGCGGCACATGCCGTCGACTTGGATGATATAGATAAAAGCCTGGAAAACTGGGCGACCAGTTTTCGAGAAACCGAACCAGCTTGCCGGTCTCGATCGATGGCTGGACTTGATAATCAAGCATGTAAGCCACGCCTGCTCCGTCCAGCGCCGCATTGAGCATCAGCTCTGTATCGTTGACGATGAGACTTCCCTCGACTGCGATTTCCAGCGACCGCTTACCGCGCGAGAACTCCCATCGGTAGATGTTGCCTCCGCCGGGCCATTGAAAGTTGATGCAGCGGTGCTGGTGTAGATCCTGCGGGAAGCGCGGAATCGCGCGACCCTTGAGGTAGGCCGGAGCAGCCACAGCGGCCATTTGCAAATCATCGCTCAGCTTGACAGCAACCATGTCCCTCTCCAGCCGTTCGCCAAGACGGATTCCGGCATCGAAACGCCCCTCGACAATATCTGTCAGCAGGTCGTCGACGATGATCGTCAGTACGATATCGGGATAGGCGCGCTGGAAGTCGCCGAGGATCGGCGCGATGAACCGCATTGCGGCAATGCGCGGAACATTGATACGCAGCGAACCGGTCGGGCTGTCACGCGCGGCCTGAACGTCCGCGACAGCGCCTTCCAGTTCACCGAACACCACCGCAAGGCGGGCGAACAGCGTCTCGCCGGCCGCGGTCGGCGCGACGCTGCGTGTCGTCCGGTTCAGCAGGCGGACGCCGAGGCGAGCTTCCAATTGCCGTATCGTCTGGCTGAGAGCCGGGGGTGAAATCCTGAGCCTGGCAGAAGCGCGGATGAAACTGCCCTCCTCCACGATCGCCGCAAAGGCCCTGAGTTCGGTGAATTCAGACCCTCTCATTATGTATCTCAGGATTAACAAGCCAGTCAGATAATAGGCCATTATCTGACCAATTGCATACCGCTATTTCTCAATTACCAGCCCGTCGCGCAACCGACGCGGCAAGGAGTAATTGAAGGAACTGAACATGCCTCATGCGCTTCAGGGCAAAACCGCAATCGTCACAGGCGGTTCGCGCGGCATTGGTCGCGCCATCGCGGAAGGACTCGCAGCCAACGGCGCCGCTGTCGTCGTCAACTATGTCAGCAACAGCAAAGCCGCGGACGAGGTGGTGGCCGCCATCACGAGCAAGGGCGGAAAGGCGATCGCCATTCAGGCGGACATATCCAGCGTGCCGGACGTTCGGCGCCTGTTCGACGAGACCGAGAGCCAGTTGGGCGCAATCGACATCGTCGTCGCCAATGTCGGCGTCGCCGTCATCAAACCGTTGGTCGAGGCCAGCGAAGCCGATTTCGACCTTGTCTTCGGCACCAACGCCAAAGGCACTTTCTTCACGCTCCAGGAAGCGGCACGCCGGGTACGTGACGGCGGCCGCATCATTGCAGTCTCCACTGGCGGGACAAAGATGTACTTCACGCACACCGCCCTCTATCTCGGCAGCAAGGGCGCCGTCGAACAGTTCGTGCGCGTGCTGTCGCGCGAACTCGGGCCACGCGGCGTCACCGTCAACGCCCTGTCGCCCGGCTTCACCGACACGGATCTGCTGCCCGAGCGTGACCGTGCCGTTGCTGCCGGCATGTCGCCCTTCGGCAGGATCGGCGCGCCGCGCGACGTCGCCGACGTCGCCGTCTTCCTGGCCAGCAATGAGGCCCGCTGGCTGACCGGCGAGAACATCCAGGCCGGCGGCGGGGTCGCCTAGTCTGCCATCGTCTCCAGGCTCGCGAACCCTTCCGGCGCGTCACCCTCGTCGAACGGCGTCGCCAATTCGACGAATGTATCGGGAAAAAAGCCGTTGAAGCGCGTCCTCAGCGACAGCGAGTAGGCTCCGATATGGCCGATCTCGATCCAGTCGCCGGTGTCGACCGTTTCCGGCAGCCAGAACGGCCTGGACAGGATGTCGACGGAATCGCAGGTCGCGCCGCAGACCTTGAACGGCACGATGTTTTTCTCGGCGCCGTTGCGTGTGCGGATCGCGGGATCGGGAATGAAGCGCGCCGGCAGCGTGATCTTGCCGGTCCATGAATCCGAGAGCGACGCCCAGATACCGTCATTGATGTAGAGCCGCTTGCCCTTGCGCAAGAGCACGCGCACGATCAGCGACAGACAGCGCGCCACGATCACGCGGCCGGGTTCCGCCACCAGCGGCATCTGGTCGAACTGATACTCCTTCAGATCGCCCGCCAACCGCGACATGAGCTGGCCGAGTGACGGCATCTCGATGTGCCTGCGATTGGGGTCGTGGCCGTACTCGGCCGGAAACCCGCCGCCGACATCCAGCCCGGCAATGTCGAAGGTCAGCCGGTTGCGCACCCAGTCGGCCGAGGCCAACGCCCGCTCATAGGTGTCGGGATCCTCGATCTGGCTGCCGACATGGAAGCACAGCCCGACCTTGTAGCCGGTCCGGTTCAGTCGCTCGGCGAGCTCCACCGCATTGGCCGGACCGGCGCCGAATTTCTTAGACAGTTCATAGGCCGCGTGGCCTTTGGTCTGGATGCGTACGAACACCGTCACCGCGCCCGGGTCGATATCGAGCGCGCGCACCACGCGCGTCAGCTTGGTGATCTCGTCCTCATGATCGAGCGAAATCACCCGGATGCCGTATTTCTCCAGCGCCAGCTTGATGTCCGACTGCGCCTTGACCGGGTGCATGTAAAGCATTTCGGCATCCGGCGAGACGGCGCGCACGGCGGCGAACTCACCGGGCGAGGCGACGTCGAAGGCGCTGACGCCGGCCTCCACCAGCGTCTTCAGCACGATCTGCTCGCCATTGGTCTTGACCGCATAGGCGGTCTTGCCCGGGAACATGCCCATGAACTGCAAGGCATCGGCCTTCAGCACCTGCGGACGGAAGCAGTAGACCGGATCGTCCGGGCGAAGCGCCAGTGCCGCCTCGCGGGCATTTTCGAATCGCTGCATGGACGAATCCTTGATCTGGGCGCGCACAATTAATCCTAGCTAGCCGCCAAAGAAAACAGTTCTGTGTCTCGCCTTCCCAAGCGGTCCGTTGCACTCTTTTTTGCGAACGCTAAACCACCGGTCAGGTTTCGGGTGGCCCTTGCCGCCAGACCGGATATCGGTTGGAGCTGTTCGGCGGCTGAGATTGCGACCGGCCTGGGAGGGTGACGACATGACGATGACGGCTGGCGCCGCGGTGACGCGCGGACCGATGACGCTCAAGGACTGGGCGCAACTGCTGCTGCTCGGCGCGATCTGGGGCGGCTCGTTCTTCTTTGCCCGCGTTGCGGTGTCGGAGATCCATCCGCTGGCGCTGGTGCTGTTTCGTGTCGCTATCGCGGCGGCCGCGCTTCAGCTTTATCTGGCGATGCGGGGCCCATCCTTCCGCCTCGCCTTTCCACGTGCTGGCCTCTTCTTCCTGCTGGCGCTCACCAACAACGTCGTTCCCTTCTCGCTGATCTTCGCCGGCCAGACCGAGCTCGGCGCCGGCGTCGCCTCGGTGCTCAACGCCACGACGCCGTTCTGGACGCTGGTCCTCGCCAATGCGCTCACCACGGACGAGAAGCTGTCGTGGAATAAGCTCGCCGGTATCGCGCTCGGCGTCGCCGGAACGGCTGTCATGATCGGTCCGGGCCTGCTCGCGGGGCTTGGCGGCCCGGTCTGGGCGAAGTTCGCGCTGATCGGCGCGTCACTCTCCTACGCGGTCGCCCTGATGATCGCGCGCCGCTTCAAGGGCGTGCCGTCGCCGGCCATCGCCACCGGGCAACTGACCGCATCGACCATCATCATGATCCCCGTCGTGCTCATTGCCCATGGCCCGGCCGGGCTGTTTTCGGCCTCGCCGCCGGTCTGGGCCGCGGTACTGGGACTGGCGCTGCTGTCCACGGCCTTTGCCTACATCCTCTATTTCAACCTCGTCGCCTCGGCCGGCGCAACCAATGCCTCGCTGGTCACCTTGATCGTGCCGGTCAGCGCCGTGCTGCTCGGTTTCCTGTTCCTCGGCGAACGGTTGGCGGTCTTTGAAATCGGCGGCATGGCGCTGATCGGACTCGGGCTGGTCACCATCGACGGGCGCCTGTTCGGCCGATGGTAGCGGTGTCATGCCACAGCGCCGCCACAATTTATTCACAACTCTTGGATCGATTTTTGCCGAAGAGTTTCAACGGCTAACGGCAAATCGGAAGCCGCAAATTCCACAATCACGTCGCAATGCAGCATATTTTCCGCTTGCCTGTGACCCAAATGACTCTAGATTCCGGCCATAGCTCTGAAGAGGAGGCTATGGCATGGGACTGACGAGGCCAATCAACGCTTTGATGATTTGTGCCGCATTCGCATTCATCGGTGCCCTTATCATAGGCGTTCTTCCCTGACCCGCCAAAGCCGGGAAGATCAGTACCGAGAGTAGTCCAAACAGTTCGAAAAGGCCGGGTTCCACCCGGCCTTTTCCATTTCAGTCTTTGTCATTTCAGTCTTTGTTTTGATGCATGTCGTATTCCCAAAACAGCTGCACACTTTTGGGCGACGTGCATCAGGCCGCGGCCGATCCCGCCGCCTCCGATTCATGCGAGCGGATGCCGATCATGTGGCAGACGGCAAACACCAGGTCGGCGCGGTTCATCGTATAGAAGTGGAAATCGCCGACGCCGCGCTCGACCAGATCGTGAACCTGCTCGGCCGCGACCGCCGACGCGACCAGCGCATGCGTCTGCGGATCGTTCTCCAGCCCTTCGAAGCGCTCGGCCAGCCATGCCGGCACCAGCGCGCCGCAACGCGAGGAGAAATTGGCGACCTGGGTGAAATTGTGCACAGGCAGGATGCCAGGCACGATGGGGATATAGATGCCGGCGCGGCGCGCCCGCTCGACATAGCGCTCGTAGAGATCATTGTCGAAGAAGAACTGGGTGATCGCCCGCGTCGCGCCATTGTCGACCTTGCGCTTCAGCATGTCGATGTCGGTGGCGAAATCCGGGCTTTCCGGATGCTTTTCCGGATAGGCCGAGACAGAGATGTCGAAATCGCCGGCGCTCTTCAGCGCGCCGACCAGTTCGGCGCCGTTGGCATAGCCTTCGGGATGCGGACGGTAGGCAGTTCCGACACCAGCGGCCGGGTCTCCGCGCAAGGCGACGAAACGGGTGACTCCCATCTCCGCAAATTCACTTATGACGGCGTCGACCTGATGGCGGGCCGCGTCGACGCAGGTCATGTGCGCCGCCGGCGTCAGCGTCGTCTCGTTCAAGATGCGTCTGACCGTGCGAGCGGTGCGCTCGCGCGTCGAGCCGCCGGCGCCGTAGGTCACCGACACGAATCTCGGCTTGAGCGGCTCCAGCCGGGTGACGGTATCCCACAGCCTTACCTCCATTTCGTCCGTCTTCGGCGGGAAGAACTCGAACGAAACCCGGACCTTGTCGCCAATGTCGGGGCGGCGGGAAAAGCGGAACTGGTTCATCAGGCTGTTTCCCCCATTGGATATGCTTTGGCTGGAAGCGTGTCGTTGGATGGGTCGGCGATCAGCAGCCGGCGGTCGCGGCCGAGCCAGAGCTTGACGGTGAGCCTTGCCTCATTGCCGCCGCGCGGCTCGAATTCCTGGCTGTCCTCGAGGTCGAGCTCGGCCTCCGCGAACCAGTCGGCGATCTGCCGGTCGGAGAAGCCAAGCCGCATATGGGCGTGCTGGTCGCGCAGGAACTCCAGATTATGGGGCGCGAAGTCGACGATGACCAGTCTGCCCGCTGGACGCAACAACCTCGCCGCCTCGCCGATAGCGCGCGCCGGATCGTCGAGATAGTGCAGCACCTGGTGGATGGTGACGAGATCGAAGGCGTTGCGCTCGACCGGCGGCGAAAAAATGTCGCCCTGGCGCACCTGCGCATTGGCGACGCCCGCCCTGTCGAGATTGGCGCGCGCCACCGTCAACATCTCGCGCGACATGTCGATGCCGACGCCGCGCCGGTAGAGCGGTGCAAAAATCTCCAGCAGCCTGCCGGTGCCGGTGCCGAGGTCGAGCATCGACTGGAACGGCCGCTTGCCGACGAGCTTGAGCAGTGCCGCTTCCACCGCGCGGTCCGGCACATGCAGCGAGCGGATGCGGTCCCAGCTTGCGGCGTTCTCGGAAAAATATTCAGCAGCCCGGTCCTGCCGCTTGCGCTTGACCGCCGCCAGCCGCTCCAGATCGCGCACCACCTGCGGATCGGCCTCACGCACGCCAGAGACCAGGCGCTGCACGAAATCGCGCGAGGCGTCCGTGTCCGACAGCCTGAAGAAGGCCCAGGACCCTTCCTGGTAGCGGCCGATCAGCCCGGCATCGAGCAGGAGCTTCAGATGCCGCGACACGCGCGGCTGCGACTGGCCGAGGATTTCGGTAAGGTCGGAGACCGTGAGATCGCCGCGCGACAGCAGCACGAGGATGCGCAGGCGGCTGGATTCGGCCGCCGCCTTCAATGTATCTACCATCGTGTCGAGCGTGACATGCATGAGCGGGTTCTCACTGAAAGATATAAAGATATGTTTATGTCGATTTTGAAACCATGGCAAGCGCTATGTCGCTTCCGGACAAGAAAATGGCGCAGCCGCAATCGGCATGCGCTTCGCCGCTCTTCCGCGGACTGACAGGGACCAAGCCGATGTTCGAGATGCGCGAGGGTGAGAAGCTTCTGGAGACCGACCCGGCTGATCTGCCGCCGGACGGCCATGTCGTCTTCATCGGCCATATCGTCTCGCCCTGGACCAGTCGCGAGGATTGTCCCAAGAACATGCGCACCGCCCGCGACACCGGACGGACGGCAACCATCCTGATCGACGAGAACTACCGCCCGGGGCTGCAAAATCTTGACCGCGCCAGCCACCTCGTCGTCCTGTCCTGGCTCGATCATGCGCCGCGGAATCTGATCGTGCAGAAACCGCGTCATGCGGCTGAACCGAAAGGCGTTTTCTCGCTGCGCTCCCCTGCCCGGCCGAACCCTGTAGGGCTGCATGTCGCGAAGCTTGTCACACTCGATATCGAGGCTGGCCGGATCGAGATCGACGCCATCGACGTGCTCGACGGCACGCCGGTCATCGACATCAAGCCCTATTACGCCTCGACCGATGCGTTCCCTGAAGCGGTCATTGCGGGGCGCGACGAGGAATGAGCGCGCCGACCGGCCGCCGCCGCGCCATTGCCAAGGCGCTGACCGCGCTCCTGCCGCTCGCCCCGTATGCCGACATGGAAAAGATCCGCGCCGACGCCGGTTCAGTGCATATGAAGACCTTGCCGCCGACGATCGCGGTCTGGCTGGCAACCATCGCCCATGTCCGCCACGCCCATACCGACTACGAGAGATTGCTCGCCGAAGGCTACGACCGGGACTCGGCGCGCTTCTTCGTCATCGGAAAGACCAATGAGGTGCTCACCCGCTGGCGGGCGACTCGCCTGTTGGAGGAGGACGACGAGGACGAGTGAGGCCGATGGGGAACCGCCTGGACCGCGCAACCGCCTCACAGGCCAAGCAACGCCGGCGGCCTGGCTCTACTTCATTTGGGACCGGACGCTAGCCTGCCCTTGCCGCAACGACGAGGGAGAGACGAGATGAGCCTAGCCGCCAAACCCGCCGGGCCGCTCCCCTTGCTTTCGGACCGTCACGTCGACCCGCACGCTTATCCGGACGGGGTGGCTTACCTGGATGGACAATATCTGCCGATGTCGCAGGCCAAGGTCTCATTACTCGACTGGGGCTTTCTGCATTCCGACGCCACCTACGACACGGTCCATGTCTGGGATGGCCACTTTTTCCGTCTCGACCTGCATCTCGAGCGTTTCTTCGGCGGGTTGGAAAAGCTCCGCATGACGATCCCGTTCGACCGCGACGGCGTCGCCGAAATCCTTCACAACTGCGTTGCGCTGTCCGGCCATCGAGCAGCCTATGTCGAGATGCTGTGCACGCGCGGCGCCTCGCCGACCTTCAGCCGCGATCCACGTCAGGCGATCAACCGGTTTATGGCTTTCGCCGTCCCGTTCGGCTCGGTTGCCAATGCCGAGCAGTTGCGAAGCGGCCTCCATGTCGCGATCAGCGACAAGGTCCGCATCCCGCCTGCCTCGATCGATCCCTCGATCAAGAACTACCATTGGCTGGACCTGGTGCGTGGGCTCTACGACGCCTATGACCGCGGCGCCGACACCGCGCTGATCCTCGACTTCAACGGCAACGTCGCCGAAGGTCCAGGCTTCAACGTGTTCTGCGTCAAGGCGGGCAAACTGTCGACGCCCGCCGTCGGCGTTCTGCCTGGCATCACGCGCCGCACCGTGTTTGACCTATGCGCCGAGGCGGGGCTCTCTGCGGTGGCGGCGGATGTCAGCGTGGCCGCGCTCAAGACAGCCGACGAAGTCTTCATCACCTCGACTGCCGGCGGCATCATGCCCGTCACGACGATCGACGGCGCGCCGGTGGCCGACGGCAAGGTCGGCGTGATCACCGAGCGTCTGATGGCGCTTTATTGGAAAAGGCACGACGATCCGGCCTGGTCGAGCCCGGTGCGCTACTAAAGCATGTCTCCCGAAAGTGGGAACCGGTTTCGGGACAAAGACATGCGTAAAAGTACCTAAAGCGCAGGGAGCGAATCTGAAAGATCGCGACGCGCTTTTAGAGCAATTCCAGGAAAAGTGTGAAACGGTTGGGCTCGGCGACTTCGCCGAAGCCTTCCGTCCGGAATTGCGCCAAAACAAAGAAATAGAGCGGTTTGCCGTTTCCGCGAAACGGTGAACCGCTCTAAGCGCGATAGATCCACTGCTCCGGCACCCGCACGGAGATCTCCTCGCCTGCCCTGATGATGCCTGGCTTCTCGACCCAGGCGATGAGGCCTCGCAGGCGCTTGGCTGCCTTCGGAAACAGCAATGCTCCATCCTCATGATCGGCCATGCCGGCATGCTCGGCCACCGAGCGACCGGAGAAGCGGCAGGGCCCGTTCTGCGCATCGACCTTGATGGTCACGCCGCCCTTGAAGAACAGCAGCGATCCCGCCGGCAGCATGGAAAGATGCGGCACACCTTCGATCAGCAGGTTAGCCCCGATCCACTCCGGCTTGATCTCCGCGATGCCCATCCGCTCGGCGACGATGGCCAGTTCGTCGGCAGCGACCAGTGACACTTGCCTTTCGTTGCGCATCTCGGTACCGCGAGGATACCAAGGCTCGCGCCCGCCGGAACGCCGTGTCGCGCCGGCATGGAAATCGCCCTCGATGCCATCGAAGCCGAGCCGCAGTTCCTCCACCCGCCTTGTCTCGAAGTGATCGGAAGGCGCCATGTAAAGCGCCGCGGCCATCGCCGCGAGCTTGCGGCCCGGCACGGTCTCGATGGGCGTTTCAATCGTGGAGAACAGGTCCTGCATCGGTTTCGTCAATTGAGTCGGCCGCTTTTCGCACTTCGGCTGCCCAGGCGGCAAGAGCGATCTCGGCCAAAGCCCTGAGGTCTTGCGCCGAAGCGCCATCGCGCGCCTGGATCGACATTCCGTGCATGACGCCGGTCAGGTATTTGGCCAATCGCTCGACGGACAGATCCGCCGGCAATTCGCCGGCCTCTTGGCCCTTGACCAGCCGCGCCGCGATCGCCGCTTCGGTCGCCTTGCGATATGTCTTGAGCTCGTCCGCGATGCCTTGCGCCTGCGGCGAGGCCGCCAGCGCACCGCTGATGAAAAGGCAGCCGCCAGGCTTGCCCGGCCGGGTGTAGGCCTCAGCCGCGCCCATCAGCAGCAAACGGATCGCCTCCTTGACCTGCACCGGCGCGCCGAGCGCGTCGAGCGCAAACCCGATCTCCCTTTCGTGGTAGCGCGCCAGCGCCCGACGGAACAGCGTCTCCTTGTCGGTGAAGGCGTTGTAGATCTGCGGCGGCGTCAGGCCCATGGCCTCGCGCAGCATGGCAAGCGAGGTCGCTTCATAACCATGCTCCCAGAACAGATGCATCGCGGCGTCGAGCGCAACCTCCGGGTCGAATGCGCGCGGCCTGCCGCCGCGTGACTTCTCGAAATTTTCCATAGTGATCGATACGAAACCCATTGACTTGTCGATTTTGGATAACGTAACAATCAATACGTAACCTGGCAAGCGCAAGGCATCAGAGCTGTCAGGGCCATCCACAGCAGATAAGGGAGAACCACTATGCCGATCACCGTGACCGCACCCGAAGGCGTGCTGACAACAGCTGGGGAGCGCGAAATCATTCCCCGCCTGAGCGCCGCGCTCGTCGAGGCCTCCGGAGCCACCGGGAACTCGTTTTTCACTGCAATCGTCGGCGGAACGGTCCATGTCCTGCCGGGCCATCGCATCTATGCGGGCGGCGCCAACCGGCCCGTCGTCATGGTGGAACTGAAACTGCCGAACATCGGCCTTGCCTCCATCGAGGCGCGAGAGGCATTCATTACGGCCGCCGCAAGGATCGTCACCAACCTTTGCGTGCCGGGCCACAGGCCCGAAAACACCTGGATCAACATCCTCAATGCGCCCGACGGCGGCTGGGGCATCGGCGGCCGGCAATATTCAGGCGAGGCGCTGGTCGCGGCGGCGATGGCCACCGCATGACGACCACGGTTCAGAAGCAAGGGCACGGGATGCGGTTTTCTCCCTCGCTGTTTTTCACGACCAACTGCGAGGAGGCTCTCGCCTTCTACGAACGGTGTGGCCTCGGCCGGGGAACGGTCCTGCTGCGTTGGGGCGAAAACAATATGCCCGTGCGAACCGAGGCCATGCGAGGGAAAGTGTTGCATGCCCGATTCGAGGGGCCTGGCATTCTTTTTCACGCATCTGACAATGACGACGCCGAGCCCATGAAAGGCTCGGCGCTGATGTTGGAGTTCGACGAAATCATCACGATGCGGGCGCTGTTCGGCAACATGGCCGAGGGCGGCCGGATCACCGTGCCTCTGGCGCGTCGGTATTGGGGGACAAGCTTCGGGATGCTCGTCGATGCTTTTGGCGTACAGTGGATGTTTAGCTGTTCGAGCGAATAGGAGCGGTGTCTGCTCGCCGCTCGCCTTGCGATCACAACGTTCTTACTGGCCGCCACTATCTTTCGCCCCGCGGCGTCGCTTTGATGGCGGCGCCAAGACGAAAGGGTTGATCATGCATCCAGGACCCGCAATCGCTGCCTTGTGGCTGGCTTGGATCGTATCCTGGGCTTTGGCCGCCTTCTGGGCCGACCCCGCGCAAAAGCGCGCAGGCTTCAGGGCTGAGGCCCAGTATCGGGCACTGTGGCTCGCTGGCACCATCCTGCTGTTCGTGCCGGCGCACGGCTATGTCGGCCGGCTTCGGCTCTGGATGCCGACGCTGGCGGAGGCCTGGATCTGCGTTGCCCTTATCGCCGTCGGCATCGCCTTCGCCTGGTGGGCGCGCCTGCATCTCGGCAAGCTGTGGTCCGGCACCATTACCGCCAAGGCCGATCACCGGGTGGTCGACACCGGCCCCTATCGGCTAGTCCGCCACCCGATCTACACCGGCCTGCTTTTATCGATCCTCGCCACCATGGCGGCGAAAGGCACGGTCTGGGGCATCGCCGGCGCCGCCCTCCTGCTTATAGGCATCGTCGTCAAGGCCAAGCTGGAAGAAAGCTTCCTGCGCGGCGAGTTGGGCCCCGCCTATGACGACTACGCCAGGCGCGTGCCGATGCTGGTGCCCTTCGCGCCAGCCTGACCCGCTTTACAACATCCTGAGCAGCGCGCCGCCGATCGAATAACCGGCGCCGAAGGCGCAGAGCAGGCCGAAATCGCCGGCCTTCATGTCGGCATGGTTTTCCGACAGCGCGACGATCGCGCCGGCGCCCGCCGTGTTGCCGAGCCGTTCCAGCACCATCGGCGCGCGGTCGTGGTCGACGTCGTGACCGAAGGCGAGTTTCAGGATCATCGCGTTCATGCGCGCATTGGCCTGATGCAGCCAGAAGCGGCGGATGCCTTGCGGCGTCAGCCCGTGCTCGGCCAGGAACTCGACGATGAATTTGTGGCCGGCGACGGTGACTTCCTTGAACACCTTGTTGCCGACCTGCTTGATCAGATTGCCCTCGAGCTTGATCTGGTAGGGATCGTCCTGGGCGGTGCGGGTGTGGTAGCCGAGATTGGTGCGGATGTTGTTCGACAATTGCGTCCAGGTGCGTGTGTCGAGCACCTCGAAGCGTCCCGGCCGCTTTTCGCCCTGGTTGAGCCCTTCGACGACCATCGCGACCGAGGCGTCGCCGAAGATGAAATGCGTCTGCCGGTCGCGGAAGTTGAGATGGCCGGTGATGATTTCGGGCGTCGACACCAGGATGCGCTTATGCGCCCCGGCCCTGACCAGATTGACCGCGATGTGCAGCGCGGCCGCGGCGGAAGAGCAGCCCAGCCCCATGTCGAAGCCGGCGCCCTTGGTGCCCAGCGCCTCCTGCATCTCGATGGCGATCGCCGGATAGGGCCGCTGGTGATGCGAGGCCGAGCATATCACCAGGTCGATATCCGACGCTTCCACGCCGGCATGGGCAATCGCCTTTCTGGCTGAGGCAATGCCGAACTCCGCCTGGAGCGACAGCGCGTCGTCCGGCCGTGCCGGAATCCGTGGCGCCATGCGGGTCGGGTCGAGAATGCCTTCGCGCTCGATCACATGGCGGGTCTGCACGCCCGACGCATGCACGATGAAGTCGCTGTCCGATTTCTGCAGCGGCGTCTCGCCGGTGACGGCGCGGCGCGCATTTTCGGTATCGACCCAGCTGTTGAAGCTTTCAACCAGCTCTTCATTGGTGATGACGGGCTCGGGGATTTCGGCGCCGATGCCGCTGATGATGACGCGATGCATGTCCAATCCGTCCGAGGCGCAACCTTCTGGTGCCGAAGCGGGCCGGGCCACCCTTGTCGCATTTGGCCGGTTTATGCCAGCTTAAATCTCTGTTTGCGCGCGGCTATCGCGATGAGTTGACCGGAAGCGGTCAGGCGCGCTTGGCGATGATGAAGATGCGCGGGAAGCGCAGCAGCACCTTGCCGTTCGCCGTCTTGGGATAGGCCTTTGCGATCTTCGCGGTATAGCTTTCGAGAAACAGCTTTTTCTCATCCGCGTCGAGCGGATCGAGGAACGGCTTCAGCCCCGTCGCCTTGACCCATTCGACGACCGCTTCGGCATCGGCCAGCGGATGGTTGTAGATCGTGTGCCAGATATCCACCCAGTCCGCGAGCGGCGACAGGAGATCGTAGTAGAACGAAACCGGCGGCAGCGGCGCGCGCGCCGCGCCCTTGAGCTTGGCGGAGAACGGCATCTCGGCCGCGGTGTCGCGCATCAGCTGATGCGAAGGCTCGGCGAGATTGTCGGGCATCTGAATGGCCAAGGCGCCGCCGGGCGCGAGCAATCCCATCAGCCGCTGGAACACCGCCGGATGCTCCGGCAGCCACTGGAAGACGGCGTTGGCGAAGATCACGTCGACCGGGTTCTCCGGCTGCCATTTGGCAGCATCGGCGAGCGCGAAGGTGACATTGGGCAGCCGTACCCTCGCCTTCTCGATCATGTCGGGCGAGGTGTCGAAGCCGCTGACCTCGGCATCCGGCCAGCGCTCGACCAGAAGCTGCGTCGAGTTGCCCGGACCGCAGCCGATGTCGACGACGCGGCGCGGGAAGTCGACCGGCACCTGTGTCGCCAAGTCCCGCGCGGGCCGCGTACGCTCGTCCTCGAATTTCAGATATTGGGCGGCGGACCAGTCAGCCATTTCAGAACCTCTTTGTTCGCCGCCGCTTGGTTGATCCTACCTTGTCAGCCGCTTGTGCGTCATGCGGTGCGGAGTGGCCGCTTCCGCGCCCAGGCGGCGCAGCTTGTCCTTCTCGTATTCCTCGAAATTGCCCTCGAACCATTCGACATGCGCGTCGCCCTCGAAGGCGAGCATGTGGGTCGCCATGCGGTCGAGGAACATGCGGTCGTGGCTGATGATGACCGCGCAGCCGGCATAGGCTTCCAGCGCATCTTCAAGCGCGCCCAGCGTTTCGGTGTCGAGGTCGTTGGTCGGTTCGTCGAGCAGCAGCACATTGCCGCCGCCCTTCAGCATCTTTGCCAGATGCACGCGATTGCGCTGGCCGCCTGAAAGGTTGCCGACCTTCTGCTGCTGGTCGCCGCCGCGGAAGTTGAAGGACGAGCAATAGGCGCGGCTGTTGACCTCGTGCTTGCCGAGCTTGATGACCTCGGCGCCGCCGGAGATCTCTTCCCACACGGTCTTGTTCGGGTCGAGCGCGTCGCGGCTCTGGTCGACATAGCCGAGCCTCACCGTCTCGCCCTTGCGGATCGAGCCGGCATCAGGTGTTTCCTGGCCGGTGATCATCTTGAACAGCGTCGTCTTGCCGGCGCCGTTCGGGCCAATGACGCCGACGATGCCGCCTGGCGGCAGCTTGAAGGAAAGGTCTTCGATCAGCAGTTCGTCGGCGAAGCCCTTGTTGAGGCCTTCGATCTCGATGACGACGTTGCCGAGGCGCTCGCTCGACGGGATGACGATCTGTGTATCGGTCGGCTTGCGGCTCTGCGACTGCTCGACCAGTTCCTCATAGGCCTTGATACGGGCCTTGGACTTGGTCTGGCGCGCCTTCGGCGAAGACTGGATCCACTCGCGCTCGCGCCAGATCGCCTTCTGACGGGCGTCGTCCTCGCGGCCTTCCTGGATCAGGCGCTTGGCCTTGGCGTCGAGATACCTGGTGTAGTTGCCCTCGTAGGGGATGCCGCGGCCGCGGTCGAGCTCGAGGATCCAGCCGGTGACGTTATCGAGGAAGTAGCGGTCGTGGGTAATGATCAGCACCGAGCCCGGATAGTCGCGCAGATGCTTTTCCAGCCATTGCGTGGTCTCGGCATCGAGATGGTTGGTCGGCTCGTCGAGCAGCAAAAGGTCGGGCTGCTCGAGCAGCAGCCGGCAGAGCGCCACGCGGCGACGCTCGCCGCCCGACAGGTTGGTCACCTCGGAATCGGCCGGCGGGCACTGCAGCGCGTCCATCGCCATCTCGACCTGCTGCTCGAGGTCCCACAGGTTGAGGCGATCCATCTCGTCCTGCAGCTTGGCGGACTCGTCGGCCGTCTCGTCGGAATAGTTCATCATCAGCTCGTTGTAGCGATCGATGATGGCCGTCTTCCTGGCGACGCCGTCCATGACGTTTTCGCGTACGGTCTTGTTGGGGTCGAGCTGCGGCTCCTGCGCGAGGTAGCCCACGGTCGCGCCCTCGGCCAGCCACGCCTCGCCCTGATACTCCTTGTCGAGCCCGGCCATGATGCGCAGGATGGTCGACTTACCCGAGCCGTTGGGGCCGAGGATGCCGATCTTGGCGTCCGGATAGAAGGACAGGTGGATGTTGTCGAGCACCTTCTTGGTGCCATAGGCCTTCGACAGGCCGGACATGTGATAGATGAATTGGCGAGCCACGCGCGCTTTCCCTGAAACTGAACTGTCGAGTTGGATGGGGGTTGCGCGCTATGTAGGCGATGAAGCGCCGAACGGCAATCGCTTTCGGCATGCCGCGATCTTTCGGCAAGCCGCAGGACTGCCGGTCCGGCGGCTTAACCCGCGCAGCCCCTACTGGAAGCCGATCGCGTCGACCGTGCCCTTCGGGCAACCGGCCTTGCCCGTCGGCGTCGAGGCCATGAGCAGGTCGGCGAGCTTGCTGTCAGGACCGATCGGACCGGAGAGGCCGAGCGTCAGCTCGCCGATCAGCCGCCGGCCGCTCGACGGATCGACAAGGCAGGAGACGCGTACCCGGTCGCCGGCGCCAGCGCCGAAGGCCTGGTCGAAGGCGCTGCGGACCTGGTCCGACGTCAGCTGCTTGCCGATGTTCTTGGTGAAGAGATCGCGCACCGGCGAGGCGTTCACCGCGCGCATCAGATTGAGCGCGTCGGAGAAATACTCCTGCTGGCTCTTGCCGTAGCAGGTGCCGTGCTTGATCCACTCGTGGCGTTCGAGCTTGGAGGCAGTACCCGGCATCACCTCGTCGAGCTCGGCGCGCGTATTGGCATCGAGGTCGACCGCTGGCAGATCCCCCCAATGCGCGGGATTGTCGTTGGTCTTGTCGCCAGCCGACACTTGGCAATAGAAATTACCGTTCGGCTGCGGCCACAGCCCGTGCAAGGTGAAGTGCGAAGCGTCGAACTCGTTGGGATTCTGCGCCTTGCATTCGGGCTTGTTGGCCTTGGTCTCGCAGAAGGCGGGCTGCCAGCTCAATGCGAAGACATATTCAGGCTTGCCGGAAGCCGGCTGCGACGGTCTGGCCTGGTCGGCGGGCGCCTGGGTGGCCGGCGCGCTGCCGCCGGTGACATGACCGCAGTTGATCTTCACCCAGCGTCGTTCCGGATCGGCGCCCGGGACCTGGATGAGGTAGTGGGTGGGCGCGTCCTTGTTGCCGGCCAGAAGCTGATAGCTTTGTCCTGCCTCGATGGAGATGTTGCCCGGGTTCTTGCCACTCTTGATGGCTTGCGTCGCCGGACAGGCGCTGTCGGCCACGAATGTGCCGCTCATCTTCACATCGGCATTCGCCGTGCTGGCGCCAACCAGGGCCAGAACAACCGAACCCCATAGTGCCCAAACCCGCATTCCCGCTCTCCCGGCGATCATTGAACCGTATTGGATTCGTCACACTAGAACAGGCGACGTGTCAGAATTGCGATCTTTTTCGCCAGGCGAAAATAATCCCCAGATGAAGGCTTTTGGCCTGGTCAGCTCTCGGCCTGCTCCACCCGCAGCGCCAGCACCCGCAGCAGCGCCAGCGCACCCTTGAGCTCTCGAGGGTCGAGGCCCTCGGAGACAGAGTTCGCCCATGCGTGTTGACGTCTGGCGATGTGGCGGATTGCCGTCCAGCCGGCTTCGGTCACCGACAAAAGCTTGGCGCGGCGATGCGCCGGATTGTCGGCATAGGCGGCAAGCCCGTCCTCGGCCAGTATGTCGGCCAGGCGCTGCACGCTCTGGCGGGCAAGCCCCATGTCGCGTCCGATCTCCGCGACGGATTTCGGCTCTCTAAGAACGGCTCCCAGCACCTGCCAGCGCGCCGCGGTCAGCCCCGCCGGAGCGGCCAGCCGATCTGCCGCTTCGAGGAAGCGGCCATTCAGCCTGAACACAGCAAGAACGAGATCGGTAAGCGTGTCTGCGGCCTCGGTCCCGGTCGTCATTCGTGGGCCTCGATGGTCGCGATGAATGTGTTGACGGCTTCCGCCACCACCTCGGGCTTGTCAAGCATGACCCAATGGCCGGTGCCCGCCACGACTTGATGCGGAATGCCGGCTCGCAGGTGATAAAGCGCGGATGGATTGTTGCTGGGCTCGGTCGCCAGCACCAGCAGCGGCCCATGATAGGCATCGAGCGCCGGTTCCGGATTCCACTCGGCGAGCGCCTTGCCGACACCCGCCACCGCCGCCGGATCGACGACCGACGCGTCGGCAAGCACCCGCTCGCGGACGGCAGGATTGGAGCCGGCGATGGACGTGTAATACGCCTTCAACACATCGGATGCATTGGGGCCGGCCAGATCACGGATGAACCCTTCGCGCACGTCCTTCGGCAAGGCACGCGGATCGGTCGCCGGATCAACCAGCAGGATGCCGGCGACACGGTTCGCATGGCTGGCGGCGTAGGCGAGCGCCGTCCCCGCCGCGCCGCTATGGGCAACAATGAGAAACCTTTTCAGGCTGAACGCATCGGCGATCGCTTCGACGTCGGCCGCACGCCCGTCATAGCCATAGTCGCCATCCGCGGCTGGCGCCGAGATGCCGTGACCGCGAAAGTCGAAGGCAACCGCCCGCCGGTCATCGGCCGTGGCTTGCATCACCTGCTGCCACGCCGATGCACGGCTGCAATCGCCGTGCAGGAACAGGATCGGCAAGCCGTTGCCGGTTCCGATACTGTAAATCGCAAGCCGACCCTGCGGGCCGTCGATGGTCGACGTCTTCATAACTTTCTCCCTGGCTTCCAAGTTGACAGCATACTGTCATATAACTCATTGACAGCATGCTGTCAATGCTGCGCTCTCTTGACGTCGCCGAAACCCTCGCCCATCAGTCGCGGAGGGAGCGAGACATGCCATTCGACAGAAAGACTAGGCTGGCCTCACCAACCGGGGCCGACCTTAACCTTTATGTGAAAGACGCTGAGACGGCTCCGCGCGCCGTGATCCAGATCAATCACGGCCTCGCCGAACACGCGGCGCGCTATGCCCGATTTGCCGATTTCCTCGCCCCGCGCGGCTTTCATGTCTATGCCCATGACCATCGCGGCCACGGCGCGACAAAGGCGCCCGACGCGCCGCTCGGCAGGTTCGCTCACGCCGACGGCGTCGCCAAGGTGATCGCCGATGTCGGCGCGGTCCACGACCTGATCGCCGCCGAGCATCCGGGGTTGCCGGTCATCGTCTTCGGCCACTCGCTCGGCGCTTCGATCGCGTTGAATTTCGTGCTCCGCCGTTCCGGTCGCGTCCGTGCCGCCGCCATTTGGAACGGCAATTTCTCGCAAGGTCTGCTCGGCCAGCTCGCGCTGGGCATCCTAGGCTGGGAACGCATGCGGTTGGGCTCCGACGTGCCGTCGCGCCTGTTGCCGAAGCTGACCTTCCAGGCCTGGGGCAAGGCGGTGCCCAACCACCGGACCCTGTTCGACTGGCTGTCGCGCGATCCGATCGAGGTCGACAAATACATCGCCGACCCGCTCTGTGGCTGGGACGCCTCGATCTCGATGTGGCGCGATGTCGTCAGCATGGCGCTTCATGCCGGCAAGGATTCCAGCTTTGCCGGCGTACGCCGCGACCTCCACGTCAACCTGGCCGGCGGCGAGAAGGACCCGGCGTCGGACTATGGCAAGGCGGTCAGCCACCTCGGCCGGCGCATGGATAGAATGGGCTTTTCGAATCTGGTTTCAAAGGTTTACGCCGAGACTCGCCACGAAAGCTTGAACGAGATCAATCGCGACGCCGTCATGAACGATTTCGCCGCCTGGGCCGACAGCGTGCTCAAATCCTGATCCGGCGTGGCCCACTGCAAGAGCCGTGACAGGGACGGCTGCTATTGATAGTGCATGTCGCCCAAAAGTGCGCAGCGGTTTTGGGATAGCGACATGCACGACGCAGGATTCGAGGCTGCGCTTCATTGAACCACGGTGATCCATGACAGAGCCTCCGCTGAAAGGCATCCGCGTTATCGAGCTCGCCCGCATCCTGGCGGGGCCTTGGGCCGGGCAGCTGCTCGCCGATCTCGGCGCCGATGTCATCAAGGTCGAAAGCCCGGATGGCGGCGACGATACCCGCAAATGGGGTCCGCCCTTCGTCATGAGCCATGACGGCGAGAACCTTTCGGCCGCCTATTATCACTCCTGCAATCGCGGCAAGCGCTCGATCGCCATCGATTTCTCCAAGCCCGAGGGCGCCGACACGCTGCGGCGCCTCGTCGCCACTGCCGACGTGCTGATCGAGAACTTCAAGCTCGGCGGCCTGAAGAAATATGGCCTCGACTACGAAAGCCTGAAGAAGATCAATCCGCGCCTCGTCTATTGCTCGATCACCGGCTTCGGCCAGGACGGCCCTTACGCACCGCGCGCGGGCTACGATTTTATCATCCAGGCGATGGCCGGCATGATGTCGATCACCGGCGAGGCAGGTCGGGAGCCGCAGAAGGCGGGCGTCGCGATCTCCGACCTTTTCACCGGTCTCTATTCGGTGATCGCCATCCAGGCGGCGCTGCGCCATGCCGAAAAGACCGGCGAAGGCCAGCACATCGACATGGCTCTGTTCGACAGCCAGGTCTCGGCGCTCGGCAACCAGAACCTCAATTATCTGGTCTCCGGCAAGTCGCCGGTGCAGATGGGCAACGCCCATATGAACATTGCGCCTTACGAGGTGCTGCCGGTGAGGGACGGCCACATCATCCTTGCCGTCGGCAATGACGGCCAGTTCGGCAAGTTCTGCGCTGTGGTCGGTCTCACCGACTTGCCCGCCAATCCTGACTTCGCCACCAACCCCGCCCGAGTGGCCAATCGCGCCAAGCTGCGCGAGCTGATTGTCGAGACGCTGAGCACGTGGGATCGCGATCCGCTTTTGGCTAAGCTCGAGGCAGCAAGCGTGCCGGCGAGCCCGATCAACACGATCGGCCAGATGTTCGCCGACCCGCAGACGATCGCGCGCGGCATGCGACTCGACCTCGACGACGGCCATGGCAATCTTCTGCCTTCGGTGCGGGCGCCGATGGTGATGTCCGGCACGCCGCTCGTTTATGAGCGCCCCTCGCCGCGCCTCGGCGAGCACACGCAGGAAATCCTTGCCGAACTGGAGAGATCAGCAAAATGAAGACCGGCGGACAACTGATCGTCGAGGCGCTCGAAGCGAACGGCACCGACCGCATCTTCTGCGTTCCGGGCGAATCCTATCTGGCGGTGCTCGATGCGCTGCATGATTCATCGATCCGCACCATCGTCTGCCGCCAGGAAGGCGGCGCGGCGATGATGGCCGACTGCCAGGGCCGCCTGACCGGCAAGCCCGGCATCTGCTTCGTCACCCGCGGTCCAGGCGCCACCAACGCCTCGGCCGGCATCCACATCGCCATGCAGGATTCGGTGCCACTCATCCTGTTCATCGGCCAGGTCGCAAGCCATGCCAAGGAGCGCGAGGCCTTCCAGGAGGTCGACTACAAGCGTTTCTTCGGCGACATCGCCAAATGGGTGGTCGAGATCGACGACGCCTCGCGCATTCCGGAATTCGTCACCCGCGCCTTCGCGGTGGCGACCTCGGGCCGGCCGGGCCCCGTGGTCATCTCGCTGCCCGAGGACATGCTGACCGGCCAGGTCGAGGCGCCGGAAGCGCTTCCGCACACGCCGGTCGAGACGCGTCCCGGCGAGGCCGAGCTCGACGCGCTCGAAATGCTGCTTGCCGGCGCAAAGCGACCGTTCGTCATTCTCGGCGGCACGCGCTGGGATGACCAAGCGGTGGCGCAGATGCGCACGATCGCCGAGGCATGGTCGCTGCCGGTGGGCTGCTCATTCCGTCGCCAGATGCTGTTCGACCATCTTCACCCGAACTATGCCGGCGACGTCGGCATCGGCATCAATCCGAAGCTGGCGGCGCAGATCAAGGCGGCCGACGTCGTGCTGCTGATCGGCGGGCGCATGGGCGAGATGCCTTCCTCCGACTACACGCTGCTGAAGAGCCCCTATCCCGACCAGGCGCTGGTGCATGTCCATGCCGATGCCGGCGAGCTCGGCCGCGTCTACCGCCCGACGCTGGCGATCAACGCCTCGCCGTCGGCTTTCGTCACGGCGTTCGCCAAGCGCAGGCCGGCCGCCACGCCTTCATGGGCGCAGGAGACGGAAAAGGCACATGCCGCCTATCTCGAATGGTCGACGCCGCCGCAGACCGGCCCAGGCGCGGTCCAGATGGGGCCGATCATGGAGTATCTGAACAAGACGCTCCCTGAGGACGCCATCCTGACCAACGGCGCCGGCAACTATGCCACCTGGGTGCATCGCTTCTACCGCACCCGCCGCTTCGGTACGCAGGCAGCACCCACTTCCGGCTCGATGGGCTACGGCACGCCTGCGGCCGTTGCCGCCAAGTCACTGTACCCTGATCGCACCGTGGTTGCCTTCGCCGGCGACGGCTGCTTCCTGATGAACGGCCAGGAATTCGCGACCGCTGTCCAATATGACCTGCCGATCATCGTAGTGGTCGTCAACAACGGCATCTACGGCACCATCCGCATGCATCAGGAACGGGAATATCCAAACCGCGTCGTCGCAACCGATCTGAAGAACCCGGACTTCGCCGCCCTTGCCCGCGCTTATGGCGGCCATGGCGAGACGGTCGAAAAGACCGAAGACTTCGCGCCTGCGTTCGAACGTGCGCGCGCCAGCGGTAAGCCGGCAATCGTCGAGATCAGGCTCGATCCCGAAGCGATCACGCCGACCCGCACGCTGACCCAGATCCGCGACAAGTCGTGACTCGAACGAGGCGGTTTTGCCGCCTCGTTCCTGCCTGCGGAAAGTCCGCTACATCGATGCGCCAGCCTTTTCGATCTGCCCGCGTATCTCGCCGTCCGGATTAGCCTTCGTGTGGACATTGACGTAATACTTGCCGGCCTCAAGATCGGCCGCTTGCGCGTCGGTCAGCGTCGCCGATCCCTTGATCGGGCTCTTTAGCTTCTTGAACGGGATTACCGGATCCGCGCTTTGACCCATTGCGGCCGGGCCGTGAATGTGAGCGGCCGCCGCCGGCCCGCTGAGGCCGGAATATTTGACGTTCCAGCTGAGCTTCTTGCTGGTGGTGTTGAAGGTGAATGTAGCAGTTCCCTTGCCCTTGGTGGTGACGGGCGGGGTTTGCTGGCCACCATCGAGCGTCGCCTTGAACTTCATCGTCTCGGCCATGGCCGGCGATGCGAGCAGGAAAGCGGTCGAGACGGCTAGCGCCGAAAGCAGCGGCAAGGCTTGGATGCGCATTGAAGGACCTCCGTTTGGCTAATGCGTCCGCCACCGCTCCCCGGCGCGCGGACTCTACTGCAACGGTTGGCAGGCGCTTTGTATCCGGACACACGCATATTTTACCAGCGCCAACAAAAAGGGGCGGTCGCCCGCCCCTTTCGATGCCGCCATCAAGGCCCGATCTTACTTGATCGCCTTGTCGGTGATCGCCGTCGTGTAGGCGCCCGAGGGCTCCTTGGCGATGATCTTCTGGTCGAGCAGCGCCTTGGCGGTGCGCTCATAGGTCGCCGGATCGAGCTTGCCGTCGGCATTGTCGATCAGCTTGGCGACTTCGCCCATCATGCGCTTCTGGTGGTTCTCGTCCTGGCCGCCATTGTCCATGACGATGCCGGCCGCCTCGTCCGAATTGTCGACGGCGTATTTCCAGCCCTTCATCGAGGCGCGCACGAAGCGCACCATCTTGTCCTCGAAGGCCGGATCCTTGAGCTTGTCTTCCAGCGCATAGAGCCCGTCCTCGAGCAGGTCGTTGCCCATGGCCGAGTAGTTGAAGACGGTGAGTTGCTCCGGCTTGTAGCCGGCGTCGATCAGCTGCCAGTACTCGTTGTAGGTCATGACCGAGATGCAGTCAGCTTGCTTCTGGATCAGCGGCTGCACGTCGAAGCTCTGCTTCAGCACCGTGACTCCGTCCGGACCGCCCTCGGTCTTGAGGCCGAGCTTGTTCATCCAGGCATAGAACGGATATTCGTTGCCGAAGAACCAGACGCCCAGCGTATGGCCCTTGAAGTCCGCTTCGGTCTTGATCGGGCCGTCCTTCGGGCAGACCAGCTCCATGCCGGCCTTCTTGAAAGGCTGGGCGATGTTGACCAGCGGCACGCCCTTCTCGCGCGCGGCGAGCGCGCCGCCCATCCAGTCGACGATCACGTCGGCGCCGCCGCCGGCGATCACCTGCTCCGGCGCGATGTCCGGACCGCCCGGCTTGATGTCGACGTCGAGGCCCTCGGCGTCATAGAAACCCTTGGCCTTGGCGACATAGTAGCCGGCGAACTGGGCCTGCGTGACCCATTTCAGCTGCAGCGTCACCTTGTCGGCGGCCATCGCCTGGAAAGCGGCCAGCGACATCGCCCCGGCCAAAGCAGAAATTACCAGTCTTTTCATGTTTTTACCCTCTGAAGTTATCACCCAAACCCACCGCCCCTATCCACCACGGACAGAGGGATGCCAAAACGTGACGGCTCTCTCGACGAGAGCGACCACGCCATAAAAGACCGAACCCGCCAGTGCTGCAACTGCGATTTCGGCCCAAACCATGTCGATGTTCATCCGCCCGACTTCGGTCGAAATGCGGAATCCCATGCCCACCACCGGCGTGCCGAAGAACTCCGCGACGATGGCGCCGATCAGCGCCAGCGTCGAATTGATCTTCAGCGCATTGAAGATGAACGGCATTGCCGCCGGCAGCCTGAGTTTCAAGAGCGTCGGCCAGTAGCCCGACGCATAGGTGCGCATCAAATCGCGCTCCATATGGCCGGAGGCGGCGAGCCCGGCCACCGTGTTCACCAGCATCGGGAAGAAGGTCATGATGATGACGACCGCCGCCTTGGACGGCCAGTCGAAGCCGAACCACATGACCATGATCGGGGCGACGCCGATGATCGGCAGCGCCGACACCATGTTGCCGATCGGCAGCAGCCCACGCCTGAGGAACGGCACGCGATCGGCGAGGATGGCGACGACGAAGCCGGCGAGATTGCCGACGATGTAGCCGATCAGCACCGCCTTGAAGATCGTCTGCCGCACATCCGATCCCAGGATCGGCAACGAGTTGGCGATGCGCGCGCCGATGGCGCTCGGCGGCGGCAAAAGGATGAACGGGATTCCGGCGCCGCGCGTCACCGCTTCCCAGATGATCAGTATCCAGGCGCCGAAGATCGCCGGGATGATCAGGCGCAGGGCAGTCTTCGCCCCATTGGCTGCGGGCCTTAGCGAAGACAAGAGGGCGACGCAGCGCCAGGCCAGCAGCCAGGCGGCGGCGAGAGCCAGGAAATAGGGCGCCAGCGCCGTGCCCTCGAAGCCGGCGATGCCCTTGATCAGCAGCCAGGCCGCGATATGCGCGCCGATGAACAGCACGGCCGCCTCGACGACAGGCGCGAGCCTGACCGCCGAGACCAATGCCGCGATCAGCAGCAATCCGAGGATCAGCCCCTTCGTGCCCATATACGGGTAGATGGTCGTCGCCGTGGGTTGCGCGAGCGCAGCCGCTTCCGGCTTCGACATCGCACCGAGCGCCAATGCGACGAGGCAAAAGAGGATCGCCAGCACAGCTTGCCAGGACGGTTTCAGCCAGGTCATGCCGGCCTCCCGCCCATGGCGCGGTCGACGAGCCGGCCGGCGATGCCGACCACCATGACCAGCAGCGCCGCGACCACGGAGCCTGCGACCAGCGCCGACCAGATATCGATGGTCTGGCTGTAATAGGCGCCGGACAAAAGCTTGGCGCCGATGCCGGCGACCGCGCCCGTCGGCAGTTCGCCGACGATCGCGCCGACGAGGCTCGCCGCCACCGCAACCTTCATCGAGGTGAACAGGAACGGCACCGAGGCCGGTACCCTGAGCTTCCAGAAGGTCTGCGAGCGGCTGGCATTATAGGTGTGCATCAGGTCGAGATGCATGATCTCGGGCGAGCGCAGCCCCTTCACCATGCCCACTGCAACCGGGAAGAACGACAGATAGGTCGAGATCAGCGCCTTCGGGATCAGCCCGGTGATGCCGACCGCGGCCAGCACCACGATGATCATCGGCGCCACCGCCAGGATCGGAATGGTCTGCGAGGCGATGATCCACGGCATCAAGCTGCGGTCGAGCGTCGTCACATGCACGATGCCGACCGCAATCACGATGCCGAGTGCGGTGCCGAAGGCAAAGCCGAGCAGCGTCGAGGACAGCGTCACCCAGGCATTGTAGACCAGGCTGCGGTTCGAGGTGACGCTGCGCAGAAAAGTGTTCTCGAAGAAGTTCACCGCCACCTGATGCGGCGCCGGCAGCGTCGGCTTCGGCTGCGACAAAGTCTTGCCGATGAATTCGACTGTGCCGGGTGTTTCGTTGGCCCTCTGGTCGAGGTCGCGCTGGAACGGCGCGTTGAGGATGACGGCGAAGACATACCAGAGGACGACCACGCCAGCGAGGATCGTGGTTACCGGGATGATCCTGGAACGGAAGGAGTCCATCAGCGGCTCCCTCCTCCTCTCCCCACCGGGGAGAGGGTGGCCGGAGCGAAGCGAAGGCCGGGTGCCTTCGCTTTCTGTGCCGCGGCGTTCGTTCTTTTCGTCATCCTAGGGCGAAGCAAGGAGCGAAGCGACGCGGCGCAGACCCTAGGATCCATGCCGTTACCTGGACGTTCCACAGCGGTGCCGAACATGATTCCCAGCGCTGCGCCTCGGGCGCATTTTCTCCGCCGTTTTGACCCTTCCGCCGAGGTCACGGCATGGATCCTAGGGTCTGCGCTCCGCTTCGCGTCGCTCCGCCCTAGGATGACGAAATCGCGATTGGCCGCCCCCTCACCCGGCCGCTGCGCGGCCACCCTCTCCCCGACGGGGAGAGGAGGGCGCGTATCCGCCACCCCCTCAATCCTCATAGCTGTGCCCCGCCCTCAACCCATCGCGCACGCGGGCGGCGATCGCCAGGAATTCCGGCGTCTCGCGGATGTCGAGCGGCCGGCGCCTCGGCAGCGTCGATTCGATGACGTCGGTGACGCGGCCGGGCCGCGGCGACATCACCACGATGCGTGTCGAGAGATAGACCGCCTCGGGGATCGAATGGGTTACGAAGCAGATCGTCTTGTTGGTCCGGCCCCAGAGAGAAAGAAGCTGTTCGTTCAAATGGTCGCGCACGATCTCGTCGAGCGCGCCGAACGGCTCGTCCATCAGAAGCAGGTCGGCGTCGAAGGCGAGCGCGCGCGCGATCGAGGCGCGCTGCTGCATGCCGCCGGAAAGCTGCCAGGGATACTTCTTCTCGAAGCCGGAGAGGTTGACGAGCTCCATGGTGCGCTTGATGCGCTCAGCCTGCTCGGCCTGGCTGAGGCCGATGATCTCCAGCGGCAGCGCCACGTTGCGTTCGATCGTGCGCCAGGGAAAAAGCGCCGCCGCCTGGAAGACGTAGCCGTAGGCGCGTTTCTCGCGCGCCTGCTCCGGCGAAATTCCGTTGACGGAGATCGCTCCCGAGGTCGGCTTCTCCAGGTCCGCGATGACGCGCAGCAAGGTCGTCTTGCCGCAGCCGGAGGGGCCGATGAAGGAGACGAACTCGCCCTTGCCGATGGTGAGATCGACATTGGACAGCGCCTGCACCGGACCGTCACTGGTCTGAAAGGTGAGGCCAAGCTTGCTTGCCGAAACGACGGCTGGCGACTGTCCGCTCATTGGCAGAAACCTGCCTTTCGCAGCCGCTGCCGTGCAGGATGAAATCCCGTTGCTTTTGCGTTGATGTTGCTTTCCACTCGTCCAGTCCCACTCGATCGACGCCCGGAGCCTTGCCGATGCGCCTAAACCCGCTTGTCATCTTATTCGCCCTGAAAGCACTTATGAAGGCAAGCAGGGGCTGAGCTATTTCGCCGGCATTGCCGCCGAAACGGTCGGTTCCTCCGGCATCTGCATGCATCTCCTGACCATGCCGCCCGGCGCCCGCGCCAAGGCGCACATGCATGAGAACCACGAGACGGCGATCTACGTGCTCTCCGGCGAAGTGCACACCTGGTATGGCGGCCGGCTCGAGCACCACATCGTCGTCAAGGCCGGCGACCTCTTCTACATTCCGGCCGGCGTGCCGCACCTGCCCGCCAATCTGAGCGGCGCGCCATCTTCGGCCGTCATTGCCCGCACCGATCCCAACGAGCAGGAAAGCGTCGTCCTGCTGCCGGAATTGGATGCGCTGGTTGCCTGAAGCTGAAGGATGGGCTCTCGCCGTTATTTGCACCGGGAGACTTCGCCCATCACATTGCCGCCTTCGTCGGTCACCACCAGCTTCTTCGCATTCTTTTTGCTGCGCTTGATGGTGAACTTGATCGGCGCCTGCCCCTCTTCGCCTTCCGCCTCGCATTGTGCTTGCACCACAAGTGATCCGTCGGCCTGAGTCTGCTTGTCGCTGAAGGTGCAGGCGCTGGCGGCCGTGATCAGTTCCTTGTCGGTCAAAAGCAGCATCCGATCGGCGGCGACTTCCTGGCCGTTTCTGTTGATGCAGCCATACTTGTCGCCATAGGGCTTGCTGAGATCAATGCCCGCGGCGAATGCCTGGCCGGCAGCCAGCAGCGCGGCGGCCGTGACTACGAGATAAATGGCGCGCACGCTTAAACTCCCGTCGCCGGAATGCCGGACCGCTCCACCTTGCGCGGTGCGGAAATCTCCTTCCAGGTCGACAGCGCCCGGTTGACCGCTGCGTTCGGCTCGCGGGCGACGAACTCGCCATGGCCGATCTTGGCCTTGACGTCCGCCTCCTCGATCGACAGCTCGCCGCGCGAGAAGACGAAGCGCGGCAGGCCGGTCACCTCGAAACCTTCGAAGACGTTGTAGTCGATCACGGACTGCTGCTTCTTGGCCGTGATCGTCTTCTTGCGCTTCGGATCCCAGACCACGATGTCGGCATCAGCACCTTCGACGATCGCGCCCTTCTTCGGATACATGTTGAGGATCTTGGCGATGTTGGTCGAGGTCACCGCGACGAACTCGTTCATCGTCAGCCGACCAGTGTTGACGCCAGTGGTCCACAGGATGGGCAAGCGGTCCTCGAGGCCGCCGGTGCCGTTCGGGATCTTGGTGAAGTCGCCGATGCCGTTGCGCTTCTGCTTGGTGGTGAAGGAGCAATGGTCGGTCGCCACCACCTGCAGCGAGCCGGCCTGCAGGCCAGCCCACAGCGAATCCTGGTGCCACTTGCTGCGGAAAGGCGGGCTCATCACACGGCGCGCCGCATGGTCCCAGTCCTTGTTGAAATATTCGGTTTCGTCGAGCGTCAGGTGCTGGATCAGCGGCTCGCCGAACACCCGCATGCCCTTCTGGCGGGCGCGGCGGATGGCCTCGTGGCTCTGCTCGCAGGAGACATGCACGACATAGAGCGGCACGCCGGCCATGTCGGCGATCATGATGGCGCGGTTTGTCGCCTCGCCCTCCACTTCCGGCGGACGCGAATAGGCATGACCTTCGGGGCCGTTGTTGCCGGCGGCAAGCAGCTTCTGCGAAAGCGCCGCGACCACGTCGCCGTTCTCGGCGTGCACCAGCGGTAGCGCGCCGAGGTCGGCGCAGCGCTGGAACGACGCATACATCTCGTCGTCGTCGACCATCAGCGCGCCCTTATAGGCCATGAAGTGCTTGAACGAGGTGATGCCCCTGTCGACGACGGTCGCCATCTCGTCGAACACCTGCTTGCCCCACCAGGTGATAGCCATGTGGAAGGAATAGTCGCAAGCCGCCTTCGAGGTCTTGTTGTCCCACATCTGCAGCGCTTCGAGCAGCGACTGCTGCGGCGCCGGCAGGCAGAAATCGACCACCATGGTCGTGCCGCCGGAGAGCGCGGCGCGCGTGCCGGACTCGAAATCGTCGGCCGAATAGGTGCCCATGAAAGGCATTTCGAGATGGGTGTGCGGATCGATGCCGCCCGGCATGACATAGCAGCCGGTGGCGTCGAACTCGTGATCGCCATGCAGACCCGAGCCGATGGCGATGATCTTGCCGTGGCTGAACACCACGTCCGCCTTCCAGGTGCGGTCGGCCGTGACGATGGTGCCGTTCTTGATGACTTTGGTCATTCTCTTGTTCCCCTGATCTTTCGCGCTTCTTTGCGAGCGGTGTTTTGGGAGGTGATTGGTCTAGCCGATCATTCGACGATTCCCGCCGTTTCGACCACCGCGTGGAACAGCACGTCGGCGCCCGCCGCCGCCCATTCCTTGGAGATGTCCTCGGCCTCGTTGTGGCTTAGCCCGCCGACGCAGGGGCACATGACCATCGTCGCCGGCGCCACCTTGGCCGCCCAGCAGGCGTCGTGACCGGCGCCGGAAATGAGATTCATGTGGCTGTAGCCCAGCTTCTCCGCCGCCGTGCGCACGCGGCCGACCAGCGTCGGATCGAACGTCACCGGATCGAAATGGCCGACCGCCTCGACCGAGCATTTCACCCCGAGCGGCTCGCAGATCTTCGGCGCTTCCTTCTCGATGCGGGCGCGCATGCCGTCGAGCTTCGCCTGGTCCGGCGAGCGGATGTCGACGGTGAAGATCACCGTGCCCGGCAGCACGTTGCGCGAATTCGGCGAGAACTTCACCTGGCCGACACCGCCGACGGCGCCGGGCTGGTTCTCCATGGCGACCGTCTGCACCATCTCCAGGATGCGCGCCATGGCGAGCCCCGCATTGACGCGCATGTTCATGGGCGTCGAGCCGGTATGCGCTTCCCTGCCGGTCAGCGTGAATTCCAGCCACCACAGCCCCTGGCAGTGGGTCACCACGCCGATCTGCTTGTTCTCGGTCTCCAGGATCGGCCCCTGCTCGATATGGTATTCGAAATAGGCGTGCATCTTGCGCGCGCCGACCTTCTCGTCGCCCACCCAGCCGATCCGCTTCAACTCGTCGCCGAAGGTCAGGCCGTCGAGATCCTTGCGAGCATAGGCGTAGTCTTGGCTGTGCACGCCGGCGAACACGCCGGAGGCAAGCATGGCCGGCGCGAAGCGCGCGCCCTCTTCGTTCGTCCAGTTGGTGACGACGATCGGATGCTTGGTCTTGATGCCGAGATCGTTGAGCGAGCGCACGACTTCCAGGCCAGAGAGCACACCGAGCACGCCGTCATATTTGCCGCCGGTCGGCTGGGTATCGAGGTGGGAGCCGACATAGACCGGCAGCGCGTCCGGATCGGTGCCGGCCCGCGTCATGAACATGGTGCCCATCTGGTCCACGCCCATGGCGAGCCCGGCCTGGTCGCACCAGGACTTGAACAGCTCGCGGCCCTGCTTGTCGGAATCGGTCAGCGTCTGGCGATTGTTGCCGCCGGCAATGCCGGGACCAATCTTCGCCATCTCCATGATGGAGTCCCACAAACGGTCTGAATTCACTCGCAGATTCTCGCCGGGGGCGGCCATTGAAAGTCCTCTCATTCACGTCTCCGGCCGGGCGGCAGTTCCCGACGCCGCCCGGCCGGAAGCAGTTTAGTCTATCGAGCGCAGAACGTCCCTGACATGGTCGATCAGTTCGTTGATCTGGCCCTTGGTGATGATCAGCGGAGGCGACAGCGCGATGATGTCACCGGTGGTGCGGATCAGCGCGCCGCGCTCGAACGCCTTGACGAAGGCCGAGAAGGCCCGCTTGGTCGGGCTTCCGGCGATCGGCGCCAGCTCGATCGCGCCGATCAGGCCGATGTTGCGGATGTCGATGACATGCGGCTCGCCCTTCAGCGAGTGCAGCGCGTCTTCCCAGTAGGACGAGAGCTCCTCGCCGCGGGTCAGCAGGCCCTCTTCCTTGTAGGTGTCTAAAGTGCCCAGCGCCGCGGCACAGGCGATCGGGTTACCCGAATAGGTGTAGCCGTGAAAGAACTCGATCATGTGCTCGGGGCCGGTCATGAAGGCGTCGTGGATCTCCTTCTTGACGAACACCGCGCCCATCGGGATGACGCCGTTGGAGACACCCTTTGCCGTGGTCATGATATCGGGCGTGACGCCGAAATAATCCGCCGCGAACGGCGCGCCAAGACGGCCGAAACCAGTGATCACTTCATCAAAAATCAACAATATGCCGTGCTTGGTGCAGATTTCCCGAAGTTTCTGCAGATAACCCTTCGGCGGCAGGATGACGCCGGTCGAGCCCGCGACCGGCTCGACGATGACGGCCGCGATGGTCGAAGCGTCATGCAAGGTGACGAGGCGCTCGAGATCGTTCGCCAGCTCGGCGCCATGCTCCGGCACGCCCTTCGAGAAGGCGTTCTGCTCCGGCAGATGCGTGTGCGGCAGATGATCGACGCCGCCGAGCAGCGTGCCGAACATCTTGCGGTTGCTGACGATGCCGCCGACGGAGATGCCGCCGAAATTGACGCCGTGATAGCCGCGCTCGCGGCCAATGAGGCGAGTGCGCGAGCCCTCGCCCCTGACGCGGTGGTACGCGATCGCCATCTTCAGCGCGGTTTCGACCGATTCCGAACCGGAATTGGTGAAAAAGACGTGGTCCATGCCCTTCGGCGCGATATCGACCAGGCGGTTCGCCAGCTCGAACACGATCGGGTGGCCCATCTGGAAGGCCGGCGCATAGTCGAGTTCGGCGGCCTGCTGCTGAATGGCCTCAGTGATCTTCGGCCGGCAGTGGCCGGCGTTGACGCACCAGAGGCCGGCGGTGCCGTCGAGCACCTTGCGGCCGTCGCTCGTCGTGTAGTGCATGTCCTTGGCGGACACGAACATGCGCGGCGCCTGCTTGAACTGCCGGTTTGCCGTGAACGGCATCCAGAATGCGCTGAGATCGTTCGGCGTGACTTTCAGCCGGTTGGACATGACCAAGAATTCCCCTTGTAGCCTGTTTCGGTGCGCTAACGCTTGGTCTTCCCAAGGCTTGGTCTTCGTTGCGTTTTCGTGCTACGCAAAATTTTGACCGGTTGGACAAACGTTAGCACCGCCCTGTCGGCGGTCAAGGGACTACTAACGGAAATGCGGCATCAAAAGCGCGCTCCACGGCCCGAAGAAAAACTGGTCCAGAGAATTGGTCCAGAGAGGCCGAACGGCGACGACTGGCAAGGATGACGGACACGATGGAAGGCTCAGCTCCCCGCCGCACCCGCATCCAGCAGGAAAAGCGCGAACTCATCCTCGAGGCCGCGCTCGAAGTCTTCTCCACCAACGGCTTTCGTGGCTCGACCATCGACCAAATCGCCGAAGCCGCCGGCATGTCGAAGCCGAACCTTCTCTATTATTTCCGCCGCAAGGAAGACATTCACGAGACGTTGATGCAGCGGCTGCTCGACACCTGGCTGGCGCCGCTCCGCGAGCTGGACGACATCGGCGATCCGATGACCGAGCTCAGGAGCTACATCCGCCGCAAGCTCGAAATGGCGCGCGATTTTCCGCGCGAAAGCCGGCTCTTCGCCAACGAGATTCTGCAAGGCGCGCCGCGCATCATGCCGATGCTGGAGGGCGAGCTGAAGACGCTGGTCGACGAGAAGGCCGCCGTCATCAAGGGCTGGATGCGCGCCGGCAAGATCGCCCGCACCGATCCGTGGCACCTCATCTTCTCGATCTGGGCAACAACCCAGCACTACGCCGATTTCGACGTCCAGGTGCGCGCCGTGCTCGGTCCCGACCGCGGCGGCGACGGCCGCTTCGAGGACGCTGCAAGGTTCCTCGAGCAGTTGTTCCTCGATGGCTTGAAGCCGAAGGGCTAGCGTCTCGTCATACCAGCTCAGCGGGCCGGAACAACTTGCGAGCCGTTTGGTTGTTGCTGCCCTTGGAGATTGGCCGAAGCCACTCAGCTTCGTCATCCACGGGCGGAGCAAGGAGCGTAGCGACGCAGCGCAGACCCGAGGATCCATTCCGTGACCTCGGAGCGCCGCTACCGTCCAGAATTCTGCACCGCTGCACCCCACGGCAAAGGTAACGGAATGGATCCTCGGGTCTCCGCGTCCGCTTCGCTCCCGCTCCGCCCGTGGATGACGAAGCCGATGGGCCTGCGACCAACCAACCTCAAGCGCTGCGCCGCTCGGCCGGAAGCCCCTCAAGCAATTTCTGCAATTTCGCAACCGAGTTCTGCTCAGGCAACGGCGTGTAGACGATCAGCCGCATGTCCGAGCCGTCGTCGATCGACAGGCTCATATGCTCGAAGGCCATCGCGCCGGCGGTGGGGTGGCGGACATGCTTCACCCCGGTCAGCCGTCGCGCCACGTCTCGCCGCGGCCACCAGTCGCGGAACTCCGGGCTGGAGCGCATCATCAGCGCGATAAGCCGTTCGAAATCCGGATCGCCGACATATTTGGCGCTCTCGGCGCGAAACGAAGCGAGCACCACTCTGGCAAGCTCTTCCCAGTCGACCAGCAGCCGGCGGTGGTGCGGGCTGGTGAACACCAGATGCACGATGTTGCGGGCATCGCCCTCCAGCAGGCCGTAGTCGCCGAACACGGCAACCGCCGCATCGTTCCAGGCCAGCACGTCCCAGCGCCGGCCAACCACATAGGCCGGCTGCAGGACGAGGCTTTGCAACATATGCAGCAGCGTCCCATCGACCCCTTCGGGCACCGCCACCCGACGCTCGGGCTGCTGGCGGCCGGCGAGAATGAACAGATGCCGCTTCTCGACGGCATCGAGGCGCAGCGCCTCTGAGAGCGCCGTCAGCACTTCCACCGACGGCCGCACGTCCCTGCCCTGCTCCAGCCAGGTGTACCAGGTGGTGCCGACGCCGGCGATCATCGCCACTTCCTCGCGCCTCAGTCCGGGCGTGCGCCGCCTGGCGCCGGTCGCGATGCCAATGTCGGCGGGCGACAGCCTCTCACGGCGTGAACGCAGGAAAGCGCCAAGCTCGCGGCGGCGGCTGTCCTCGGGGGAATGGGTCACGGCATCCATGAAGCTATTATAACAGTACTGATACCAGGATAAAGTTTGAACTGTTTGGGATGCGCGCCGCGCCCCATCTTCTCGTTCAGAGCAGCATAAGGAGGCTCTGAACATGGAACTGAAGAACAAAACCGTTCTCGTCACCGGCTCCACCGACGGCGTCGGCCGTGTGGTCGCCGAAAGGCTCGGCGCCGCCGGCGCCCGCGTGCTGGTGCATGGCCGCGACGAAGGCCGCGGCAAGGCGACAGTCGCCGCCATCGAAGCCAAGGGCGGCAGGGCCGAATTTCTCGTCGCCGATCTCGCGTCGCTCGCCGAGGCGCGCCGCCTCGCCGAAGCCGTGCGCGCCAGCACCGACCGGCTCGACATTTTGATCAACAATGCCGGCGTCGGCACCGGCGGCCAGGGTGCGAAACGGCAGGTGAGCGCCGACGGCTATGAGCTGCGCTTCGCCGTCAACTATCTCGCCGGCTTCCTGCTGACGTCGGAGTTGCTGCCCCTGCTCAAGAAAAGCGCGCCGGCGCGCATCGTCAATGTCGCGTCGGCCGGCCAGCAGGCGATCGACTTCGACGATGTCATGTTGACCCACGGCTACAGCGGCGTGCGCGCCTATTGCCAGAGCAAGCTGGCGCAGATCCTGTTCACCATCGATCTGGCCGAACAGCTCAAAGGCAGCGGCGTCACCGTCAATGCCCTTCACCCGGCGAGCTACATGGACACCACCATGGTCCGGCAGGCCGGCGTCACGCCGTGGAGTTCCGTCGAGACCGGCGCCGGCGCCATCCTCAACCTCGCGTCGTCATCGGCGCTCGAAGGACGCAGCGGCCTCTATTTCGACGGCCAGCGGGAATCGCGCGCCGACGCGCAAGCCTATGACGAAAGAGCCCGCCGCCTGTTGCGAACGTTGAGCCTCGAACTGACCGGGCAACCCTCCTCGACATCCAGGGAACAGCATTCATGAGCGAGAACATCGCACACACCGTGATCATCGGCGGCTCGTCCGGCATCGGCCTCGCCACGGCCAAACGGCTGGTCAGCCCCACGATGAAAGTGACGATCACCGGCCGCAATGAGGAGAAGCTCAAAAGCGCCTGGGCCAGCCTTGGCGGCACCGTTGGCAAGGCCGCTTTCGATGCGACCAAGCCGGACGAGGTCCGGAATTTCTTCGATAACCTCGGTCCGTTCGATCATCTCGTTCTCGCCGCCAGCGGCGGCAAGGGGCTTGGGCCGTTCGCGACGCTAGACCTTGCCGACATCGGCAGCGGCGTCGACGAGAAGATCCGACCGCAGCTGGCCTGTCTGCAGGCGGCCCTGCCGACCTTGAACAAGGCCGGATCGGTCACCTTCATTTCGGCCGTCTCGGCGCAGCTCGCCGCACCCGGCGTCGCCGGCATCGGCGCCATCAACGGCATGCTTTTGACCGTGGCGCCGATCCTGGCGGTCGAGCTGAAGCCGCTGCGTGTCAATGTCGTGGCGCCCGGCGTCATCGACACGCCCTGGTGGGACTTTTTGCCTGACGAGCAGCGGCAGGCGGTCTTTGCCGAATATGCCGGCAAGACCCCCGTCGGCCGCATCGGCCGCGCCGAGGACGTCGCCGCGGCAATAGCCTTCCTGGTCTCCAACAGCTTCATGACCGGCCAGGTGCTGACCTGCGACGGCGGCCTGCGCTTTGCCGCGTGAGCGGCGAATTGATCAACTTGAAATGAGGCCGGGCAAGAAGGCGAGCGCCATCAGCCCGCCGACGACGGCATACCAGACTATAAGGTGGACCACCTTCATCAGTGGGCGGCCCACTTCGCGTGCCCGCTTTGGGTGAAGGGGATCATACATCACCCCGACCGGTGCGCCGACGTTCCTGGTCGTTTTATTGACGGGCAGATGCGACTCAAAGCGCCAAACCTTGCCCAGCCGGTCTGCAAATTCGATGATAGGCGTATCTGGTCCGTCGCTCGACTTGTCGATGCGGACCACCTTGCCGGTGGCAAGGACGCCGCGTCGCCTGAGCACGATGTCGCCATAGGTCTGGATGGCGACAAGCGCCAGGAAGAAGACGCCGCACAGGAAGCACCATATCTGAATGTCGCTTGGATGCCCGCCAAGGGCTTCGGCGACGGCCCGAAACGGAAACAACGTCTGATGGAAGGCTTCCGAAACGCGTGCCCAGAATGCAGTCCAGCTCTGCTCCATGAACGCTCCGAGTGGCGAACCTGCATTTGCTAATACAGGATGATCGCGGCGGAGCGATTAACGCAGCGGCATCAATTGCACCGAATCCACCGACCGCGATCAAACAGAATGCGCAATTAGCGCCAGGAACCCGCCAGCCAAGGCAACATTGCCGACGAAGCCGTTGACGCGAGAGGCGCGATCCGGACCCTGATGATCCCAGAAATTGTGGAACATCGGTGTCGCGGCAATCAGGAACAGGACAAGGCTTGCCGCCGCCAGCGCGGTCCAAAGGCCGGCGATCACCAGCGCGCCGGCGGCAACCTGAAGCACGATTCCCAGCCACAATGCATGGCCCGCCCGCGGCACGCCGCGCGCCGCCATCATCGGGATGAGCAGGTTCCTGTTCTGAATGTTGCGCAGTCCGGCAAAGGCGAAGGCGCCGCCAAGCAGCAGGCGTGCGACAAACAGAATCTCGTTCTGAAAAGTCTCGAACATGTCATTGATCTCGCAAATGAAAGCGCGCGAGCACGCGATGGACCCGCGCGCCGGTCTAAACCCTCAGGCGGCCTTCGCGGCCGGCATCGGATGGATGGCGTGGAAGGACACACAGAGCCGGTTCCAGGTGTTGATCATGCCGACCGCCACCGTCAGCTTGACCAGTTCCTCCTCCGAGAAATGCTCCAGCGTGCTCGCGTAGAGATCGTCCGGAACGCCGTTGCCGGAAATGTTCGTCACCTTCTCGGTCCAGGCGAGCGCGGCGCGCTCGCGCTCGGAAAACAGCGGCGATTCCTTCCAGGCCGCGACCAGATAGAGCCGGGTCTCGGTCTCGCCGTCGCGCCGGGCCTCGCGGCTGTGCATCTCGACGCAATAGGAGCAGCCATTGATCTGCGACGCCCTGAGCTTGACGAGGTGCATCAGGCTTGCCTCGAGCCCGCACTCCTCCACGGCCTTGTTGAGCGCCATCACCGCCTTCATGATCTCCGGTGCCTTGGCGAAGAACTGCAGCCTCTGTTTCATCGTCTTTCCTTCCAGGTTTTTGGGTAGGTTTAGAGGTGGGTCTAGATCTGCTTGGATGAAGCGGATTTCTGCGGCCGCTGGTAACGCTCGACGAAGGCGCAGCTTGCGGCAAACGCGCGGGGATCACCCTCTGCCGCGTACTCCGCCACGATGTCGGACAGCTTCACTTCGGCGAGTGCGGCCCGATAGGCGCGCTCGGCCTTGAGCATCGCAGCATTGATGCCGCAGGGTTTGACATAGGCCGAGGCGTCGATCTTGACCGGGCCACGCTGGCGGATTTCGCTGCAACGAAAAGCAGGCTCCCGTCCCTCGACGGCCAAAACGATGTCCAGCAGCGTGATGCGCTCGGCCGCTCGCGCCAGCCGATAGCCGCCGGCCGGACCCGGCACCGATTCCAGGATTCGCGCCGTCGTGAGCTGGTTGAGATGTTTCAGCAGATAGCTTGGCGACAGCCCGAAGCACTCCGCGAGCGCCGCACCCGGCATGGTGCTGTTGCCGTCGACGCTGGCCAGCGTCGACGCGCAGTGGATGGCCGCCTCAACGCCCTCGCCCAGCTTCATGGCTTGCATCTCCAATTCATGGATAATCTTTATCATGGATATTTTTTATCTGCAATAGCCGTTGCTCAGCTTCAATCCGAAGATCGGCGCCGCCCCCCTCAGCTGCCTGCCCGTCCTCCGCAGCAGCTGCGGAGGGTGGACCGGCATCCTCTCCCCGTATAGTGACGGGGGAGAGGAGCGCTCTCATCGTCGGTTTCGCCAATCACCAGCGTTGCAGGAAGCGCGCCGAGGCTGCGGCCAGCCCTTTCTTCCCGTCACTATACGGGGAGAAATGCCCGGCAGGGCAATGAGGGGCGACGCCAACCTCAGTTGGATTGGTTCAATACGAAGTCGCCCCGCACGAATACGGGGCGACTGATTCAGAAAACTTACGTGAAAGGGCCCTACTCCGCGGCCACCTTGGCCATCGGGTTGTTCGGGTGCGTCGTCCAGTTGGCGTAGATCGGCGACACCGGCTTGCCCGTGCGCTGGTCCATCGCACCGGCCGCCAGCGGCTCCATGGTGATGCAGCCTTCCACCGGGCAGACGTTGACGCAGAGGTTGCAGCCGACGCATTCGGCCTCGATCACCTCGAAATGCCTCAAGCCATCGACCATTGCGGTGATCGCCTGGTGCGAGGTGTCCTCGCAGGCGATGTGGCAGCGGCCGCATTTGATGCAGGCATCCTGGTCGATATGCGCCTTGGCGACATAGTTGAGGTTGAGATACTGCCAGTCGGTGACGTTGGGCGTGGCGCGGCCGACGATGTCGGAGAGCGAGGCATGGCCTTTCTCGTCCATCCAGTTCTCCAGGCCCGCGATCATCTCCTGCACGATCTTGAAGCCGTAGGTCATGGCCGCCGTGCAGACCTGCACGTTGCCGGCGCCGAGGGCCATGAATTCGGCGGCATCGCGCCAGGTGGTAATGCCGCCAATGCCGGAGATCGGCAGGCCATGCGTTTCCGGATCGCGCGCGATCTCGGCCACCATGTTCATGGCGATCGGTTTCACCGCCGGGCCGCAATAGCCGCCATGCGAGCCCTTGCCGTCGATGGTCGGCTGCGGCGCGAAACTGTCGAGATCGACGCCGGTGATCGAATTGATGGTGTTGATCAGCGACACCGCGTCGGTGCCGCCGGCTTTCGCCGCCCTCGCCGGCTTGCGGATGTCGGTGATGTTGGGCGTCAGCTTGGTGATGACCGGCATGCGCGTGTACTGCTTGCACCAGCGCACCACCATCTCGATATATTCCGGCACCTGGCCGACGGCCGAGCCCATGCCGCGCTCGCTCATGCCGTGCGGGCAGCCGAAATTGAGCTCGATGCCGTCGGCGCCGGTCTCCTCGACCAACGGCAGGATCGCCTTCCAACTCTCCTCCTCGCAAGGCACCATGATCGAGGCGACCAGCGCCCGATCCGGCCAATTCATCTTGACCTGCTTCATCTCGCGCAAATTGGTCTGCAGGTCGCGGTCGGTGATCAGCTCGATGTTGTTCAGGCCGAGCAGCCGGCGGTCGGCGCCCCAGATCGCGCCGTAGCGGGGACCGTTGACGTTGACGACAGGCGGCCCCTCTTCGCCGAGTGTCTTCCAGACCACGCCGCCCCAGCCGGCCTTGAAGGCGCGCTCGACATTATAGGCCTTGTCGGTCGGTGGCGCGGAAGCCAGCCAGAACGGATTGGGCGACTTGATGCCGACGAAAGTGTTGCGGATGTCTGCCATGCTCATGCCCTCCCGTTAGAGGTCAGTGCCCGGTGGATGCTCTCGGCGGCGTCGCGCCCTTGAGCCACGGCCGAGACCGTCAGGTCGTCGCCGCCGAAGATGCAGTCGCCGCCCGCCCAGACCTTCGCCAGCGAGGTGCGGCCTTCAGCATCGACCTTGATGCGGCCGCCTTCGAGTTCGATCTGTTCGCCACTGCCGTTGAGATGAGCCGGCACGAAGCTCTGGCCGATCGCCTTGAACACCTGGTCGGCGGCGAGCGTAAGCCGTTCATCGGTGCCGGCGAGCTTGTCGCCATTCATTGCGGTGTATTCGAGCTCGATGGCCGACACCTTGCCGTTCTCGGCAATGACGCGCTTCGGCTGCAGCCAATGGCGGATGGTGACGCCGTTGGCCGCGGCGAGATCCTGCTCGAAGCCGGAGGCGTTCATGTGCTCCTGGCCTCGGCGGTAGCAGACCGTCACCTCTTCAGCGCCGAGCAGCTTCGACTGCACGGCGGCGTCGATCGCCGTCATGCCGCCGCCGATGACGACGACGCGCCGGCCGACCGGCAGGCCGGAAAGGTCGCTTGCCTGCCTGAGCTCGGCGATGAACTCGACGGCGTTGGCGACACCGTCCGCATCCTCGCCGTCGGCGCGGAGCGCATTGACGCCGCCAAGGCCGAGACCGAGGAAGACTGCATCGTAGTTGCGGATCAGGTCGGATAGCTGGAAGTCTCGGCCGAGCGCCTTGCCGTTCTGGATGTCGATGCCGCCGATCGATGTCACATAGTCGACCTCTGCCTGGGCGAAATCGTCGACGCTCTTATAGGCGGCGATGCCGTATTCGTTGAGGCCGCCGGCCTTCGGGCGGGCCTCGAGAATGGTGACGTCGTGGCCATGGCGAGCCAGACGATGCGCGGCCGCGAGACCTGACGGCCCGGCGCCGACCACGGCGACCGTCTTTCCGGTCGCTTCGGCGCGCTGATAAAACTGTTTGTTTTCGTCCATCGCGACATCGGTCGCGTAGCGCTGCAGCCGGCCTATCTGCACCGGCTTGCCCTCCGCCACTTCGCGCACGCAGACCTCTTCGCAGAGCGTCTCGGTCGGGCAGACGCGGGCGCACATGCCGCCGAGTATGTTCTGGTCGAAAATGGTCTTGGCCGAGCCCAGCGGATTGCCGGTCGCGATCTGCCGGATGAACATCGGGATGTCGATCGAGGTCGGGCATGCATTCATGCACGGAGCGTCGTAGCAGAAATAGCAGCGGTCGGCCTCGACCAGCGCCTCGTGATGATCGAGCGGTGGGTGCAGGTCGGAAAAATTGTCGGCATATTGCTCGGCCGACAGCCGGCCGCCGGCAATGCCTTCGATGAAATGACCAGTCGCCATTCCAATTCCCCTTGTTTTGCTTTGTTTTGGGGAAGGCTAGCACGTTTTATTTTTTTATCAATTGGTCAATTTTCGGCCAAGCCACTGTAATGGCTGGATAAAACATGATAATTGCAGTCATGTTATATTGGTAAGATCCGGCGTGAGCGATATCCGGCGCATGGATCGACAACCCCTCGTCGACGGCAAGGAAGTCGAAAACGACAAAGCGCGCAGGAATGCGGACGAAAGTGCCTTGCCGCCGTCGATTTGCGGCCCATGTCGGATTTCTGTCGCCAAGATCGTCCTAGGATGGATCGAACCGCGATCGCTGCCCTGAACCGGTGAGGAGACCGACCATGCCGAATTCCCAACCTTTCTTCTGGTACGAACTGATGACCACCGACCTCGATGCCGCCGAGGCTTTTTACACCGCCGTCGTCGGTTGGAGGGCCGAGCCCTTCGACAAGGCGCCGGGCATGCCCCGCTACATCGTGATGAATTCCAGCGTGCGCGGCGTCGGCGGGCTGATGACGATACCGGAAGATGCCGCCAAGATGGGCATGCCGCCGGCTTGGCTCGGCTATATCTACACCAAGGAGGTCGACGCCTCGACGAAGGCGCTTGAGCAGGCAGGCGGCTCCGTCCACCGCGCGCCGGACGACATCCCTGGCGTCGGCCGCTTCGCCGTCGTCGCCGACCCGCAGGGCGCGACCTTCATGTTCCTGCAGCCCAACCAGCCCGAGCAGCCGCCGGTGCCGGCCACCACGCCCGGCCATGTCGGCTGGCACGAGCTCTACACCTCGGACTGGAAGGCCGCCTTCGACTTCTATTCGAGCCAGTTCGGCTGGGAGAGCGCCGGCGAGTTCGACATGGGCGAGATGGGCATTTACAAGACCTTCGGCGCCGGCCCTGAATCCGGCGGCGGCATGATGAACAAGCCGCCCCAGATTCCGGTGCCGGTCTGGCTGTTCTATTTCAACGTCGATGCCATCGACGCCGCTGCCAAACGCGTCACCGACAATGGCGGCAAGATCCTGATGGGCCCGATGGAAGTGCCGAGCGCGCAATGGGTGGTCCAATGCCAGGATCCGCAAGGCGCGCATTTCGCGCTGCTGGCCCCGGTTAGATAGTCGGTTTTGAAGTATTGCCTCATCGACTGGCGCCGGATCACTCCGGCGCCAGCACCGCGACCTTGAGGGTCTCTTTCTTCGCGCCGCTGAGCTGAATGGTAGCCGGCCCGGCGGACAGCTTGAAACGCACGCTCTTGCGAATTCCAGGGCAGGTTTTCACGCCGCTGAAGCCCGTCGACTTTACGGCATGGCCGTCCTGCACGACATCGATCCAGGCTTCATCAGACAGGCTGAACTGGAGCTCGCCTTCAGGTGGTACGGTCACGTTTGCCGTCGCGCCGAACGTGCCGGCTGCCGGTGCGCGTTCCGGCGGGATTTCAAAGCTGATCGTGTCGACAGCCACGAGTGCGAAATCCATCGCTTGCCCGACTGTCAGGTCAGCGCCGGATTGCGCGGCGGGCGCCGCCGGAAACAGCGCCTGCTCGCGTGTGACCGGCCATTTGAAGGCATCACAGCCGGCGCCGGCGGCCATGGCGGAGCAGGTGCCTGCAAGGATTGCGAAGAGGCTGATGACGAAAGTTTTCATGATGCGCGGACCTATTCGGCTTGGAGCGTCGACGCTTTGATACAACCATGGCGATATTTATGCAACCATGGAGAGAAAATTCGCAGGTCATCCAGGGAACCGTTTCCAATCACCAATTGTTGATAGCAGGCCTCAGGAAGTGAATGGTCCACCGCCGGGCGATAATCTATGGCCGATCCGGGCGGGTAAAATGGAGTTTTATATGAAGCTTTTCGAAAGCCTTGCCCAATACCGGCCGCAGGCGCTGGGCGTGCTCCGCATCATGACGGCGCTGCAGTTCATCGAGCACGGCACGCAGAAACTGTTCAACTTTCCGGTTGGCGAGCATGCCGGCCCCTTGAGCGGACTGCCTCTCACGGCCGCGCTCCTGGAATTCATCGGCGGCATCCTGCTGGCGCTGGGGCTCTTGACCCGCCCGGTGGCGTTCCTGCTCTGCGGCGAAATGGCGATCGCTTACTTCATGGCGCACGCGCCGCGCGACTTCTTCCCCGTCAACAATGGCGGCGACTCGGCAATCTCCTTCTGCTTCATCTTCCTCTATCTGATCTTTGCCGGGCCCGGCGCTTTCGCGCTGGACAATCGCGACAGCGCAAACGCCTGACAGCTGGGATGCGGGCCTGGAGGCTTTTTGTTTGACGCAATTCCGGACAGAATACCGTTTCACACTTTTCCTGGAATTGCTCTAGGCGCGCATCCGCTCGAAATTGGCGTCGAACAGCGGCGCCGCCTGAATGCGCGCCGCATGACGCTTGCCGAGGATTTCGATCTCGAAGCCGTCCGGCCTGTCGGCGATCTCCTTCGGCACATAACCCATCGCCACCGATTTCTTCGAATGATGCGCGTAGCCGCCCGAGGTGACCCAGCCGCGCACAACGCCATCATGCCAGATCGCCTCGTCGCCGATGACATCGGCATCATCGGCCTCGACTATGAAGGCGCGCAGCCTGAGCTTGCCGCCCTGCTTGCGCTCGGCGACCGCTGCTTCCTTGCCGATGAAATCGGCCTCCTTGCCATAGGCGACGAAACGGTCGAGCCCCGCCTCCAGCGGCCCATAGATCGGCCGGTATTCGCGTGCCCATGAGCCGTAATTCTTTTCGAGCCTGAGCGCATTGAGCGCGCGCGAGCCGAACAGGCCTATGCCAAATTCCTGGCCAGCGGTCAGCAGCGCCTGGAACGCGGCGCGCTGATATTCCGGCGCCACCCAGATCTCGTAACCGAGGTCGCCGGTGTAGCTGACGCGGCCGACGAGACAAGGCGCCATGCCGATATCCATCCTGGCCACCGCCATGAAGGGGAAGGCTGTGTTGGAGGTATCGGCGCGGGTGACTTTAGCCAGCACCTCTCTCGCCTTCGGCCCCGCGATGGCGAGACCCGCAAGCTTCTGCCCCAGCGCTTCGATGCGGACCGAGCCGTCCTTGGGCTCATGCGCTTCGAACCAGCGCATGTGGTACTGCTCGGCGACGCCTGAGCCGGCGATGAACCATTCGCTATCCCTGGCACCGGGGGCGCCGACATTGGCAAGCGTGAAATCGCCGATCAGCTTACCGTCTTCCTTCAGCATCGGCGCCAGCGTCATGCGGCCGGGCTTGGGCAGCCTGCAGGCCAGCATACGGTCGAGCCAGGCCGCGGCGCCCTCGCCCATGACCCTGTATTTGGCGAAGCTCGAAATCTCCGACAGGCCGACGCCGCCACGAACGGCAGCGACCTCCTTGGCGACATGGTCGAAGTCGCTCGAACGCCGCCACGAGAACTCGTCCTTGACGCCTTCCGGCGCGTACCACAGCGGCACTTCCAGCCCGTAAGCCACGCCCCATTGCGCGCCTCTGGCCGACAAGATGTCGTAGACCGGTGTCGTCTTGAGCGGACGTCCGGCGGGCAGTTCCTCATTCGGGAAGCGGATCGAGAAACGGCGCGAATAATTCTCGCGCACCTTGGCGTTGGTATAGGCCATCGTCGCCCAGTCGCCGTAGCGCGCCACGTCCATCGCCCAGATGTCGGCGCCGGGGTCGCCCTCGATCATCCAGTTGGAGAGCGCGAGACCAACGCCGCCGCCTTGCGAAAAGCCCGCCATGACGCCGCAGGCGACCCAGAAGCCCGGCAGTCCGCGCACCGGACCGACCAGCGGGTTGCCGTCCGGCGCGAAGGTGAAGGGACCGTTGATGATCTGCTTGATGCCGGTCTTCTGGAAGGCCGGGAAATGGCGGAAGCCGACCTCCAGCGACGGCGCGATGCGGTCGATGTCCGGCTCCAGCAGCTCATGGCCGAAGTTCCACGGAGTCTGGAACTCGGACCAGACCTTGTTGGCCTTCTCATAGGTGCCCATCAGCATGCCGCCGCGCTCCTGGCGGAGGTAGAGCTCGCCGTCGAAATCGACGGCGTGGATGATCTCGGTGCCGGTCTTCTTGTTCCAGTCGGCAACCTCCGGCATGTCCTCGGTGATAAGGTACATGTGCTCCATCGCGAGCACCGGCAACTCCAGCCCGACCATGCGGCCGACCTCGCGCGCCCACAAGCCGCCGGCATTGACCACATGTTCGGCCACCACCTCGCCCTTGTTGGTGATGACGCGCCACAGCCCGTCGGGTCGACGCACGATGTCCTCGACCTTGGTGAAGCGCTCGACCTCGGCGCCCAGTTTCCGCGCGGCCTTGGCGTAAGCATGCGTCACGCCCGACGGGTCGAGGTGGCCATCCTCCTTGTTGCGCACCGCGCCGACGAATTGCTTTGGGTCGAGCAGCGGCATCAGTTCAGCCGCCTCCTTCGCCGAGATCACCTCAAGATCGATGCCGAGATAGCGGCCCTTGGAGACGACACCGCGCAGCCAGTCGAGCCGCGCCTCGGTCGCCGCCAAAAGCACGCCGCCGGTGAGATGGACACCCGTCGCCTGGCCGGAAAGCTCCTCGATCTCCTTATAGAGCGAGATCGTGTATTTCTGCAGCTTGGCGACATTGGGGTCGCCGTTGATGGTGTGCATGCCGCCCGCCGCATGCCAGGTCGAGCCGGAGGTCAGCTCATCGCGCTCCAGAAGCACGACGTCGGTCCAGCCGTGGCGGGCGAGATGGAACAGCACCGAGCATCCGACGACACCGCCGCCGATGACCACGACCTTTGCATGAGACTTCATGGGCTTTTTCTCGTTATTTCAGTGAGTTGGGAAAGTGAACTGAATCGGAAAGGGAGGAGCCAAGGAACTCACGGCTCGCCCTGCCCGATCGCTTCCTTGCGCCGCGCGATATAGGCTTCGAGCGCCTCTCGCACGGCGGGATCCATGGCCGGCTGAACGTATTCTTCCAGAGCCTTCTTCCAGAGCCGCGTCGCACGTGCCGTGGTGTCAAGCGCGCCGGCTTCCTGCCAGGCCTCGTAATTCTGCCAGTTGGAGAGCATCGGCTGGTAGAAGGCGGTGGCGTAGCGCTCCAGCGTGTGCGGTTCGCCGAAGAAATGGCCGCCGGTCGGCACGGCGCCCAGCGCCTCCACCGCCAATTCGCCTTCATCGACCACGATCGGCCGCAGGAATTCCATCATGTGCTGCATCATCTCGACGTCGATGATGAGCTTCTCGAACGACGCCGTCAGCCCACCCTCCTGCCAGCCGGCGGCATGATAGACGAGGTTGCCGTGGCCGAGCACCGCGCCCCACAACGCCATCAATGTCTCATAGGCGCCTTGCGCGTCGGCGGCATTGGAGGCAGAGCCCGGCGTCGTGCGGTAGGGCAGATTGTAGCGCCGCGCCAGTTGGCCGGAGGCAATGTTGGCCTTTGTGTTTTCAGGCGTGCCGAAGGCCGGCGCGCCCGACTTCATGTCGACATTGGAGGTGAAGGCGCCATACATCACCGGCGCGCCAAGGCGCACGAGCTGCGTCAACACGATTCCGAACAGCGCCTCGGCATTCTGTTGCGCCAGCGCGCCGGCCAGCGTCACCGGACTCATCGCCCCCATCAGCGTGAACGGCGTCACCGCCACCGACTGGCCGAACTCGGCCATGGTCATCAGCCCCTCGGCCATCATCTCGTCGAAGCGGCGCGGCGAGTTGACGGAAATAATGGTGGTGACGCCGGGATCCTCGGCCATCTGCTCCAGCGTCAGTCCGCGCGAGATCGCCATCATCTCGATGCCGTCCAGCGCCCTGCCCCGGCCGATCGCCGAGACATGGAAGCATTTGTCGGTCAGCGTCAGATTGGCGAAATAGGTGTCGAGATGGCGCGAGTTCGCCGGCAGCTCGATCGGCGCGCAGACCTGGTTGCCGAGCATGTGGATACAGTTGAAATGCTGCGCCAGCCGCACGAGGTCCGAGTAGTCGGCGAGATTGCCGGCGCGGCGGCCGCGTTCCATGTCGTGCACATTGGGCGGTCCGGCGACCAGCGTGAAGTTGATGGTGTTGCCGCCGAGATGAATGGCGCGGGCTGGATTGCGTGAGGTCAGCGTGTAGGAAGAGCGCGTCGTCTTCAGCGCCTCCTCGACCATGCCGCGGTCGACGCGCACATTCATCGATGAGTGATCGACCTTGGCGCCGGCGCGTTCGAACAGGGCGAGCGCCCTCTTGCTCATCACCTCGATGCCGAAATTTTCTAGGATATGCATCGAGGCCTGGTGAATGGCCTCGATCTGGTCGGCCGAAAGCACCGCCATCGGCGGGTAGGGATTGACCACGCGCCGCGGCGGCAATTGGGGAATGGCGGCAGGCCCCCGGTTGCTGGTCCGCTCGGCGCCGCGTTTTCGTCTTGGTTCGGTCATGCGCGCATCAGAGCGTCAACGTGCCGCCATAGCTGTCAGGAATTCGTCATTTGCCGGCGCGATTTTAGCCACGGCGGCATTCTTTCAAGTCGATGAGAAGAAACACGACGCATTTGGTCGAAATATTGATACGGCCAGGATGGGCGCGCCTAATGCATGTCGCCCAGAAGTGTGCATCGGTTCTGGGGCAACGACATGCATCAAAACAAAGACTTGAAGCGCGTCGCCGTCTCAACGCGACGCGCTTTAGCCGGCGTTAAGGAAGCTCGAAAGACTCCTTTTATGATTTCCGCCTATTCGTTGCCCAATGCGTAGGTCGAGTTTTAGTAAAATTGTCGCTGTCTCTGTGCTGCTGGCGCTTTCGGCCTGCGCGACGGCGCCCAGCCATATCAACAATGTCTGCGCCGTCTTCGACCAGAACGACGGCTGGTTCGACAACTGGCAGTCGGCCGCCGAGCGCACCGAGCAGAAATACGGCATTCCCGTTCCGGTGCTGATGGCGACGGTGCGCAAGGAATCCGGTTTCAAGAGCAATGCCCGACCGCCGCGCACCAAGCTGCTCGGTTTCATTCCGTGGAAGCATGTCTCCAGCGCTGCCGGCTACTCGCAGGCGCTCGACGGCACCTGGTCGCAATATCAGATGGAGACCGGCAACTGGGCGGCGCGCCGCAGCCGTTTTGCCGACGCCGTCGATTTCGTCGGCTGGTATCATTCCAAGACCGTCGACACCTTCGGCGTCGCCCGCAACGACACCTACAACCTCTATCTTGCCTATTATCTCGGCTGGACCGCCTACGGCCGCGGCAATCGCGGCGACGCCGGCGTGCAGAACTACGCGCGCGCCACCGACCAGATGGCCCGCGACTATGCCGCGCAGCTGCGGCAGTGCGGCAGCTAATGGCGGCGCGGAAGCGACGTTAGCGCCGCCTTTCTTAGTTCGGCTTCGGCTTCTTGCCGCGCGGACGCTTGGGCGGAATACCGGTAAAGCCCGGCCCTTCGCTGTGCGGCGCGTCGTCCGGCACGCCCTCATGCGCGGCGTGCTCCTTGTCGAACTTGATGACCGGTTCCATCTTCGCCAGCACGTCGTCGGCCAGCCAGCACAGGCTCATGTGGCCGTCGCCAAGATTCTTGTGCGGCGGCACCTTGGTCTCGCACAGATTGTCCGGCACCAGCTTTTTATAGCCGCAGCGCGTCTGGAAGGGGCAACCGGTCGGCGGGTTCATCGCCGACGGGATGTCGCCCTCGAGCACGACATGCTTCTTGACCACGCTGGTGTCGGCGATCGGGATCGCCGACAGAAGCGCCTCCGTATAGGGATGGTAGGGCGGCGAGAAAATCTGGTCCGTCGTGCCCTGCTCGACGATATAGCCGAGATACATGACGACGACGCGGTCGGCGATGTAGCGCACCACGGACAGGTCGTGGCTGATGAACAGCATCGTCGTCTTGTTCTTGCGCTGAATGTCCATCAAGAGCTCGGTCACCGCCGCCTGCACCGAGACGTCGAGCGCCGAGACCGGTTCGTCGGCCACAACCACCTTGGCATCGCCGGCAAAGGCGCGCGCCACGCCGATGCGCTGCTTCTGGCCGCCGGAGAGCTGGCGCGGCTTGCGGCTTTCGAAGGCCCGCGGCAGCTTCACCAGATCGAGCAGTTCCAGCATGCGCTTGCGCCGCTCGGCGACCGTCTTGCCGACATTGAACTTCTCCAGCGTGCGGATGATCTGCGAGCCGACCGTGTGGCTGGGGTTCAGCGTGTCGAATGGATTCTGGAACACCATCTGGATCGAAGACACGGTTTCGACATTGCGGCTCTCGATGCCGGTCGACTGGATCTCCTTGTTGCCCAGCGTCACCGTGCCGGAGCTTGCGGTCTCGAGCCCCAGAAGCACCTTGGCGAGCGTCGACTTCCCGCAGCCCGATTCGCCGACGATCGCGACCGTTTCCGATTCACGCGCGGTGAACGAGATCGTCTCGTTGGCCTTGACGACACGGCCCTCGCTGGAGCCGAACACCTCGCTGCCGCCGACCTTGTAGTACTTCTTGAGATCGTCGATCTTGAGCACCGGTGCGCCGGGCTCGACCTTTTCGTTGACCTTCTTGGCGCCGGGCGGCAGCGCTTCCCAGTCGATCTCGTTGAAGCGCACGCAGCGCGAGAAATGGCCCTCGTGCCCCTCGACCGGGATCATCGGAATTTCGGCGGCGTTGCAGACGCCCTCGACGAAATGGTGGCAGCGCGGTCCGAAATTGCACCCCCTCGGCCGTTCATGCGGCAACGGCAATTGCCCCGGAATGGAGATCAGCGGCCGCGAATTCTTGTCGGCGCCGGGCAGCGGGATCGAGCGGAACAGCCCTTGCGTATAGGGATGGCGCATCCGGTCGAAGACGTCCTCGATCTTGCCGGTCTCGACCGCCTCGCCGGAATACATCACCGTGATACGGTCGCAGGTCTCGAGGATGAGGCCGAGATTGTGCGACACGAAGATCATCGAGGTGCCGAACTTCTCGCCGAGCCCCTTGACCAGTTCGACGATGCCGGCCTCGACGGTGACGTCGAGCGCCGTCGTCGGCTCGTCGAGCAGGAGCAGCGCAGGCTTCGACAGCAGCGCCATGGCAATGACGATGCGCTGCTGCTGGCCGCCTGAAAGCTGGTGCGGATAGGAGCGCATCATTCGCTCCGGATCGGGCAGCTTCACCGCGCGCACCATATCGAGCGCCCGTTTGTAAGCCTCGTCCTTCGAGACCTTGTCGTGGATCAGCGGCACTTCCATCAATTGCTGGCCGATCTTCATCGCCGGATTGAGGCTCGCCATCGGCTCCTGGTAGATCATGGCGATCTTGTTGCCGCGGATGGCGCGAAGCTCCTCCTCGGACAACTCGCCCATGTCCTTGCCCTGGAACTTGATCCGCCCGCCGACGATCTTTCCGATGTTGGAGAGGTCGCGCATGATGCCGAGCGACACGGTGGACTTGCCGCAGCCGGATTCACCGACGATGCCCATCGCCTCTCCGGGCATGACCGTGCAGGAAAAGTCCATCACCGCCGGGATCTCGCCCTTGCGGGTGAAGAAGGAGATCGAGAGGTTCTCGATCTCGATGATTGGTTGAGCTGGATCTCGAACTGCCTCGTTCATGGGTCGCTCCAATCCTTATTATAGTAGGGTCTGGGACCCCGCCATCAATCCTTCATTGACTGTTCGCGCAGCGAATCCGCCAAAAGATTCAGTCCCAGCACGAACGACATCAGCGCGATCGTCGGCGGCAGCGCCGGATGGATGAAGGAGCGCAGCAGGCGGCTGGCATCCTTGATCGCGGTGCCCCAGTCGGGACTTTCGGGCGCCAGGCCGAGGCCGAAATAGCCGAGCGTGCCGAGCAGGATGGTCGTGTAGCCGATGCGCAGGCAGGCATCGACGATCAGCGGTCCACGCGCATTGGGCAGGATTTCCCACAGCATGATGTACCAGGGCGATTCACCGCGCGTCTGCGCCGCCGCCACATAGTCGCGCGTCTTGATGTCCATGGTCAGCCCGCGCACGATGCGGAACACGCCCGGGCTGGAAGCGAACACCACAGCCACGAAGATGTTGAGCTGGTTGGGATCGATGTGCACGATGTGCAGCGGGTCCCTATCGAACACTAGGCCGATATAGATCCAGCCGCCGACGACGAGCGTCACGCCGAGCAGGATGTAGAGGCGGTCCGGCCGGTTCTTGAAGCGGGTCCAGAACAGCACGCTGAAGAAGATGATCGGGAACAGGAAGAACAGCCCGGCCATCGCATAAGGGATCGGCGTATCCATGATGCCTGGCGTTACCAGGAGGTAGAACAACAGGATCACGGGGAAGGCCAGCACCAGATTGGCGAGGAACGAAAGCAAAGTGTCGATCTTGCCGCCGTAGTAGCCTGCCGGCAGGCCAAGCGTGATGCCGACCATCAGGGCAAAGCCGGTCGCGGCCGGCGCGATGATCAGTACGATCTGGCTGCCGTAGACCATGCGCGAGAACACGTCGCGCGCAAGCTTGTCGCCGCCGAAGTAATAGATGAGCTTCGAGGTCGGTTCGATCGCGCCGGGCAGTGAGTCCTTCATGATCGAAACCTGCGCCAGCGGATCGAAAGGCGAGATGGTCGAGGCGAAGATTGCCGTGAACAGCCAGAACAGGCAGATGCCGACACCGGCAATGCCGACGCCGCTGTCGAAAAGCTGTCCGTAGAGGCCGAGCCGCTTCTTGTAGGCGAAGCTCACGCCCATCACCAGGATGAGTGCGACCCATACCGGCCAGAAGCGCCAGACTACGCCAACCACAACGTCGAAGGCGTTGATATATTCGATCTGCATCCGCCTTGCCCCCTACTGAACTCTGATACGCGGATTGAGAAACGCGTAGCCGACATCGGAGATGAGCTGTGTGATCAGCACGATGAACACCGAGACCAGCGAGCAGCCAAGCAGAAGGTCGATGTCGTTGTTGCCCGCGGCCTCGACCAGCGTATAACCGAAGCCCTGGTAGCGGAACATCACCTCGACGATGACGACGCCGGTAAGCAGCCACGGGAACTGCAGCATGATGACGGTGAACGGCGCGATCAGCGCGTTGCGAAGCGCATGCTTGACCACAACGCTACCGAAGGAGAGGCCCTTCAGCCGGGCGGTGCGGATATATTGCTGCGTCATCACCTCGACCATCGAGGCGCGCGTCATGCGCGCAATGTAGCCGGTGCCGTAAATCGCCAGCGTCATCACCGGAAGCGTGAAATTGTAGAAGGTAAGGCCCTGGCTTGCCGAGGCCGCCGAGCCGTTCAGCCAGCCGAGCCACGAGGCGAAGATGACGGTGAAGATGACGCCCGACACATACTCGGGCGTCGCCGTCGAGGCGATAGAGGCGACCGAGAGCGTGCGATCGGTGCGCGAGCCCTCGCGCATGCCGGCGAGTATCCCGACAAGCAGCGAGATCGGCACCATCACCGCCAGCACCCAGAACATCAGCAGCCCCGTAGCGCCGAGCGCCGGAAACAGCTTGGCCGCGACCGTCGTCTTGAACTTAGTCGAACAGCCGAAATCACCCTGCAGGACACCTGAGAATTTCGGCTCGACCGGGTCGTTGCAGAAAGAGAAGCGCTGCGCCGGCTTGCCCGTCGCCGGATCGGTCGCCGGCTGCTTGGGCAGCAGGCCCAGCCACTGCCCGTAGCGAACGAAGAAGTTCTGCCGGTAGCCATGGTTGACCAGCCAGTCCTCCAGCTGCTCGGCCGACGTATGCATTTCAGTCTGGCTGATCGCCAGCTTCTTCAGGTTCGGGTTGAGATTGATCAGAAAGAAGACGACCAACGTCAGGCACAGCATCGTCAATGCCATCGTGCCAAGACGCCTGAGGATGAAAGAAAGCATGGCGGCCCCTGCCGGTCTGGTTGGGGTTGGAGCCTGTCTTGAAACCAATCCGGCCGCCAGCGACCAGGTTGCCTGTCAAACGGACCCTCGAATGCGATCAACCCTGTTTTTCGTTGTATGCCGTTGCCGAAAAAGCCCACGCCCTTTGCGGCGTCGGCTTCCGGTTCCAGCATTGTGCGGGGATTGAGGGGAAGGGGCAAGGCCCTTCCCCGACGGTTTGATCACGCCTGGTCGAGCCAGACCTTGCCGTAATCGCGTTCGAAGGTCGGATGCATCTTGTAGTTCTGCACCGCCTTGACGGAGTGGCTGTAGAGCTTGCGCCAGTAAGGCTGGATGATGATGCCGGAATCCTGCAGGATCTGCTCGATGTCCTTCATCATGTCCTTGCGCTTGGCGGCGTCGGCGACGGCGAGCGCGGCATTGAGCTTGGCGTCCCAATCGGGATTCGACCAAGCCGTCTCGTTCCAGGCTTCGCCGGTGCGATAGCCGATCGCCAGCACCTGTACACCCAGCGGCCGCATGTTCCAGTTGGTCATCGACAGCGGATACTTGGTCCAGTCGTTCCAGAAGGTCGAGCCCGGCAGCACCGTGCGCTTCACCTTGATGCCGGCGTCGCGCATCTGCGCGGCGATCGCGTCGCCGGTGTTCTTGTGCCAGTCCTCGTCGACCGTGATCAGCTCATGCTCGAAGTCGGCCTGGCCAGCTTCCGCCAGCAGCGCCTTTGCCTTGGCCGGGTCGCGAGCGACCTTCGCCAGTTCGTAGTATTCCGGGTGGATCTGGCAGACGTGGTGATTTTCGGCGACCGTGCCGGCATTACCGTAGCCGAGCTGGAGAACGACGTTGTTGTCGACCGCAAGCTGCAGCGCGTTGCGGACCTTCTGGTTGTCGTAGGGCTTGTTGTTGACGTTGGTGCGGCACACGATCGTCGAGGCCGTCACCACTTCCGACTTCACCAAGTCCATGCCGTCGAGAATCGACACATAGTCGGCCGAGGTCTCGAAATTGGTGTGCACTTCACCCGCCTCGAAGGCGCTGACCGTGGCACCCGGATCGGTGCCGTAGTCGATGAATTCGATGCCGTCGAGGAAGACTTCGCCATCCCACCACTTGTTGTCGGCGCGGCGCTTGTAGACCACTTTCTGGCCGACATCGTAGGAGACGAGCTCGAACGGACCGGTGCCGATCGGGCAGGCTTTGAAGTCTCCGCCCTTCTCGTCGAAGCTCTTGTGGACGATCAGGCCCGGATAGTCGCACATGTTCGGGATCAGCGCGATGTCTGGCTTGCCGAGTTTCAGCTTGATAGTCATGTCGTCGACCTTGGTCACGGCGCTCTCGTCGAGCTTGTCGTCCTTGACCAGGGTGCCGAGGCGGCCGGGCATCGAATTGCCCTCGGCCTTCTTGTCGCCCCAGCGCTTCAGGTTGAAGATGACGTCATCAGCGGTGAAAGCATCGCCGTTCGACCAGGTCACGCCCTTGCGCACATGCAGCGTGTATTCGGTGGCGTCGTCGTTCACATCCCAGCTTTCCAGCAGATAGGGGCGGAAGGTGTATTCGGTGGTGTACTTGACCAGCGGCTCGAGCGCCTGGCGCTCGGCATTGGCGATTTCCGACCAGTCGGCCTTGCGCGGGTCCTTCGGATCCTTGATCCACTGCGCGACCTTCAGCGTGCCGCCCTTCTTGCCCTGGACATCTTCCGCCCGCGCCGGCGTCGGATCGGCGAGACCGATCAGCCCATAGGCCATCGCCGTGGACGCGCCGAAGACGCTGGCAAGGGCCAGGAATTCGCGGCGGTCAACGTTTCCTGCCTTGGCTTCTTCGGCCATGGCCAGGATGTGATCCGGAACGCGATCGCCATTACTCTTATAGATTGCCATGACTTATCTCCCATTGTTGGCTTTCTGCCTTTTAACATTCCGCATCCAGACCGTGATGTCAAAAGACGGTGTGGAGTGGGAACATGTTGGGGAAATGTGCAACTTTGGAATGAGACCGGTTGGCGTGATAGCGACAGTCTTGACGCAAATTTGTTAGTGCACGCACATTTCTCGAAAAATCGACGGGGCGATTAAATCAAGACATTTTAGGCGGATAAGCGCCTCATGCGCTCGGCGGAAGCCCTCTTGGGCCGGCCGCAGGCGAGCGTCATGTCGTCAATATTCGCGCTCGTAAAAGACGCCGCCCTTGGCTTCGCCGGCATCGTTGGCCTCGCCGCGCAGCTTCACGCCGCGCCCGACGTTGAGGTCGATTGTCGCCTTGCCGGAGCCCGGCTTGTCGCCCTTCTGGATCGTCACATAGGTGCGGTCGTTGAGGTACTTGCCGGCCGAAACGGCGGTGCCGCCCTTTTCGTCGGTCGTCACGTCGAGATCGTCGACGCCGATGGCGCTGCGCAGATTGTCGAGCAGCGAGGTCGAGCCGCCGACACCCGCCAATTGCGCGGCCGCATCGGCGAGCTGAGCGATTTGCAATGGCGACAGATTCGACATCGAACGGCCGAAGATCAGTTGCGCCAGCACCTCGTCCTCGGGCAGCGCCGGCACGGAAGAGAAGGTGAACTTCGGATTGGTCGCCTCGCCGGAAACGACAATCGTGACAGTGGCGCTGCTGGTCGTCGTGGTCGCCGTCATGTTGAGGTAAGGCACCAGCGAACCCTGGAACCCGACCGTGCCCTCGGTAAAGGTCAGCCGCTTGGCAAGGATCGTCAGCCGGCCGCGTTGCAGGGTGAAGGTGCCGACCGCCTGCGGCGACGACGCCGGTCCGGTCAGCTTGAGCGAGCCGCCCAGTTCGGCATCAAGGCCCCTGCCCTGGATGAAGATCTGGTTCGGTGCGTTGACCGTCACGTCGAGGACAAGACCGCCGCCGCCGTTGCTGTTGCCGCTGGATGTCGGCGGGTTCAGCGCCCTGTCCTGCGCGCGCACCGCGCGCGGCGCATTCTTGTGCTTGACGTCGAGCGCCGACAGCGAGCCCGGCAGCTTTTCCGGCACGGTGATGACCGTCTTCGCCAGATTGATGGTGCCCGCGATAACCGGCGCCGAGACGAGCGGTCCTTTGATGGTCAGATCGCCGCCGAGATTGGCGGTCACCACCCTGCCGTCCGTGTAGCGGCCGTCGGTGAGTTTGATCGACAGGTCGGTCGGAAAGCCTTGCGCCGGGGTGATGCCGACCGTGCCGCTGGCCGAAAGGCTGCCGCGCGTCGACAATGTGCCGGTCAAGCGGTTGATCCTGGCAACGCCGCTGCCGATAGACACGTCGGCCGCGATGTCGTTGACCGCAAGCCCGGAACGCGCGTCGATAAGGCGTGCGCCGGATGTCGTGACTTTGCCGCTGATCACCGGCGACGATGCGGGACCGCGCACCTGCACGTCGACATTGGCGGTGCCGTTAAGCGCCAGGCCTTGAGCAGCTAGCTTGGCGGCAAGGAAGGAAAAAGGCACCTTGCCGTTGAAGTCGAGCGCCAATATCGGCCCACCTGCTGTCGTCACCGTGCCGCCGCCCTTCAGGCCAAGCCCGGCGCCGTCGCTGATATTGGCGTCGAAAGCGAGCTTGTTGCCGGCAAATGTGCCCGACGACGACACGTTCATGCCGCCGAGCCCGGCGCCGCGCGTCTGCGAGGTCTGCACGGCGGAAGCATCGACCTTAAAGGTGACCGCCGGAGCGGCCGGCGCGCCGGACACCTTGACGGTGCCCGAGATCGAGCCGGCCGCGTCGAGACCCGGCGAAAAACTGTTGGCGAGCGAGACCGGCACCCTGGCCAGGTTGGCGTTGATGTCGAGCGTCTGTGCGACCTTGCCCGTCACCGTGGCGGTGCCGCCGCCGAGATTGAGCACCAGCCGGTCGAGCGTGGTCGCGCCGTTGGCGATGGTCACGGTCGAGGGCTGCGCGATCGCAGCCTTGATCCCCTGGACCGTCGCCTGACCCGAAGCCAGCTCGACGGTCGTCGTGCCGTTCGCCACTTTCACCCGGCCGGCCGCCCTGGCCGGAATGTTCTTGACGGTGGCGCCGCCGGAAAAGCCGGTCCAGTCGCCGTCACGCTTCAGGTCGACATCGATGCCGGTGACGGTGGTGCCGCCCGAGATCACGCTGCCGGCGCGCACCTTGCCGGAGATGACAGGGGCCGCAAGGTAGTTGGCGATCTGTGCATCGATGGCGACGTTTTTGGCCGATAGATCTCCGCGCCTGATCGCCGCCGTGCTTGCCTTGACGACGACGTTTGGCCCGTCGGCCGCTTTCGAGAAAGCGATCGTGCCGCGCACATCGCCCTCCGCCTTTTCCAGCGCAAGCGCCGCCAGCGGTCCGATGTCGGGCAGGTCGAGCGACACGGTTCCCTCCGGCACGAAGGCCTCGTCGAGAGCAAGATCGCCGGAAATCTTATTCGACCCCAACGACAGCAAAAGCCCGTTGATCGCGCTCTTGCCGTTGGTGGTGGCAAGCACGGCATTGCCCTGCAGCGGCTGCCCGGCGACATTGCCGGTCAATTGCACATTGGCGGCCGGATTGGCGGCATCCGCCTTGCCTGTCGCGGTGAGCTTCAGCCCGGTGATCTCGCGCGCCGCCACCGAAAGCCGGTCGCTGTTCACCGTCAGCGACAGATCGGGCCCCATGATCGGACCTTGCGCGTTCAGGGCAAAAGCGATGGCGCCCCTGGCGTCCTTCGACAGCAGCGAAACGTCGCTCAAGGCACCCTTTATGTCGGCGGCAAGCTTGCTGTCGGCAAGGCTCGCCTGCCCGTCGGCGCTCAGCGCGCCCGAGTTGAGCTTCAAGCCGTCGACATGGACGTTGCCATTGGCATCACGCTTCAGCGCGGCGCTCAACTGCGCGCTCTCGCCCAGCATGCCGCGCACCGCCGCCGGCAAGGCGGAAGAAGCAACATTGGCTTTCATATTGAGGTCGATGGCGCCGTCGCGCAGCGATATCAGGCCGGCGATCTGGCTGTTGAGCGCATCGCTCTTGAGCGCGCCGCTGTCGACGGCAACGGCATCGGTCGTCAAACGGCCGTTGACCTCGGCCGTGACCTTCCCGGCAACCAGCGGCGCGATCATCGGATTGTCGAGACCGACCCTATTCACCGACACCGTGCCGGAAACCGGACCTGCCCGCCCCTTGAGATCGAACGCATCCGAATGCAGCGCCAACGCAAGGCCGTCCACATTCACCTGGCTGGCGGCAACGGAAGGCAGGATCGCGGAAACATCCAGTCGGGCTTGGGTGCTTTCGCCCTCCATCTTTGCCGACAAGGACTGGACCGCGATCTTGACCGGGCTCTCGGCGCTGCCGATCGTCAGCGGCAGGCTGGGTCCGGATGATGTGAGGTCGAGGGAAAAATCGCTGGCGCCGTTCGGATTTAATGTGCCGGCGGCGTTGCCGGAAATCTTGTCGCCCGAAAGCGTTGCGTGGTCCAGGGCTACGCCGCCCGCCAGGCTGTAGCTGCCTGTTGCGTCTAGATCGAGCGGCCCAAGCCCGGCCTGGCGGGTTTGGCTGGTCTCAGCACCGGCGAGTTGCGCGCTGAACTGGACCTCAGGGTTGGTCGACGCACCCGTGACATGCGCCGTGCCGTTCAATGTTCCGGCAGCATCGAGGCCAGGCACGAAGTCGTTGGCAAGTGCCGCCGGCAGGCTGGCAAGGTTGGCGGTCAGGTCGAGTGTCTGGCCGGCGCTGCCGGAAATCGTCGCCGAGCCGCCGCCGAGATTGAGCGCGAGCTTTTCGATGCTGGTGACGCCATTGGCGATCGCAAGGCTCGACGGCTCGGCGATCGCCGCTTTGATGCCGCGCACGGTCGCCTCGCCCGATGCGATCTCGACACTTGTCCTGCCGTCGGCGATCTTCACGCGCCCGGTTGCCTTGGCCGGAATACCGGACACCGTCGCGCCGCCGGCAAAATTGGTCCAGTCGCCGTCGCGCTTCAAATCGATGCCGATGCCGCTGACCACGGTAGCGCCGGAGGTCACGCTGTCGGCCTTGATCGTGCCCGAGATTGCCGGGCCCTTGAGATAGTTGGCGATCAGCGCGTTGACGGTGATCGTCTTTGCCGCCAGCTCGCCGCGCGCGATCGAGGTGCTTGCCGCATTGATGGTGACGGTCGGGACCGCGCCGTCCTTGGCGAAGGCGATGATGCCGTTGATGTCGCCGGTCGCCGACTGGCCGCCGAGCGCGGCAAGTGGCGCGATGTCCGGCACTGCCAGCGTCAGCGTGCCGAGCGGCAGGAGCTGATCGTCGAGCGCGAGATCGCCCGAAACCTTGTTGTCGCCGAGCGCAAGGCTGAGCCCCCTGATCGAGCGCTTGCCGGCGGCGGTCACCAACGAGGCCCTGATATCGAGCGGCTGCTCTTCGGCGCTGCCCGTCAGCGAAACATCGGCCGAAGGATTGGCGACGTCGGCCTTGCCCTTCGCCGAGAGCTTGATGTCCTTCACCGTGCGGCCGGCCGCCGTCAGGCTGGCGCTGTCGGCCGAAACCGAGAAGTCCGGCGCCCAGCGCGGACCGCTCGCGCTCAGCGCGAAATTGATCCCGCCGGCAAGCGGCGTGCCGGCCAGAGAAGACAGCGCCGAGACGTCGCCCAGCGTTCCCTTGACGTTGGCCTGGATGTCCGAGCCCTGCGCGCTGGCCGTGCCGCTTGCGCTCAGCGAGCCGGAGGTGAGTTCCAGCTCGTTGGCCGCGAACGCGCCTTCCGGGTCGCGGGTCGCGGTGGCCGAGAATTTCACCCGTTCGCCGAGCAGCGAGCTGATCTGCGGCGGCAGCGCCTTCGACACGGCGTCAGCATTCATCTTCAGCGTCATCGACAGATCGGCGAGCGAGACGCCGGCCGTCAGCGCGGCATTGAGCGCATCGCTGCGCAGCGTACCCTTGTCGATGGCCACGTTATCGCGGCTGATCGTGCCGGAAAGATCGGCCGCGAGCTTGCCCGTGACGAGCGGCGCCAGCGTCGCCACGTCGGTCTTCAGGCCGGTGGCGGCGAGCTTGACGCTGACCGGGCCGCTGCGGTTTTCGACATCGAAGCCGTCTGAATGGATTTCTCCCGTCACAGTGTTGAGCTGCGTGCCGCCGACGGCGACCGAGGCCAGCGAGGTACCGATATCGACCATCGGCGCGTTGCCGTCGCCAAAGGCGCGCGCCGTCGCCTTCTCGATCGCGACCAGGATCGGCACCGCGCTGGTGCCGACATCGATCGTGACGGGCTTTTCCTTGGCGGAGAGCTCGACGGCAAGGTCGCTGGCGCCTTTCGGGTCGACATTGCCCGTGGCCGTGCCATGCACGGCGTCGCTTTCTATGGTGGCGCGCTCGATATCGACCCCGCCTGCCGTCGTCGCCGTCCCGGCGACGTCGAAGTTCGTCTTACCGGCAAAGAGCGATTTGAACTTTTCCGGCAGGAAGCGCTCGAATTCGCCGTCGCCCTTGGCCTCGATATAGTGGCCCTTGTCGCTGAGCTGGTGGCGCCCGATGAGCTGGGTGACGATCTGACGGTCGACGACGAAGGTGCCGATGCCGCTCCAATTGGCGAGCGGCCCAGTGCCGGTGACGACGATGTCTACAGGCGGCGCATCCGGCAGCTTGAGCAAATTGGCGATGATGCCGCCCGCCGGCTCCGATGCCTTGAGATCGAGGTCGAGCTTGTTGTCGGCCGGCGCGAAATGGACCTTGGCGTCGACATTGCCCTCTCTGCCGTCGTGACGGGCGACGTTGAGCACCGTCTCGATCGCCAGCGGCGATGGATCGGCCTTGAGCGAACCCTTGGCGGCAAGCTCGGCAATGCCGCTGCCGGCAAGCTGCTGCCCGAGCGCGATCTCCGGCAACTCGATCTTTCTGACATCGATCGAGACCGGCAGGCTGGTCGATCCGCCTTGCGACGGCTGTTGGCTGGCTTGCGGCAATCGCGCCAGCTCGATGCGCTCGGCGGCGATGCGGTCGGCGTTGAAATTGCGCGACAAGAGCGCCGTCGGCGACCAGTCGAGCGCCACCTTGCGTGCCACCAGCCAGGGCCCGGCGCGGTCCTCCAGCACGACGTGATCCAGCCGCAAGGCGCCGGACCAGATGCCTTCGATGCCGCTGACGGTGATCTTGCGGTCCTCGGTCGAAGCCATCTTCGAAATCAGACCAGCGAGATTTTGCCGGCCGCCTTCGGTGCCGGTGAGCACGACGAGCGCGCCGATCGCCACCACCAGCAGCAGGAGCAGCGCGTAAAGGCAGATGCGAAGGATGCGCCAGAAGATCCTCATCGTCAGAACGCCTGACCGATGCCGGCATAGATGCCGAAATGCGGATCGCTCGGATCGCGGTTGAGCGGCACGGCGGCATCGATGCGCAGCGGCCCGAAAGGCGTAAGATAGCGCAAACCGACGCCGGCGCCGACCTTGACGTCCGAGAAATCGGGGAAGGATTTCGTCGAGACCGTGCCCGCATCGACAAAGGGCACGACGCCGATCGTGTCTGTGATGGCGATGCGCATCTCGACCGAGGTCTCGAAAAAGGACAGGCCGCCGATCGGCTGGCCGTCGATGTCCTTCGGGCCGATGCCCTGATAGGCGTAGCCGCGCACCGAGCCGCCGCCGCCCGAATAGAAACGCCGGTCTGCGGGCACGTTCTGCAGGCCGGTGCCGACGATCGAACCGAGCACGGCGCGCTCGGCAAGCACGAATTTGCTCGCCGTGTCCAGCGACTGATAGGCGGAGCCTTCTCCCTTCAGCTTGAGGAAGGTCGCGCCGTTCAGGATGTCGTAGCTCGGCTCGGCATAGGCGAGCGCCCGGAAACCCCTGGTCGGATTGAGCTTGTCGTCGCGGCTGTCATAGACATATTGCAGCGGAACGCTGGCGATCAGATAGGTGTGCTTGCCGAACGTGTCGGTGATCCTCGAATAGTCGAGCGCGAATTCGGCCGAAACCCTCTGCTGCTTGTCGAGATCGTACGACACACCGACGTTGCCCTTGACCGAGAAATGGTCATAGGCATCGGGGTGCTCGAACACCGTCTTGATGCCGGTGAAGAACTTCGATGTCGGCCCGAGCACGCCAGGCTTCTCGAACATGATGCCGGCATTGTAGTTGAGGGCGGAAATGCTGTTGCTGCCGATGCCGCTGATGGAACCGTCGATGCGCAGCTTCTCCGCCTGGCCGAACAGGTTGCGGTGGCCCCAATAGCCTTCGAGCCCTAGCCCTTCCGTATTCGAAAACGTGCCGCCGATGCCGAAAAAGCGCGGCTTGCGCTCGCTCACCTGTACGTCGATCGGGATGTTGCCCTGGGCGTCGAGGCTGTCGCCTTCCTTGATGGTCACGCTGTTGAAGACTTCGAGCCCGAGCAGCCGATCGCGGGCATCGTCAATCTCTTGCGGCGAATATCGTTGGCCGCGCTTCAGCCCGGTCATGTATTCGGTGAAGTCGCGATCGACCTTCTCGGTGCCCTCCACGGTGGTGCCGCCATAGGCGGCGACCGGGCCGGCCGCCACCGTCAGCGTGACGTCGAGCGTCGAGGTGGCGTGGTCGGCGACGATCTCGCGGTCCGTCACCTTGGCGAGCGGCCTGCCCTCTTCCTTCAGCGCGCGTACGATCGCCGCTTCGGCCTTGAGAACGGCGCCGGACCCGGCATCGCCGCCGGCGATCAGGCCGAAATCGGCGCTCGCCAGCCCGGCCGCGTCGCCTTTCAGCCTGATGTCTCCCAGCGTGAATTTCGGCCCGGCGGCAATGCTGACGACCACCGGGATGGGCTGCGGCCCCTTGAATTCGGCGTCCGGCGGCAGTTCGTCGATAGACTTCCCCTGGATGGTGATGGTCACCACGCCTTCGTAGCGGGCGTCGGCATAAAGGGCGGCAACGAGCTGTTCCCGGTCGCTGCGCGCCTTGGCCATCAGGCCGAGCGACCCCGAAACCGGATGCTCCTCGTCGTTCTTGAGCGCCGAGGCATTCTCCAGCCTCTCGACCAGATCCTTGTCGGCGTCCGGCGCGTCGATGGTTACGGAATAGCGCAGCGGATCGACGATGTCGGCATCCTCGTCCTTGGACGAACCCCAAAGCTTGATGCCGAAAATCTCGAAGGCAGCCGCCGGACGCGCTTCGCCGGCAAGCATGATAGAGCAGACAAGCGCGAAAAGCAGGGCGCGCGGAAGCCCGCGCCCTGGCGCGATCCCTCCTGACATCTGCGTTTCATACGCCGGCATTAACACAACCTAGTCGACAAAACTAAAATTGGAATGAAGTTCTGAAACGCTCGTAAAGGGGCCACAATCCAATTGTCTGAAATAGACCGGGCTTGGAATTCACACCTTTTGCACCTTCGCAAGAATGTGTGATCCATCTCATAGAGGTTCTGTCGAAATACCGGCCTTTGGCCGGCAAGGAAACCGTTGGCGGGTTGAAAAACCTGTCGCGTTCCGGCGTTGACAAGCCCGCTCGATGCTTGATCATGCCCGGACGCTGGCAATGTCTGGAGGGTGATATGGCAATGCGCGCGGCTCGTGGTCTCTCTTTCCTTCTCCTTATCTTTTTCGTCCCTGTCTTCCTCGCCTTGAGCGGCGCGGCACTTGCGGCCGAAGCCCGGCGAATCGTGACGACGGACAATTCCGACTATTTCGGTTTCGACCTCAGGTCGGATCAGAATGTCAGCCTCGACCAGTGCAAGACCACATGCCTCGGCGACCCCGCCTGCCGCGCCTTCACCTACAACACCAAGGCCAAATGGTGCTTTCTCAAATCCGACTATAACCAGCTGAAACCCTTCAGCGGCGCCATAGCCGGCAAAGTCGCCAATGTCGATGGCGACCCCGATATCGGCGCTCCGCCGGCGCTTGCCTTTTTCCCCAACTGGATGGCCGATCAAGCCCAGCAGTTCCGCAACAAGCTGACCGACCCGGCCTATGACAAGCCGACCGAAGGGCTGGCCGCGCTTCAGGCCGCAGCCGAGCAGGCCGCGCTCACCGGCGACCATCGCCTCGCCATGCAGAAATACCAGGCGGCGCTGTCCGTCCTGCCGGACGACGGCGCGCTCTGGCTGGCGCTGGCGCGCGAGACGCTTGGCGTGCAGCCGGCTTCCAACACCACCGAACCCTCGACCTTGCCGGCAAATGTCACCTCGGCCGCCTTCAACGCCTACAAGCTGGTGCGCACCGCAAAGACCCGCGCCGAGGCGCTGGCGCTGCTTGCCGCCGGCCTCGACAAGCGCGACCTCTTCCGGCCGGCCATTCAGGCCTATGAGGCGAGCCTTGCGCTGGTGAGCTCGCCCGCTGTCCAGGCCGACTATGCCGACCTCAAGGCGCGCAAGGGTTTCCGCGTTATCGAGCACACTGTCGATGCCGATTCCTCTTCGCCGCGCATCTGCGCCCAGTTCTCCGATGAATTGGTCAAGACCGGTGTCGACTATTCGCAGTTCGTCACCGTCGACAACGCCGCACCCAAGGCCGTCGAGGCCAAGGACAAGCAGATCTGCGTCGAGGGGCTGGAACACGGCCAGCACTACGACGTGACGTTCCGCGCCGGCCTGCCGGCGGCAATAGGCGAGACGATCGCCGCCCCGGTCGTGCTTTCGATCTATGTCCAGGACCGCGCCTCGTCCGCCCGCTTCACCGGCGACAGCTTCGTGCTGCCGGCCGGCGCCCGCCGCGGCATTCCGGTCGTCACCGTCAACATGAACGCCGCCAAGATGAAGCTCTTCCGCATCGGCGATCGTTCGCTGGCGCAGCTTCTGTCCGGCTATCAGTTCCTGCACCAGCTTGACGGCTATGACATTTCCACCATTTCCGACCAGATGGGCGAGCCCGTCTGGGAAGGCACGCTCGACATCGCCAACGACCTCAACAAGGAGGTCACCACCTCCTTCCCGGTCGACGAGGCGATCCCGCAGCGCAAGCCCGGCGTCTATGTGCTGACGGCGCAGCCGATCGACGACAAGGGCGACGACTACGGTTCGCGCGCCACCCAGTGGTTCGTCGTTTCCGACATCGGCTTGTCCACCTATACGGGCCAGGATGGGCTCAATGTCTTTGCCCGCTCGCTCGGCTCCGCCAAGCCGATCGCCGGCGCCGAACTGACGCTGCTTGCCAGGAACAATGAGATCCTCGGCAGGGCGACATCCGACGCCGAAGGCCACGCCGTCTTCAACCCGGGCCTGACGCGCGGCGAAGGCGGCATGGTGCCGGCCGTGCTGATGGCCAAGCAGGGCGACAATGACTTCGTCTTCCTCGACATGGGCCGTGCCGGCTTCGATCTGTCGGACCGCGGCGTTGCCGGGCGCGCCGCGCCCGGCGCGCTCGACGTCTATGCCTGGACCGAGCGCGGCATCTACCGCGCCGGCGAGGATGTCCATGTCGCAGCCCTTGCCCGCGACGGCTCCGCCAAGGCGGTCGAGAACCTGCCGCTCACCTTCATCTTCACCCGTCCCGACGGCGTCGAGAGCCGCCGCATCGTCAGCGACGGCGTGTCCGCCGGCGGCCATGCCGTCGACCTGCCGCTCGAATCCAACGCCATGCGCGGCACCTGGACGGTGTCGATGTATACCGACCCGAAACAGTCGCCGGTGGCGAGCCAGATGTTCCTGGTCGAGGACTTCGTGCCCGATCGCATCGAGTTCGACCTGACTTCCGACAAGAAGGAGATCGCCCAGGGCGAGACCGCCAATGTCAGCGTCGACGGGCGCTTCCTTTACGGCGCGCCGGCCGCCGGCCTCGCGCTCGAAGGCGAGATGACGCTGTCGACCACCAGCAGCTGGGACCGGTTCAAGGACTTCACCTTCGGCCTCGCCGACGAGCAGTCGGCCGAGCCTTCGGTGACGCCTCTGGCCAACCTTCCCGTCGTCGGCAATGACGGCAAGGCCACCTTCCCGGTTTCGATCGACCAGTTGCCTTCGACCACCAAGCTGGTCAACGCCAAGGTCACTGTGCGCATGCGGGAGGCCGGCGGCCGCGCCGTCGAGCGCTCGCTCGACATCGCGGCGCATCCGGAAAAAGAGATGATCGGCATCCGCCCGGATTTCGAAGGCGATGAGGTGCCTCAGGGCGGAACGGCGAAGTTCAGCATCATCGCCGTCGACCCGAACGGCAAGCGCGAGGATCTGAAAGGCGCCCAGTGGTCGCTGGTCAAGGTCGAGCGCAATTACCAATGGTACCATTCCAACAATTCCTGGAACTATGAAGCGGTGAACCTCACCAAGGCCGTCGCCAACGGCCAGATTGACCTCAACGCCGACGGCGAGGCGACCGTATCGCTGCCGGTCGACTGGGGCCGCTACCGGCTGGAAGTCGAGACGGCCGATCCGGACGGCCCGGCGACCAGCTACGAGTTCGATGCCGGCTGGTATGTCGCCTCGACCACCACCGAAACCCCGGACGGCCTGGAAATTGCCCTCGACAAGGACACTTATGCCGCCGGCGAAGTCGCCAAGCTGAAGGTCTCGCCGCATTTTGCCGGCGAACTGCTGGTCACCATCGGCGCCGAGAAGCTGCTGAAAACCGTCACCGCCTCGGTGCCGGCAGGCGGCAGCACCGTGGACATCCCGGTCGGCGACGATTGGGGCGCCGGCGCCTATGTCACGGCGACTTTGTTCCGGCCGGGCGATGCTGAGCAATCGCGCATGCCGGCCCGCGCCATCGGCGTCAAATGGCTGACCGTCGATCCGGGCTCGAAGAAGCTCGCAGTCGCGCTGACGCCGCCCGAAAAGACCGCACCGCGCCAGCAACTGTCGATCCCGGTCGCCGTCAACGGCGCACAACCCGGCAGCAATGCCTATGTGATAGTCGCGGCGGTCGATGTCGGCATCCTCAACCTCACCAACTACACGGCGCCCGATCCGGAGGACTGGTTCTTCGGCCAGCGCATGCTGGGCCTGGATATCCGCGACCTCTACGGACGCCTGATCGACGGCTCGCTCGGCACCACCGGCAAATTGCGGACCGGCGGCGACGGCGCCAACATGCAGTCGCAAGGCAGCCCGCCGACCGAAAAGCTGGTTGCCTTCTTCTCCGGCCCGGTCGAACTCGACGCCAATGGGAATGCGCGGGTCGACTTCGACATCCCGCAGTTCAACGGCACCGTGCGCATCATGGCTGTCGCCTGGACCAAGGAAGCCGTCGGCCATGCCCAAACCGACGTCATCGTGCGCGATCCGGTGGTGATCACCGCCGGCCTACCACGTTTCCTGGCGCCTGGCGATGCCGCCACCATGCGCCTCGACATCGCCGACACCGACGGACCTGCCGGCGATTACAAGCTCTCGGTCACCACGACCGGCGATCTTTCGACCGGCGACAAGCCCCTGCCCGAGAAGCTGACGCTGACCCAGGGCAAGCGGCAGTCGCTCTCCTTCCCGCTGGTTGCGCGGACGGCGGGCGATGCGTCGATCACTGTCAAGCTCGCGCATGACAGCGGCGCCGAGGTCGAGCAGACGCTCTACCTGCCGGTTCGCCCGGCCCAGCTTCCGGTCACCAACCGCATGGTGGTCGACCTGAAGCCGAATGGCGGCGCGCTTCGCGTCGACAAGGAACTGCTCGCCGCAAGCGTGCTCGACGGCGCTTCGGTGAGCGTCGGCGTCTCGCAGGCGTCCGCCTTCGACGTGCCCTCGTTGCTGATGAGCCTCGACCACTACCCCTATGGCTGCGCCGAGCAGACCACCAGCCGCGCCATGCCGCTGCTCTATGTCAACGATATGGCCACCAGCATCGGCATGGGGAGCGATCCCGAGCTGCATGGCCGCATCCAGGACGCCATCTACAAGGTGCTGAGCTACCAGTCATCGAGCGGCAGCTTCGGCCTCTGGGGTCCGGGCTCCGGCGATCTGTGGCTCGACGCCTATGTCACCGAGTTCCTGACCCGGGCGCGCGAGCAGAAATACGACGTGCCGGCGCAGGCGATGAACCAGGCGCTGAACAACCTGCAGAACTCGCTCGGCTACGACCAGGACGTCCAGGATCGCGGCAGCGAGATCGCCTATGCGCTCTATGTTCTGGCCCGCAACAAGAAGGCCTCGATCGGCGATCTGCGCTACTATGTGGACACGCAGCTCGAAGCCTTCTCCAGCCCGATGGCCGTCGCGCAACTGGCGGCGAGCCTTGCACTTTATGGGGACACGCAGCGTTCGGAAGCCACCTTCCAGACGGCGCTGCGGTTGGCCCAGGCGAGCACCGAGTACGACTACTATCGCTCGGACTACGGCTCGCCGCTTCGCGATGGCGCGGCGATCCTGGCGATGGCCGCGGAATCCAAGCCGGTGCCGAGCATCGTGCCGCAACTGATCAGGCTGGTGGCGCGGGAACGCGCCGACGCCCGCTGGACGAGCACCCAGGACGAATCCTGGATGCTGCTGGCGGCGCGGGCGCTGAAGGAAGGCAATGATTCCATCACGCTTTCCGTCAACGGCGCGCCGCATTCGGGCGGCTACTCCGACCAGGTCGCCGGCAATGAGCTCGAGGGCAGCCCGCTCACCATCGCCAACACCGGCAAGACGCCGCTGCAGGCGGTGGTCACCGCGGTGGCCGCGCCTGTCGAGCCGCTGCCGGCCGGCGGCGACGGCTTCACCATCGATCGCACCTACTACAGGCTCGACGGCACCGAGGCCAATATCACCGAGGCCAGGCAGAACGAACGCTATGTGGTCGTGCTCAAGATCTATGAGCAGAACAACTGGCCGTCGCGTCTCCTGGTCACCGACCTGCTGCCGGCCGGTTTCGAGATCGACAATCCGAGCCTGGTTTCAAGCGCGCAATTGTCGAACTTCTCCTGGCTGGCGCAGACCGACGCCGCGCATCTGGAGTTTCGCGACGACCGTTTCGTCGCCGCCTTCAACCCCAATGAAGGCGACGGCGACCGCAACATCACGCTGGCCTATGTCGTGCGCGCGGTGACGCCGGGCACCTATGCCCATCCGGCGGCGACGGTGGAGGACATGTACCGGCCGCAATATTCGGCCCGCACGTTCACCGGCATGATGGAGGTCAAGGCGGAATAAAGTGCTGCTGACGGACATGAACGGAACGATGGCGCTGCCCCTCATCCGCCTGCCGGCACCTTCTCCCCGTATAGAGACGAGGAGAAGGGGCCCGTCGCGATCGCCGGCCCGTTTTCTGCAGCGTTGGAAATTGGCGAAAGCCTCTGCGCAGGCTCCTTTCTCCCCGTCTCTATACGGGGAGAAATGCCCGGCAGGGCAATGAGGGGCGGCGCCATGCTCTCCAGGAAATTTCTGCGTCGCGCTGCCATAACCGCAGCCTCCTGTGCCGCGGTCTTCGCCCTCTCCATCGCCGCTCTCAGGGAGCTCGATCGCGCCTTTCCGCCGCCTTTACCGGCAACGCTGACGGTCTCGACCGAGGTGCAGGACCGCGACGGCCAGCTCTTGCGCACCTTTGCGACACCGGACGGCTACTGGCGGCTGGAAACCCGGCTCGACCAGGTCGACAGAGAGTTCGTCGACATGCTCGTCGCCTATGAGGACAAGCGCTTCTGGGATCACGGTGGTGTCGACGTGCTGGCGCTTTGCCGCGCCGCGGGCCAGTTCGCCACCAGCGGCCATATCGTGTCGGGCGGCTCGACCTTGTCGATGCAGCTTGCCCGGCTGATCGAGCCGCGCGACAGCCGCAGCCTCGGCTCCAAGCTCAAGCAGATCCTGCGCGCCGTCCAGATCGAGCGGCGGCTGTCCAAGCAGGAAATCCTCGAACGCTACCTGACGCTGGCGCCCTATGGCGGCAATCTCGAAGGCGTGCGCGCCGCCTCGCTCGCTTATTTCGGCAAGGAGCCGAAGCGGCTGACCGTCTCCGAATCCGCCCTTCTCGTCGCCCTGCCGCAACTGCCCGAAAAACGCCGGCCCGACCGCAACCTCGACATCGCGCATGCCGCGCGCGACCGCGTGCTCAACCGCATGGTCTCGGCCGGCCTGCTCGGCGAAAGAGAGGCTGCCCGCGCAGCCCTCGATGACGTCTCCGGCCTGCGCCGCAAGCTGCCGGCGCTGGCCGCGCATGCCTCCTACGCCATGCTGCCCAAGGCCGAGCCGGGCAAGCCGCTGCGGCTGACGATCCGCCGAAGCGTCCAGCAGGGGCTGGAGCAGGTGGCCAGGGAAGCCGCCAGGAAGCTCGGCCCGAAACTTTCCGTCGCCATGGTGATGGCGGATGCGCGCACAGGCGACATTCTTGGCGAAGTCGGCTCGGCCGACTTCTTCGACGCCAGCCGCTCCGGCTGGATCGACATGACCAAGGTCGTGCGCTCGCCCGGATCGACGCTGAAGCCCTTCATCTACGGGCTCGCCTTCGAGCAGGGCCTGGTGGCGCAGGAAACCATCATCGAGGACAGCCCAGCCGATTTCGGCGGCTACCGGCCGAAGAATTTCGACATGGGCTATCAGGGCGACGTCAGCATCCGGCAGGCGCTGCAGCTGTCGCTCAACGTGCCGGCGATCCGGGTGCTCGACGCCGTCGGCCCCACACGGCTCACCGCGCGCTTCCGCCAGGCTGGCGTCAACCCAACGCTGCCGCTTAACGAGGCGCCGGGCCTGGCGATCGGCCTTGGCGGCGTTGGCGTAACTTTGCGCGATCTGGTGCAGCTCTATACAGGGCTCGCCAATGGCGGCAAGATGCACACGCTGCATGACGGCACCGAGCCGGCCAATGCCGAGCGCACCACCGCCACCATCCTCGACGAACACGCCGCCTGGCAAATCAACGACATCCTGTCCGGCGTGAAGCCGCCGGAAGGAGCCATGCAGCGAGGCATCGCCTACAAGACCGGCACCTCCTATGGCTATCGCGATGCCTGGTCGGTCGGTTTCGACGGCCGCTATGTGCTGGGTGTCTGGGTCGGTCGCGCCGACGCCGGTCCGATCCCGGGCCTCTCGGGCTATGTTTCGGCCGCGCCCATCCTGTTCGAAGGCTTCGTCCGCTCGGGTCTGGCCAGCGTGCCGCTGCCCAGCCGGCCGCCGGGCGTCTTCAATCCAAAACGCGAGGATCTGCCGGTAACGCTCGCCCGCTTCGGCGCCGGCTCGGACGGGCTGGTGCAGGCGACGCCGACGGAGCCGGCGCCCACGATCGTCTTCCCGCCGGATGGCGCCCGCGTCGATCTTGGCACCAATTCTGCCGACGCCACGCCGCTGGTGCTGAAGCTGCAGGGCGGCCGCGCGCCGTTCCGCTGGCTGGCCAACGGCAAGCCCCTCGCCGGCATCGACCGTCGCCGCACCGCGACCTGGCAGCCGGACGGCACCGGCTATTCGACGCTGACCGTCATCGACGCCGCCGGACGCGCGGCCAGCGTGAAGGTTTTCGTTGAATAGAATGCCGCAAGCGATTCACGGGATTGCGTTTCTTGGGGGTCGAAAGATTCCTTGCCTGACGTTTGGCGCGAGGCACCCCCCTCTGGCCTGCCGGCCATCTCCCCCTCAAGGGGGGAGATTATTCGCTTCGCTGCCTTCGCCAGTCTCCAACGTTAGAAAGATGGAGGCGGCGCCGAAGCTGCCAATCTCCCCCCTTGAGGGGGAGATGCCCGGCAGGGCAGAGGGGGGTGCCTCGCACCAACCTTCGCTGAGAGCGACTGCGATCCTCGCAGCTCTCCTGACCGCAATCGCCTCCCCCGCCCGCGCCGATCCCCTCCCCGCCGGCTTCGTCAGGCTAACCGATGTCGACCCCACCATCCGCCAGGACATCCGCTATGCCGGCGCCAAAAACTTCCTGCACCGCAAGGTGAGTGGCTACGAAGCACCTGTCTGCATCCTGACCGAAGAGGCGGCGAAGGCGCTTTCCAGCGTCCAGAAAGCGATCGCCGCCAAGGGGCTGACGCTGGTCGTCTTCGACTGCTATCGCCCGGCGCGCGCCGTCGCAGATATGGGGAAATGGACCCGACAAGGCGGTCCGCCCGATCCGCGATGGTATCCGAAGGTCGAGCGCGGCGATCTCATCGCCAAGGGCTATGTCGGTGAGCTCTCCAGCCATTCGCGCGGCTCGACGGTCGATCTTGCGGTCGCAGAGGCGGACAAGAAAAGCGCGGCGCACCCGGCCTGCGGAGCGCCCGATGCCGGCACGCTCGATTTCGGCACCGGCTTCGACTGTTTCGACCCCTCTAGTGAAACAGCCCACCACCCTCTCCCCGCCGAAGCGGCGGCGAGCCGCAAGATGCTGCTGGCGGCCATGCGCGCCGCCGGCTTCCGCAACTATGCGCGCGAATGGTGGCATTTCACGCTTGCCGACGAGCCTTTCGCAAAACAGCGCTTCGATTTTCCGGTGACCGCAAACTGAGCCGCAGGACTTGCCTGAAGGCGGCCCGCTTCTAATTAGGCCGGCTGATGAGGAGCCCCAGCGACGCAAGTTGAGGAAGTTATTTCCCCGATCGGCCATTGCTCGGCGAAAAATTGCTGCAAGGAGGTGAAAAAGGCAACATTCAATGCATCTAATTTCTATAAACTCGCTAGAGTTCGGCCGTCATCAACGGAGGCGGAAATGACCAATCCTCATTTCAGGAAACTGCTCGGCGCGCTGGTCGCCACATCTGTCCAGTTCGGCACGCTCGGTTTCGCGTTTGCCGATACGACCATTCTGAATGTGTCCTACGACCCGACACGTGAGCTCTACAAGGCCTATGACGAGGCCTTCGCCGCGCACTGGAAGGCCGAGACCGGCGAAACCGTCACCATCCAGCAATCGCATGGCGGATCGGGCGCGCAAGCCCGCGCAGTGATCGACGGCCTCGACGCCGATGTCGTGACGCTCGCGCTCGAAGGCGACATCAACGCCATTGCCTCGAAGACGAAGAAGATCAATCCGGACTGGCGCACGAAATTCGAAAACAATTCGGCGCCCTACACCTCGACCATCATCTTCCTGGTGCGCAAGGGCAACCCCAAGGGCATCCACGACTGGAACGATCTCGTGAAGGACGGCGTCCAGGTGATCACGCCGAACCCGAAGACCTCCGGAGGCGCGCGCTGGAATTATCTCGCCGCCTGGGCCTATGCCAACGCCAATGACGGCAATGACGAAGCCAAGACCAAGGAATTCGTCGGCAAGCTCTATGCCAATGTCCCTGTGCTCGACACCGGCGCGCGCGGCTCGACGGTGACCTTCGCGCAGAAGGGCCTCGGCGACGTGCTGATCGCCTGGGAGAACGAGGCGTATCTCGCGCTCGACGAATTCGGCGCCGACAATTTCGACATCGTCTACCCGCCGACCTCGATCCTGGCCGAGCCGCCGGTCGCCGTCGTCGACGCCAATGTCGACGCCAAGGGCACGCGCAAGATAGCCGAGGCCTATCTGAGCTGGCTCTATTCCAAGGAGGCCCAGACCATCATCGCCAAGAACCACTATCGTCCGGCCAAGCCCGACCTGGTGCCTGCAGAGGACCTCGCCAAGCTGCCGGCAATCAAACTGGTCACCATCGACGATCCGCAATTCGGCGGCTGGAAGAAGGCGCAGCCTTATCATTTCGGCGATGGCGGTATATTCGACCAGATTTACAAGCCCGCCCAATGAGGCATGGTGGCCACCGGCCGGATGAAACCTGATTGGGTCTATTGTACGACTGCCCAAGGCGATGCAGCGGGCGGACTGGTCTGAATAAGAAGGGACGATCCAGAACAGCATGAACACAGCACCCGCCAAGGCGGGGGGGCGATTCAGACAGCCGAGCGTCATTCCGGGCTTCGGATTGACGCTCGGCTTCTCGCTTGCCTACCTCACGCTCATCATCCTCATCCCGCTGTCGGGACTGATCTGGCGTTCGGCCGCGCTCGGCTGGACCGATTTTTGGGCGATCGCCGTCGACCGGCGCACCCTCAACGCGCTGAAGGTCAGCTTCGGCACCGCCTTCCTGGCCGCTGCCGTCAACGTCGTGTTCGGCACCATCGTCGCCTGGGTGCTGGTCCGCTATCGCTTCCCCGGGCGCCGCATCGCCGATGCGATGGTCGACCTGCCCTTCGCCTTGCCCACCGCGGTCGCCGGCATCGCGCTCACCACGCTCTACGCGCCGAACGGCTGGATCGGCCACCTGTTGGCACCGCTCGGCATCAAGGTCGCCTACACGCCGCTTGGCATTGTCGTGGCGCTCGTCTTCATCGGCCTGCCTTTCGTCGTGCGCACTGTCCAACCGATCATGGAAGAGATCGACAAGGAGGTCGAGGAGGCAGCCGCCACATTGGGTGCCAGTCGCCTCCAGACCATCACCCGCGTGCTCTTCCCGGGACTGGCGCCGGCCATCATCACCGGCTTCTCGCTCGCTTTCGCGCGCGGCGTCGGCGAATACGGCTCCGTCATCTTCATCGCCGGCAACCTGCCGTTCAAATCGGAGATCGCACCGCTGCTGATCGTGATCAGGCTCGAGGAATACAATTACGAGGCGGCGACCGCGATCGCCGCGATCATGCTGGCGCTGTCCTTCGTGATGCTCCTGGTCGTCAACCTCGTCCAGACATGGAGCCGCAAGCGCTATGGCTGATCCCGAGGTCAAATCTTTCGAGCCGCATCGCGTGAGCCAATCGGCGGCGGTGACAGAAAGCCGGCCCGTGAGGGCGGTGCTTTTGGCGATCGCTTTCGCCTTCCTCGCCGTCTTCCTGCTTCTGCCGCTGATCGTCGTTTTCCACGAGGCGCTTGCCAAGGGCATCGGCGCCTACACGGAAGCCCTTTCCAGCCCCGACACCCGCTCGGCGATCCGCCTGACGCTGCTGGTGGCGGCGATCTCGGTGCCGCTCAACGTGATTTTCGGCATCTCGGCCGCCTGGGCGATCGCCAAGTTCGAATTCAAGGGCAAGGCGTTCCTGACCACGCTTATCGACCTGCCCTTCTCGGTGTCGCCCGTCATTTCCGGCCTGGTCTATGTGCTGCTCTTCGGCGCGCAAGGGCTGCTCGGCGAATGGCTGAAGGCGCATGGCATCGTCATTCTCTTCGCCGTGCCCGGCATCGTGCTGGCGACCATCTTCGTCACCTTCCCATTCGTCGCCCGCGAATTGATCCCGCTGATGCAGGAACAGGGCAACGGCGACGAGGAAGCCGCCCTTTCGCTCGGCGCCAATGGCTGGCAGACTTTCTGGTATGTGACGCTGCCCAACGTCAAATGGGGACTGCTCTACGGCGTACTTTTATGCAACGCGCGCGCCATGGGCGAGTTCGGCGCGGTGTCGGTGGTGTCGGGTCATATTCGCGGCCTCACCAACACCATGCCGCTGCACGTCGAAATCCTCTACAATGAGTATAACGCCGTCGGCGCCTTCGCGGTCGCTTCGCTGCTTGCCGGCCTGGCGCTGGTGACGCTGGTCTTGAAAACACTTCTCGAGATGCGCTACGGCGCCGAGATCGCCGCGGCGCGCGGACATTAGATGCATGCCGCCCAAAACTGCATTGCATGCGTCAACTGACTGAGGGATCTGTATGGAAGTTCGCGTTGTCAACGTGCGCAAGGAGTTCGAGCGGTTTCCGGCGCTCCATGACGTCTCGCTCGACATCAGGTCGGGCGAGCTCATTGCGCTGCTCGGGCCGTCCGGCTCCGGTAAGACGACGCTGCTCAGGTTGATCGCCGGGCTCGAGCGGCCAACCAAGGGCGCTGTCTTCTTCGGCGAGGAGGACGCCTCGCAGAAGTCGATCCAGGAACGCAATGTCGGCTTCGTCTTCCAGCACTACGCGCTGTTCCGCCATATGACGGTTGCCGACAATATCGGCTTCGGCCTTAAGGTCCGGCACGGCGCCGCGCGCCCCTCGGCGAAGGAGATCCGCCGCCGCGCCTCCGAGCTCCTCGACCTCGTCCAGCTGTCGGGGCTGGAAAAGCGCTATCCGGCACAACTCTCCGGCGGCCAGCGCCAGCGCGTGGCGCTTGCCCGCGCCATGGCGATCGAACCCAAGGTGCTGCTGCTCGACGAGCCGTTCGGCGCCCTCGACGCTCAGGTGCGTCGCGAGCTGCGGCGCTGGCTGCGCGAGATCCATGACGCCACCGGCCACACCACCGTCTTCGTCACCCATGACCAGGAAGAGGCTTTGGAGCTTGCCGACCGCGTCGTCGTCATGAGCCAGGGCCGCATCGAGCAGGTCGGCTCAGCCGACGAGATCTACGACATCCCAAACTCGCCGTTCGTCTATAGCTTCGTCGGCGAATCGAGCTCGCTGCCGGTCAAGGTCGAGGGCGGTGAACTGTGGATCGCCGACCGGCCGATCGGGCTATCGGCACCGCAGGGAGCGCCTTCGGGCGAAGCGTTGCTCTATTTCCGTCCGCACGATGTCGAGCTGCTCGACGGCTGCAGCGGCTGCATCGCCGGCACCGTCGCCGCCAGCCGGCGCGTCGCCGGCACCAGGCGGGTCGAGCTCGAGGTGGGCGGCGAGCGCCAGCGCGTCGAGATCGAGCTGCCGGTCGACCATCCGGCGGCACAGAAGAGCCGGGTGGCCTTCAGGCCGCGGCGCTGGAAACTTTTTCCGGTGTCCTGACGCTTCATTACGCCTAGCGTTGCCGGAGTCCGCCGCGGTCCCGCGATGAATCGGCTTGGAAGAAAATCCTATTAGGCGGCTGTTTGGGCGACGCTTTTTCCCGGCGTCCCCACTCCTCCCGCTGCGTGTGCCTCGTCGGGCCAGGCCTTCCCCATTAAGGTCGTGCTATAGTCTCAATCCATTCTCAAGGGAGCCAATTGTCGTGAAGCGCTTATTGCTTGGCATCGCCACTTTCGCCGGCCTCGTCCTCGCCTCCTCCCAAGCCTGGTCGGCCGACAGGCTGTTGAATGCCTCCTATGACGTCGGCCGGGAATTGTTCGCCGAGGTCAACAAGGCCTTCATCGCCGGGCACCCCGGCGTGACTGTCGATCAGTCCCACGCCGGAACCTCGGCGCAGGCACGCGCCATTGCCGAAGGCCTGGCCGCCGACGTCGTCACCTTCAACCAGGTCACCGATGTCGACTTCCTGGTCAAGAAGGGGTTGGTCTCAGCCGATTGGCAGAAGGATTTCCCGGACAACGCCTCGCCCTTCTATTCGCTGCCGTCCTTCCTGGTGCGCGCCGGCAATCCCAAGCACATCAAGGACTGGAGCGATCTGGTGCGCGACGATGTGCAGGTGATCTTCCCCAACCCGAAAACCTCGGGCAATGCGCGCTATACCTACCTGGCGGCCAGCGCCTATGCCAAGGAAGCCTTCAAGGGCGACGATGCCAAGGTGAAGGAGTTCATCGCCAAGCTGTTCGCCAACGTGCCGATCTTCGACACCGGCGGCCGCGCCGCCACCACCACTTTCGTGCAGCGCGAGATCGGCGACGTGCTGATCACCTTCGAGTCGGAAACGCGCGGTATCCGCAAGGAATATGGTGACGACAAGTTCGAGCAGGTCACGCCTTCGGTCAGCCTGTTGGCCGAGTTCCCGGTGGCGATCGTCGACAAGGTTGCCGACGAGCACGGCAGCCGCGATCTCGCCAAGACCTATCTCGACTTCCTCTATTCAGCGGAAGGACAGGACATTGCCGCCCGCAACGGCCTGCGGGCCCGCGACGCCGCAGTCGCCGCCAAATACAAGGCCGATTTTCCCGACGTCCGCCTGTTGACGGTGGACGAGGTCTTCGGCGGCTGGGACAAGGTGCAGAAAGAGCATTTCGCAGCCGGCGGCCTGCTCGACCAGGCCTACGGCAGCCGGTAGGCTGCCTTATCGGAAAAGTGCAGGAAGGCCGGCTTTTGCCGGCTTTCTTCATATCTGGCGCCGGCATCGGCTTGACGCCGAAATGATGGCAGCCAATGTGAAAAACGTTACGAAGAATCAACGCGTTTGTGCCTAACCTGTATTGGCGAATTGTTGGGCCAAACGGCGTTCTGCGGCCAAACTGTCATGATTTGCACACAAACAACCGCCAGATGCAGGGCGATTGGGGTTTGATGAACTGAATCGGGCATGCTGACCAAAAAAGGCAAATACGGCCTCAAGGCCCTCGTGCATCTTTCCGGCCTGCCGGCCGGCCAGCTTGCATTCGTCAACGACATAGCGGTCGCCAACAACATCCCGAAGAAGTTCCTGGATGCCATCCTGGGCGAATTGCGAAATGCCGGTTTCGTGCAGAGCCGCAAGGGCAAGGAAGGCGGCTACCGCCTTGCCAGGCCCGCTTCCGAGATCAAGATCGGCCATGTCGTGCGCGTGCTCGACGGACCGCTGGCGCCAATCCCTTGCGCCAGTCGCACGCAATATCAGCGCTGCGAGGATTGCGACGAGGCGACGTGCCAGGTTCGCCACATGATGCTGGAGGTGCGCCAGGCGATCGCCGAGGTTCTCGACAATCGCAGCCTCGCCGCGATGCGCGACGCCGCCAACGACGATTTCCCGGCCGAACTGACCTCGCAGATCTGATCGCCAACCCGCAGCGCCATGCCGTAGTTGTCTATCCGCGACAAACGCAGTAAAGCGGCTGGCGGATGGGAACGAGGTCTGGGGTATCCGACGCATGAGGCTGCCTTGGCTTGGCAAGTCCCGCAGGGCCAAACGGCAACCGTCATCCGCCAACATCTATCATACCGAGATCATCGCCGACGTGCTGGTGCCGGAGCGCGGCGAAACCGTCCGCTTCTTCAGCCGCAAGCTTGTCCGCCCCGGCAAATTGCGCCGCATCTCCAACAAGGATCTGCGCGAGGGCCTGCTGTCCTTGTTCTATCTCGGCGTGGCGGCGCTGCTGCCCGTCGCCTGGTGGGCGCCAATTTGCGATCGGGTCTCGACGCTTCGGCGCAAGCGCCATTTCCGCAAGGAATTCGCGCGCTATGACGTCGCGATCAAAGCGGTGCTTGGCGATGACGTCAACACGCAAAGCCTTTTCAGGAGCCATCTCGCCGCCGCGCATCGCCGCCGCGTGATGCTTGCCGCCCATCTCGTTCCCCGCCGCTGGTCGCCGGCAATCCGGCTCGAAGGCGTCGACGGCGTGCGCGAGGCGTTGCGACGCGGCCGCGGCGCCATTGTCTGGTGCGATCAGTTCGTCGCCCAGACCATCATGGGCAAGCGCGCCCTCTTCGAGGCCGGCATCGAAGCGCATCAGGTGAGCGTCAACTTCCATGGCTTCTCGGAAAGCAAATTCGGCCTGCACGTGATCAACAGGCCGCTGGTCGAGGTCGAGAACCGCTTCCTGAAGAGCCGCATCGTCTTCGAGCGCGCCGACGCCTACCAGGTCACCGCGCGCATCCAGAAGACGCTGAAGGAGAACGGCGTGGTGCTGATGACCAACACCATCCACGCGGGCTCCACCTTCACCGAAATCGCCATGGGCGAGCACGGCTGGACCCACCTCGCCTCGGCGCCGGCAAATTTCGCGGCGCGCGCAGGCGCTGCGCTGTTTGCCATGTCGACCCTGGAGACCGTGCCCTTCCGCGAATACTGGGCGATCGTCAGCCCTGAACTGAAGCCCGTCGCTGCCCAGCCGGCGTCCCCGCCGGCAAAGGACGTGGCGGCAAAGAACCTCGTCCTGCAGGCGGGCTACATCCTGCTCAAGCGCGACCGTCTGCTGGAAGCTGTCAAATTATGTCCGGAGCAGATGATGGTCTGGTCCGGTGCCAATCGGCTCACCGGGCAACAGGATCAACCCACGATCGGTAGCGACACCGCCGAGAGCAATTCCAGGAAAAGTGTGTAACGGTTTTCCGTCCGGAATTGCGTAGAAACAAATAGTTAGAGCAGTTCGGCGTTTCCGAGCCGTTTCCGTGAAACGATGAACTGCTCTAGCCGAGTAATTCGTTGACGATCGCGGCGACGGTCCACGTTGCATCCACTGTCACGGCCAGCTCGTCTGGGTCCGGCTCTTCCAGGGTCGCGAACTGGCTGTCGACCAGGCTCGCCGGCATGAAATGGCCTTTGCGGCCCGCGACCCGCCGCCAGGCGGTCTCGCGATCGATCTTGAGGTAGAGGAAGACGATGTCGGGGCAAAAGCCGCGCAGACGGTCGCGGTAGCTGCGCTTCAGCGCCGAGCAGGCCGCCACCGCCTTCTGTCCGTCGGCGATGGAGGCGGCGATGCGCTCGCCGATGGCGTCGAGCCAGCCTTCGCGCAAAGCATCCGTCAGCGGCTCTCCGCGCGCCATGCGCGCCACGTTTTCCGGCGGATGCAGGCGGTCGCCTTCGATGAAGATCGCGCCCAGCTCTTTGGCCAGCGCCTCGCCGACGACCGTCTTGCCGCAGCCGGCCACTCCCATCGCGACGATGGCCGGCGCTGACCGGATGTCGTTCATTCTTTCATCCACGATCAGCGACTTGCCGGCGCGCGGCCGTAAAGCAGAAGCATAGCGACGATCACGACGCCGTAGATGATCTGCCGCCCCGCCTCCGGCATCTGCATGACCGAGAGGATCGATTGCAGCAGCGTGATCAGGATCACGCCGGCGACGGTTCCGAGGTAGGAGCCGCGTCCGCCGAGGATCGAGGTGCCGCCCAGCACCACCGCGGCGATCGACGGCAGGAGATAGGCGTCGCCCATCGACTGTGCGGCCTTCGATGCGTAGCCCGCAAGCAGGACACCGCCAAAGGCCGAGAGCCCGCCGGACACGGCAAAGGCGATCATCACCACACGGCGCGTGTCGATGCCGGACAGATAGGCGGCGCGCTCGCGATTGCCGATGCCGTAGACGGCGCGGCCGAAGCTGGTGCGTGTCAGCACGAAGACCATAGCAGCCCCTATCAGCGCCCAGATGATCACGGCGTTCGGCACTCCAGGAATGGTAAAACCGGTAGCGAGGTAGCGCATCGCCGCCGTCGCCGAATCCTGCGGCGAGAACCCGCCCGTATAAACCACCATCAAACCTTGCGCGACGGCATTGGTGGCCAAAGTGATGATCATCGAGGGAATGCGCAGGTAAGCGACGCCGATGCCATTGACGATGCCGATCGCTACCCCGCAGAGGATGCCGAACGGGATGGCAAGCGCGACGCCGACCGGACCATAGGCCGCGGCCGCGCAGGCCATCATGGCGCCGGTCGCCACGGCCCACGGCACGGACAGGTCGATCTGGCCGAGCAGGATCACCAGCATCATGCCGGTGGCGATCACGCCGAGGAACGAGGCGACCTTCAGCTGCTGCAGGAGATATTCCGGCGACAGGAAGCTGCGCGAATAGAGGCTGCCGACCAGAAGCAGGAGCACGATGCAGGCAAAGGCGGTGACCACCGCCGGATCGGCGCGGCGGATGAATTTCGGCATGCGGCCGGCGATGCCGCCAAGCGTCGTTTCGCTCACAGGAACCACTCCAGCCGGTTGCGCACCCTGAACAGCGCGAAAGCGCCGAGGCTGACCGCGATCAACAGGATAACGCCCTGGAACAGCGGCTGCCAGAGCGGATCGAAATCGAAGACGAACAGGAGATCGCCGATGGTGCGGAAGGCGAGCGCGCCGAAGATCGCGCCGATGGCGCTGCCCTTGCCGCCGAACAGCGACACGCCGCCAAGCACGACGGCCGCGATGGAAAACAGCGTGTAGGCATTGCCGCTCGCATAAGCCGCCTCCCCCGTATAGGTAAAGAATGTGAGGAACAGGCCGCCGATCGCCGCAAGCAGCCCGGCAAGCGTATATGCAAGGAACTTGCCCCTGCGGATCGGCACGCCCGACATATAGGCCGCCGTCTCCGACGAGCCTGCGGCATAGGCCGCACGGCCGAGCTCCGAGCGGCTGAACGGCACCCAGACAACGAGCACGACGACGAACAGCGCCACGAAGCTCGCTGGCACGACGCCGAAGAAGCGCCCGGTCAGGAAATCGGCGAGGTCTTCGTTGACCGATCCGCCGGGCACCGGCCGCAAAAGCAGCGCGAGCCCGAAATAAACAGCGCCCGTAGCGATGGTCGCCACGATCGGCTGCAGGCGGCCATAGATCACGATGGCGCCATTGACCGCCCCGCTGATGAGCCCGGTGCCGAGCACGGCCACCACGCCGAATGCGGTTTCGAGGCCGGTGCCGATCACCAGCCAGGAAGCCATGCAGTTGGTGAGCGTGAAGATCATGCCGACCGACAGGTCGATGCCGGCGGTGATCACAACGAGCGTCTGCGCCATGGCGACGAACGCCAGCAGCACGCCCTTGTTGGCGGCGGTCTGCACGACATTGGCGGTGAAGCCTGCCGGATGGTTCGCGCTGTAGATAGCGAACATGACGATGAAGATGGCGAAGGCCAGCAGCGTCCCGCGCTGTTCGGCCAGCCAGTAGCGCCAGTCCTTCATGCGCCCTCTCCTTGCCTTGGAGCGGAACCTTCGCCGTGGATGTTGAGCGCGCTGGCGATCAGCGCATGCTCGGTGATCTCGGCGCCGACGAGCTCGCGCTTGATGGCGCCGTCATAGAGCACAAGCACGCGATCGCAGCAGCCGATCAGTTCGTCATAATCGGTCGAGTAGAACAGGATCGCGGCGCCTGCATCCGCAAGCTTGCGCATCAGTTGGTAGAGCTCCTGCTTGGTGCCGACATCGATGCCGCGCGTCGGATCGTTGAGCAGGATGATGCGCGGCTGCCGCATCAGCCATTTGGCGATCACCACCTTCTGCTGGTTGCCGCCGGAAAGCGCGCCGACCGGAATGTCGAGGCCCGCAGTCTTGATGGCCAGCAGCCCGACCATGTCGTCGATCAGCCGCTGCTCGGCGCCGCGGTCGATGACGCCGGCCTTCGACAGCCTGTCGAGCGCCGCGAAGGACAGATTCTCGCGCACCGTCATCGGCAGCATCAGCCCTTCCGTCTTGCGGTCTTCCGGAATCAGCGCCATGCCCACGCGGTCTTCGCTCGCGGCTGTGGGGCTTGCGATCGAAACCGGCTTGCCGTCGACCAGGATCTGCCCGGAAAGGCCGCGCAGCACGCCGAAAAACGCAAGCAGCAGCTCGCGCTGGCCCTGGCCGTCGAGACCGCCGAGCCCGACAACCTCGCCGGCTCCGATCGACATCGAGATATTATCCAGCCGGCCGCTCCATGAGAGGTTGCGCGCCTCCAGAACCGGAACTGCGCCGGACTGGTGACGGACCGGCTTTGGCGGGAAGATGTGGCTGTATTCGCGGCCGATCATCAGTTCGACGACTTCGTTGTCGCTCTTCGAACCCGCCGCATAGCTGGCGACATTGCGGCCGTTGCGGAATACCGTGCACTGGTCGGCCAGCTCGGCGATCTCGTTCATGCGATGTGAGATGTAGAGCAACGCCAGCCCTTCCCCGCGCAGCCGCTTCAGCACGCCGAATATCTTGGCGACATCTGCCGCCGTCAGCGCCGAGGTTGCTTCGTCGAGGATCAGGATGCGCGGCTTCCTGGCCAGCGCCTTGGCGATCTCGACCATCTGCCGGCGCGACAGCGGCAGATCCTTGACCAGTGCCAGTGGATGGATGTCGGAGGCGCCGGCGCGGGCAAGAGCCTCTTCCGCGATGCGCCGCTGCGCCTTGCGGTCGATCATGCCGAAGCGCTTGGGCGGGTCGGAAATGACGATGTTGTCGGCGACGCTGAGCTCCGGGATGAGCGACAGTTCCTGGAAGATGCAGACGATGCCGGCCTGGTTCGCGGCGGCCGGTGAGGCGAAGGTCACCTCGCGCCCATCCAGCGTCATGCGGCCTTCGTCCGGCGCGACGACACCGGCCATGACCTTGATCAGGGTTGATTTGCCGGCGCCATTTTCGCCGAGGATGGCGTGGATGCTACCGGCCGTGACCGTGAGGTCGGCCTTTTCCAAGGCCCGTACGCCGCCATAGCGCTTGGATATGCCTTCCATATGGAAAAGCGAAGCCGCGCCGTCCATCAGCCCTCCCAAGGCCAGTTCGCGATTGGCATCAAGCGGCCGGCGCCACGGCTTTCCCGCGGCGCCGGTTGGATCAGGCTACTTGTTTTCCTTGGACTGGCCCATGATTTCCTGCGCGGTGAAATTGATGCCGCAGGTCGGGAAGGAATTGCCTACGAAGAAATTGTCGGACTGGTCGGGGAAGAAATCCTGGCCCGCCTTGAAGTTCGGATCCTCGACGATGGCCAGCGGCAACTTGACCGACTGCGGCACGACATTGCCTTCGAGCGCGGCGATCGCCGTTTTGATGGCGACCGCGACCTGGGCCGGTCCGGTGCCTGCCGAAGAGCATTTCAGCCCGTCGCCGGCATGCGCGGCGCAGAATTTGCGGAAGCCGTTTTCCGTCTCGCCGCCGAACGGCACGAACGGATGCTTGGCGTCGATCATCGCCTGCACGATGCCGGTGTCGCCGCCCTGTCCCGTGATGCCGTCGAACGGCCCGCTGGTGGCGATCGCATCGGCCGTTGCCTTCTGCGCCACGCCGTCATCCCACTTGCCGACGACCTCGGTGACATCCCACTTCTTGCCGGACCCATCGAGCACCTCATGGATGCCGTTGTGGCGGTCGGTGTCGACGGAGGTACCGGCCACGCCGCGCACCTCGAGCACCTTGCCGCCATTCGGCACATGCGAGACCAGCCATTTGCCCCACAACTCGCCGAGGCCCTTCTGATCGACATTGACGTTGATGGCGTCCTTGGTGTCGAGGATGTTATCGAAGGCGACGAGAATGACGCCGGCTTCCTTGGCGCGCTTGATCACCGGCCCGAACGCGGTCGGGTTCTGGGCATTGACGACGATCGCGTCAAAGCCGGAATCGATGAAGTTATTGATCGCCGAAATCTGTGCCGGCACATCCTCGCCGGTCGATACCACCTTGAATTCCTTCAGCTTCTTAGCCACGTCCGGCTGCGCGGCATAGGCCTTGGCGGTCTGGATCATCTGGATGCGCCAGGTGTTGGCGATATAGCCATTGGCGAGCGCGATGCGGTACGGCCCATCCTTCTTCGGATATTTGAAGAACTGTGTGTCGGCCGCCCAGGGCGCGAAACAGTCCGGCTCGGCGGCCGGCCCCTTGACGATTTCCGGATCGGCGATCGCCGAAGAACTCAGCATGACGAATGCAGTGGCGGCAATGACGCCGCCAACGAGTGACTTGATCATCGGTATTCCTCCCAGTTGCAGTTCTGCTTGTCGATGGATCCGCGCTGTCGGCCGGCTTCCTCACGCCAGTCCAATACGCTTCCGAGGTGACTTGCGCCGTCCCTCTTTCCTCCCCCTCCCGCCCCTCCAGGCGGCTTACAAAACTATCATATTATACATAATAAACAAGCATGAGCTGTCGCTTATGTATAATAAACAGCCTTGTTGCCCCCAATCGCATACTTGGCGGGAAATATGGTAGCGCTACCATCTTATAGTGTAAACCGGCATTCGCACAGTCGCCGCTGCGTGTTTCAACGTGCGGTGCTCTCGCGGCGTATGAGCTCGAAACCGAGGTCGACAACCCGCTGCTGCGGCCTCTGGCCTGTGATCGCGGCAAGCGCCATCGCCACCGCCCGGCGGCCGATTTCGTAGCGATGCGTGCGGACGCTGGTGACCGACGGAAACGCCGCCTGCATCATGTCGAGATCGTTGAAGCCGACGATGCCGATTGTCTTCGGCACCGTGATCGCGGCACGGCGGCATTCGAACAGAACGCCAAGCGCGATATCGTCATTGTTGCAGAAGACGCCGTCGAGCGACGGCATCTTGGCCAGCGCATCGCGCAAAAGCTCGCGGCCGAGGCTCACGCTGGACAAGAGCGGCGTGGTTGTGACCAAGCGCGGATCGAACAAGCCGGCCGCCTCCATCGCCGCGCGATAGCCGGCAAGGCGCCGCTGCGAACGCGGATCCATGCGCGCACCGATGAAGGCGATCCGCCGGTAGCCCATTTCGATCAGGTGCCCGGTGGCCGTCCGGCCGCCGTCGAAATGCGAGAAACCGATCAGCATGTCGACCGGATCGGGTCCGGTTTCCATCACTTGCACCACCGGGCAGCCGGCCGTCTCCAGCAGCTTTCGCGACAGCGGCGTCTGGTCGATCCCGGCCACGATCAGCGCCGCCGGGCGCTGCAGGGCAAATACCTGCAGCAGCCGCTCTTCCTCCAGGCCCGAGTAATGCGTGTTGCCGAGCTGGATGCGGAACGGGCTGTCCGACAGGCTGTCATAGATGCCGCGCACCACCTCTGCAAAGACGTTGTTGGTGAGAGAAGGCACCAGCACGCCGAAGACCTCCGCGCGCGCCGAGGCCAGCGCGCGCGCGTTGGGGTCCGGCACATAGCCGAGCTCGTCGACGGCGGCCTGTATCTGCCGGCGCAGATCTTCCGAAACCCGCCCGGGCTCGCGCAAGGCGCGGGAAACGGTGATTGCGCCGACGCCGGCCTTGCGCGCCACGTCGGCGATTGTGGGGCGGCCGCCGCCGCGCCGCGAGCGCGGCCTGGTCACGGTCCAGCCCTTCTTATGCGAAGGGAACACAGCGGCGAGCCGACCGCCAGCATCTTAGCCACAGCAATCATATTCGCAGCCCGTCCCATTCCGGTCTGGGTCGCGCAGGCCATGGCCATTGTCAAGCCAACGAATATTGGTTCAGCCCACCCCGGTAGAGGCGATAAGCCCTCAAGCCAACGCCGCGGTGGTCAGACCGCCCTCGCCTGATCGGCCGTAAGCGCCTGCTCCCGGGTGCCGGAGACTATGATCTCAAGGACCTCGTGCTCGTCGGTGTTCCTGACGTGACGGTCGCCGACATTCTCGCCACGCTTGAGCACCATGACACGGTCGCCTACGGCGAAAATGTCGACCAGCCGATGCGAGATGATAATCTGGGCAACACCCTGCCTTTTCAGCTCCAGCATGGTCTCGAGGAGCCGCTCGGTCGCCATCACCGAGAGGTTGGCGGTCGGTTCGTCAAGGATCACGACGCGTGGCTCGAACGAAATCGCGCGGGCAATCGCCACGGATTGCTGGCGACCGCCCGACAAGCTCTCGACCTTCTGAAAAACGGAGTTCACGTCCACCTTGAGCCGCTTCAGCACGCTGTCGGCTTCCGCGTACATCTTGCGGCGATTGACAAAAGGGCCTTTGCGCGGCCAGCGGCCGAGAAAGATGTTCTGGCCGACATCCATGTTCCCGCAAAGAGCGAAATCCTGGTAGATCATCTCGATACCGGCATCGCGGCTCTCATGCGGACTCTTGAAGTGCACAGGTTGACCGGCGACGAGGATTTCGCCGGCGTCGCGCTGATAAGCGCCGGTCAGGATCTTCATGAGCGTCGACTTGCCGGCCGAGTTGTCGCCGACCAGTCCAAGGATCTCTCCGGGATAGAGCACCAGATCGACTTTCCGAAGCGCCTGGACAGCGCCGAAGGCTTTTTCGATGCCTCGCATTTCCACGATCGGTTGAGGCAACGCAGCATCAGGCATGAATGGTTTCCTGGGTTCGTGCGCGTCGCGCGAGGCGGGCTCGCAGGCGACCGAAGATGTTGGCTTGGCGCACCCAGATGTCGATCAGCACCGCGACGATGAGGATGACGCCGATGAAGACGTTGATCCAATGCTGCGGCATGCTGAAGCCCTGGACATTGAGCTGCAGGAGCGACCGAACGAGAGTGATCACGGCTGCACCGGCTAAAGAGCCCAGCATGGTGCCGTAGCCGCCGAAGATCGACCCGCCGCCGATGATCACGGATGCGATGGCATCGAGTTCGCGGAACTGGCCTGCAACGGGATTGAAGCTTCGGAAATAGGCGACGTTGATGATCCCTGCCATCGTCGCGCAGAACGCCGCCAGCATGAGCGAGATGAAGCGCGCCCGGTTGGTGTTGATGCCGGCATAGGCGGCGGCGCGTATGTTGCCGCCGGTTGCGTAGACCTTTTGCCCGAACGGCGTATAGGCGAGCACGATGCCGGCAATCAGGGCGACGAAGATCATCCAGACCGTCTGCACGCTGACCACCTCGGCCAGTGTTTTGAGGATGCCATCCGCAAGCACGATGCCGAAGTGAAGGAGGATGTCGTTCACCTTGCGGCCAAGCAGGTTGTAGCCCTCCGGCCAGCCGGTTAGCTGCTGGCCGGCGACGAACCATGCGGCGAGACCGCGGGCGATGTAGAACATCCCAAGCGTGGCGATGAAGGCCGGGAGCTTCAGGCCGACCGCAACGATGGCGTTGACGAGGCCGGCGAGCATTCCCGCCAGCAGGCCCATCGCGATGGCGGTGACGGGATCGGCGCCCAGGACCTTCAGGAAATAGGCCGCCGCGCTGCCGGCGAGCGCCAGGACGGCTCCGACGGAGAGGTCGATATCGCCGGCAGCGATGACGTAGGTAAGCCCGACCGTGATCAGCGCCAGCTCGGTATAGTTGAGCAGGATCGCGAAAGTGTTGGACAGGTTCCACCAATAATCCGGCCTCAGCAAAAGACCCGTGAGCCACAGCACCACGGTCAGGATGACGGCGAGGGCATCGCGCCGGGCGAGGAACTTGCCGAACCCGGTCGCCGACAGCGCCATGTCGGTCGCCATTGCGCCCTTGGTCACCACGCCCTCGAGCGCGACGCCGCCGATCTCGAAGGCCGGCGGCGGCGGCCTGCCGCGCAGCCATGCCCAGAGGCGCGCCGCGACCTGGCGGCGGATGAGGTGAGGTTCAATCAGCACGGCAATGACGAGCAACAGCCCGAGAAAAACCGGCACCGCGCCGACCGGCAGGGAATAGACGGCGTTGACCGTCACCTCCTCCTCGCCGATCTTGATGGTGCGCGTGATCGGCAAACCCTCGCGCAACACCTTGTCGAGCAGAACGACCAGCGTGGCGCCGAGGCAGGACCCGGCGACGCGGCCGCGACCGCCGAGAATGGAAGCGCCGCCGATGATCACCGCGGCGATGACGGTTAGTTCGCCGCTGACGCCGTAAAGCGGGGTCACACCCTTGTCCTGAGCGGCCGACAGGAGGCCGGCAACGGTGGCGCAGAGCGACGAGAGCAGATAGGCGCGGATGCGTACCCAGTTCGTCGGTATGCCGGCATAGACTGCTGCCTGCTCGTTGCCGCCCGTCGCAAAGGTCTCGTAGCCCCAGCGGGTGTTGGCGAGCACGTAGGCGCCGATCACGGCAACGACCGCGAAGATCGCGATCTGGTTGTTGAAGCCGAAGACGTTCGTCTCGCCGAGATGAAAGAAGAGCGGGGCCTCCTTCGCTTTGCCTGGATAGTAGATCGCCTGACCGTGAGTCAGGGCGAGGACGAAGCCGCGGCCGATCAAAAGCGTGGTCAAGGTGGCGATGAACGCCGGCACTTTTAGGATGGTAACGAGCACGCCGTTGACGAGGCCGATCGCCATGCCAAGAAGGACGCAGACGATCACCGACGTGACGATGTCGAGATCGGCGAAGCTTGGCGCGAACAACCTGGCAAAAACGACGGCCACAAGGCCGTAGATGGAGCCGACCGAAAGGTCGAGGTCCTTGTTGATGATGACGAAGGTCATTCCGACGGCGATGATGGCGACCCGCGAGGTATCGCGAAGCACTGCATGGAACGCCTCTGGTGAGCCGAAGAACGTCGGATTGACGGCAGCGCCGCTGAGATAGATCAGCGCCAGCAGGGCAAGCAATCCCATTTCCCAGCCGCCGACGAGCTGGGACGGAAGGCGACGGGCGAGAGCTTCAGCGGGCATTTTTGATGAAGGGTTCCGAAGGCCAAAATGCGCGGGAGGATACCAGCCCTCCCGCGCTGGGTTCAGTATCGCTTTGACATTCAGTTCTCGAAACGCTTGCCGACCTTTCCAACGGTCTCCTGCGTCACGAGTTGGGCACGCGTGTCGAGATTGGCGGCCGCGATGCCACGATCGATCTGCAGATAGAGCTGCATGACCGGATAGAAGCCCTGCAGGAAGGGCTGCTGTCCGAGCGCGCCCGTCAAGTCGCCGCTCTTCAACGCATCCTGCTGCGCCGGACCGAGGTCGAAGCCATAGGCACAGATTTTTCCGGTCTTTCCCGTCTGCGCGACGGCCTTGACCAGCGCCGGCGTGAACACGTTGTTGCCGGCGAAGGCGCCGACGACATCACCGCGCGATTCGAACAGCGTCACGATGCCGTTCACTGGATCGTTCGGATTGGTGTCGATGCCGGTGTTCTCGGGACCTGCGTCGACCTTGAAGGCCTCGAGCTTGCCGGCAGCCTTCAGGCTTTTGACGACCGCGTTGAAGGCCGAGGTGACGCGATTGTTGACCTCGATGTTGCCCATTGCGGTCGAAGACGGGAAGACGATCGAGCCCTTCTCGATACCCTTGTCGACCAGGCACTTGACGAGCGCCTCGCCCGCGATTGCCGCGGCGGAGGCGTCCTGACCAGTGTGGCTGATGCCGCTGCGGTCGAGGATCGTGCCGTCGAAGGAATTGGTCGTTGCTACCGGTATGCCCTTGGCCTCGGCGGCCTTGACGATGTCGTTATAGGCACCGACCTGGGGCGTTGTCATGATCAGCCCGTCGATAGTCGGATCCTGCACGATCTGATTCAGGATTTCGATCTCGCGGGCCGGGTCGTCGGTCGGAGATTCCGAGCCGAGCAGCAGTATCTTGGCGCCGATCAGATTGCCGGCGGCAGTCGCACCGACATAGACCGGATCGAAGAAGCCGTTGCCGGCTGTGTGAGTCACGATCGCGAAGGTGAGATGACCATCGGCGGAATGGAAGTCCTTGGTGGTGGGAGCCTCCTTGGCGGCTTCCTCGAAGCTGTAGCCGCCGACTGCTTTCTGGACGCCGCCGGACTGAGCGAAGGCGGAGGGCACGCCGAGCAACAACGCCGCGGCGCATGCCGCGAGCGGGAAAATACGTCTCATGATTTTCCTCCCTTGCATTCAACGGGCGGAAGCCGTTCGAGCGCATTTATTCAGGAGATTTTCCGAGTGCTTCCTCCCACTTCGCAATATTCCGCCCAAAGCCTGTCCAAGTAAATAGCCTGCTGCGTCCAGTATTCGGGCGCGACGTCATGCGAAAGAGCACGGACGAGTGCGGCCGCCCCACCTAGCCCATCCCTTTGCGCGGGTAGACAAGCTTGCAATGACCAGGTTGCCGGCGGACTTCAGGCCAGCGCTTCCACGCCCCGCCTCGCCTTCCACATAAGCAGCAAAATGGCCGTGAGATTGACCAGGTTCCAGGCGATGCCGTTGAGGAACGCGGCGGCGTAGGAGCCTGTGAGATCGTAGATCCAGCCCGACATCCAGCCGCCGACTGCCATGCCGAAGATGGTCGCCATCAAGACGATGCCGACGCGCTGGCCGGCTTCCTTGGCCGGCATGTAGTCGCGCACGATGATCGCATAGCAGGGCACGATGCCGCCTTGCGAGAGACCGAAGATGAGCGAGACGACATAGAGCGAGGCAAGCCCGTCGAAGGGGATATAGAAGAGCAACGACACGCATTGCAGCGCCGAGCCGATGAGCAGCGTCTTCACCGCGCCGATGCGATCGGCGAGAAAACCCGATCCGATGCGGCTGACGACGCCCGCCGCCAGCATGATCGACAGCATGTCGGCGCCGCGCGCGACGCCGTAGCCGAGATCCATGCAATAGGCGACGATGTGCACCTGCGGCATCGACATCGCCATGCAGCAGCCGAAGCCGGCGACGACCAGCAGCATCTGCAGCGCTGACGGCGACAATGAGATCGGCTGAACCGGGCGGCTGCCGGATGAGCCAGCGGCCTCGCGCGGCGCGCCGCGCCGCAGCATCAGCACCAGCGGCACCATGGTCGCAAGGCAGAACACACCGATCGCCGCATAGGCGAAACGCCAGCCTTCACCTGCCATGATGTAGGGAATCACGATCGGCCAGACCGCACCGGCCAGATAGCTGCCGGAGGCGGCAGCCGTCACGGCGACCCCGCGGCGGCGGTTGAACCAATGCGAAATATCCGCAATCAGCGGCCCGAAGATCGCCGAGGTGCCGAGGCCGATCAACAGCCCCTGGGCAAGGGTGAAGCCGAGGATCGAGGTGGTGAGCGAAGCGAGAAGAAAGCCCGCGCTCAGCGCCGCCGCGGAGGCGAGTGCCGGTATCCAATAACCCACGCGATCGATGGCGCGCCCGACCAGCACATTGCCTGCGGCGAAGCCGACCATGGTCGCGGTATAGGGCATCGACGCGGCGGCCCGGTCGACACCGAACTCGGCCTGAACGGCGGGCAGAACCACGACCACCGCCCACATGCCGGCGCCGCCTATCGTCGCCAGCAGCAAGGAAATGCCGAGCCGCATCCACGCATAGAAGCTGTCGATGCCGGCGTCGTTTGCCGCGTTTCCGGGGATTGTCGTCAAGGCGTTTCCCTGTTCGCGATTCTTCGAGACCGGGCGGTTTCACCCCAGTATCGGCGCATTTCTGCTGCCGAGCAGCGCCACGACGGACAAATGCGTGGCTCCAGCAACCGGGAACCGGCCCTGCCGCCCGGAGTTGTGCCCATGGAAGGAGCTTCACCATGACCGCTAAAAAGAAATGGTCGGCCGAGGTGACCGAGCACAGCGACGCGCTGGATCTCGAAGAGCACGTCTTCGAATCCGACGATGCCAAGAAGATCGCCGCTTCGCTCAAGCGCTCGGCCGAGCACAGCCACCGCCGCAAGGCGGAGCCGTTCCGGTCCGCGATGTCGATGCTGAATTTCTACATCAACCGCGCCGGCAGGAACCTGCCGGAGCAGCGCAAGCGGGTGCTGGAAAAGGCGAAGGACGAATTGCGCGTCGCCTTCGGGCGCGAGAAGCAGGACTAAGGCCTGCTCAGATTCAGGTCAGGCCGAGTCGAGAATGGTGGCTTCCGAGAACCGGCCTACGCCGGCCGTAGCCTTCATAGAGCGGAGACACTTATGACGGCTTTGGCCGGCGAAGGCCGGAGCGGAGCGTACTTTAAGTACGTGAGCACCGGAAGCGCAGGAAGGCGCCGTTCGCAGGCCGGCCTCACCTGAATGTCAGCAGGCCTTAGCGCGAGCGGATGACGTCGTCGGTATTGGCAAGCAGCTTGCGCACGGCATTGCGCGCCGCATCCGGCCGCTGCAGCCGGATGTTCTTCTCGATCGCTTCGTGCAGTTTCTGGGCGTGCTGCAGATCGTCCAATTCGCGTGTCGTGTAGGCGAAGAGATGGTCGAAGGCGGATTCGATGAGGACGCCGAGCGGCACCAGCAGGTCGTTGCCCGAGGCCCTAAGGATGGCGAGATGGAAGCGCGTGTCGGCGCGGGTGCGCTCCTGCAGGTTGGTCGCCTCGCCCATTTCGCGGCAGGCCTGGCTGATCTCGGCCATCTGCTCATCGGTGCGCCGCATTGCGGCAAAAGCCGTCGCTTCCGGTTCGATGATGTGGCGGAACTCCTGCACCGTCCGCAGGAAGACTTCACGATCCGGCGACGTCGCGTACCAGGCGAGCACATCGCGGTCGAGCAGGTTCCAGCGCTCTTTCGGCTCCACCCAGCTGCCGATCTTGGGTCGCGACGCCAGAAGGCTCTTGGCCATCAGCATCTTGATCGCCTCGCGCACCGCCGAGCGGCTGACGTCGAAGGTTTCCGACCATTTCGCCTCGTTGGGCAGGATGGTACCCGGCGGATAGTCGCCGCGCACGATCCGAAGGCCGATTTCGCTGGCTAAAGAGGTATGCACGCTGGCGCCAGGGATGCGCGGCGCATTGGGCCGGCGAGTACCGGCCGGGCGCTCGGCGGATGCCGCTGTCGTTGGCCTATTTTCGTTGTTCGGCTTCGCGTTCCGCATATATCCACAAAGTCCGGTTTTCAGAAGCTGTCAAGCACGGCAAACCAGCTTTACCGCAAAGCGCGCGGATGTGCACAGCTCAGCCAGCGTTTGTCTCCTCTCATGCCGTCTTGACGTATTTGCGCCAGCTATGCTCGGGCCGGAAGCCCAGCACCTCCCTCGCCTTGCGGTTCGACAGCAGCGTCTCGAATTCGCCGAGCTCGGCTTTCACAGGCACGCCGGGATAAAACCGCTTCAGGAGCTCGGCCGTCGGCAGGTCGGACGAGGTGTCGTCATTGGCCGCGTTGAACACCTGGTAGCCGAGCCCGTCCTTCTCGATCGCGCGCAAGGTGATCTGGCCGAGATCGCGGGCGTCGATGTAGCTCCAGGCGATACGCTTGCGGAAACCCGGATCGGCGAACCATTTCGGGAACAGCGCATATTCATGCGGCTCGATGACGTTACCGATGCGCAGCGCATAGACGTCGAAGCCGCTGCGCAGCGCGAAGGCGCGCGCGGTCTTCTCGTTGACGATCTTCGACAGCGCATAGCTGTCCATCGGGTCGACGTCATAATCCTCATCGAGAGGGAAATGGGTCGGATTGCGCGGCTCGTTGGCAAAGACCAGGCCGTAGGTCGTTTCGCTGGAAGCGACGATCACCTTGCGGATGCCGAGCTTCACCGCCGCTTCGATGACGTTGTAGGTCCCCATCGCGTTGATGCGGAACACCTCGTTGTCGGGCGTGATCATGATGCGCGGGATGGCGGCGAAATGCACCACGGCATCGACCGGCTGCGCCCGCAGCGACGGGTCGAACTCGTGCAGCCCCGCATAGCTCGACAGCGCGTTGAACACCTGGCCGCTGTCGGTAATGTCGGTGATTAAAGTGCGCACCTTCGGGTTGTCGAGCGGCCTGGTGTCGATGTTGAGCACCTGGCAGCCATGTTCGACCAGATACTGCACGACATGACGGCCGGCCTTGCCGCTGCCGCCGGTGAACATGATCCGCTTCGTCATTTTACTCTCCACATTGCTCGGGAATTCTGTGTATTGTCAGACAATATGGCGCTCCGCAATCGCCTGCCAACGGCGATCCGCGAAAACCTTCTCCAGCAATCGCTCGCCGGCCGGCCGCGCCGGCCCCGATCATCAGACAAAGACAGGGACGAAACGACATGACCACCACCGCTGCCCGCGAGAACATCGGTTTCATCGGTCTCGGGCTGATGGGGCACGGCATCGCCAAGAACATCGTCGACAAAGGTTATCCGCTCACCTTTCTCGGCCGCAAGAACCGCAAGCCGGCGGAGGATCTGCTTGGCCGCGGTGCCAAGGAAGCGGCGACCTCGCGCGAGGTGGCGGCGGCGTCCGACATCGTCTTCATTTGCGTCACCGGCTCACGCGAGGTGGAAGCGATCATCCGTGGAGCCGGCGGCCTCAAGGAAGGCTTGAAGAAGGGCTCGGTCGTCATCGACTGCTCGACATCAGACCCGACGTCGACCATGGCTTTAGCCGCCGAACTCAACGCGCTTGGTATTGATTATGTTGACGCTCCCCTCAGCCGCACGCCGAAGGAGGCCTGGGAAGGCACGCTCGACGCCATGGTCGGCGCGCCCGATGCGGTGTTCGCACGTGTGAAGCCTGTTATCGAGACCTGGGCCGGGCGCATCGTCCATATCGGCGACACCGGCGACGGCCACCGCATGAAATTGCTCAACAACTTCATTTCGCTGGGCTACGCGGCGATCTACTCCGAAGCTCTCGCCCTGGCGCAGAAGGTCGGCATCTCGCCGCCGCGCTTCGACAGCGTGATCCGCAACGGCCGCATGGATTGCGGCTTCTACCAGACCTTCATGCGCTGGACGCTGGACGGCGACCGCGACGCGCACAAATTCTCCATCGCCAATGCCTTCAAGGATCTGACCTATCTGGAATCGATGGCGGGCGCCGCCGGCATTGCCAATCCGCTCGGCAACGCTACCAAGAACTCGTTCGCGACCGCCTTTGCCGCTGGGCCGGCCGAGCAGTATGTGCCGATGCTGGCCACGCATATCGGCAAGCTCAACGGTGTCGACCTGATGCCGTCGAAGGACGGGGTTAAGCAGAAGATTTGACAGCCATCGGCGCGAGTTCCCTTCTCAGCGCCGCGACAGCTCGATCACCTCGTCGGTGTTGGCGAGCAGCTTGTGCACCGCGCTCCTGGTGGCCGCCGGGCGCCGCAGGCGGATGTTCCGCTCGATCGCCTCGTGCAGGGATTGGGCCCGCCGCTGGTCGCTGTGCTCGCGCGTGACGAAGACGAAGAGATGGTCGAGCGCTGATTCGATCAGCACGCCGAGCGGCACCAGCAGCTCGTTGCCGGAAGCCCGCAGGATGGCGAGGTGAAACCGTGTGTCGGCGCGCGTGCGCTCCTGGATATGCGTCGCTTCGCCCATCTCGCGGCAGGCCTGGCTGATCTCGACCATCTGCTCGTCAGAGCGCCGCATCGCCGCGAAGGCGGCCGCCTCCGGTTCGATGATGTGGCGGAACTCCTGCACCGTCCTCAGGAACACCTCGCGGTCGGGCGAGGTCGCGTACCAGGCGAGCACGTCCCGGTCGAGCAGGTTCCAGCGCTCTCGCGGCTCGACCCAACTGCCGATCTTCGGCCGCGACGCCAGCAGGCTCTTGGCCATCAGCATCTTGATGGCCTCGCGCACCGCCGATCGGCTGACGTTGAAGGTTTGCGACCACTTGGCTTCATTGGGCAGGATGGTGCCGGGCGGATAGTCGCCGCGTACGATCCTGAGGCCGATCTCGCCGGCGAGCGATGCATGCACGCTGAGACCGGAGATCCGCGTCGCCTCAGGCCCGCGTATGACGACCGCCGCTGGCTCGGCTAAGCGCTTCGCTGACTTTTCCCGTGGCATCCGCGTTCGGTGCCTCCTGTCGCGAGCTCCAAGACGCCCGCAAAACTCTGCCGGACAAGAAAATTCTGGGCGCGGAAAAGTCTTGGCCCGCCACCCCGGCAAGGCCGCGTCCATGATCCTGGCGAAAAGTGGAGGGGCGCCCTTCGAAGGGCGCCCCGGGATGGAAGCCTACTTCTGGATGCAGGTGTCGACCGTGTCCTTGGTGCATTCGTCGAGACCGGTGAAGACCGGATCGTCGACCTTCTTGCCTTCGATCAGGTCGATCATCACTGACGGCGCCTTGTAGCCCATCTCGAACGGGCGCTGGCCGACCAGAGCCGTCACCAGGCCATCCTTGGCGATAGCCACTTCGTCGCCGATCGTGTCGGCGGCGCCGATGACGAATTCGTTCTTGGCGATCTTGTCTGCCATCGGCTTGAACAGGTCGCGGTAAGGCTGCGGCGCGCCGAACAGCGGCCAGCCACCCTCGATTGCGAAAGCATCGAGCTTGGGATTGGCGGCAAGGATGTCGGTCATCGCCTGCACGCCCTTGGCGCCGTCGTCATTGGTGAACACCGGGCATCCCGCCACCTCGGTCCAGCCGCCCTCGCCGGCAAGCGCCGCAAGGCCTTCCTTGCCGCTGAGCGCATCGCGCGTGCCCTGGGCGCGGCGCAGGATGTTGTCGGCTGCGGGGTTGCCTTCGATCAGGCAGACCGTGCCGCCGTTCGGCTTGGCCTTCTTGATGTACTCACCGATCTTGTGACCCATCAGATAGTTGTCGGTGCCGAGATAGGTCTTGCGCAGCGCTGCGTCTTCCTTGGCAAGGTCGGCGTCAACGGTCATGATCGGGATCGACGGATTGGCGCTCTTGATCGTCTGCGCGATCAGCGGCGCGTTGGATGGCGAGATCGCCATTGCCACTGTGTCGGGCTTGCTCAGCATGTCCTGGACGATCTGGGCTTCGCCCGCCTCGTCGGAGGTCGACGCCGGGCCCGTATAGAAGCATTCATATTCCGAGCTGGCGTTTTCCTTGTTCCACTTCTCGCAGCCCTGATGGATGGCTTCGAAGAACGGGTTGTCGAGACCCTTGACGACAATGACGAGCTGTTTCTTGGCCAAAGCCGGCCCGGCGCTCAACGCCATGGCGGCGACGGCGGCGAGCAAAAGTGATTTCCTCATATCAGTCCTCCCTTGAAAACAGACGGACACGACGTGCCCGCCACACCAACCGACCTGGACGCAAGGACACGGGAATTGCCTCGAACGTTCGTGTCTTAAGCCGGGCCGATAAGCATTTGCCGATCCGTTCCAGGCCGAATGAACACTGGCATCGCCGGATCTTAACCGATCCTTGCCCACCGCCTCCGCCGAGCAGCGATTTGCGAGGGCAAGTTCTTCCTCCGACGCTAGCTAATATCGGCTCGGCGCCAACGTCAATTCCTATTTGTCCTACAAAACGGATTTTTCGACGAGTTCCGAAATTAATCGTCCGACAGTTGATTGACGCCCATGCGGGTTTTGCCTAAATGAACCGATCGCACCCGCTCGGGAGGAGTTGGAGGTGCGAGGCCCAGGCGGCGCCGGCATCGATGATGGCGGCACTCGCGGGACGCAAACGGGGAGGCTTAAGGCTGGTGTCGGTTCTCGAACTCGCCAACATTTCGAAGCATTTCGGCGCCATCCAGGCGGTGAACGACGTTTCGATCACGCTGGAAGCTGGCGAGGTCGTCGGCCTGATGGGCGACAACGGCGCCGGCAAGTCGACGCTGGTCAAGATGATCGCCGGCAACTTCCGCCCGAGCCACGGCACGATGCGCATGGACGACAAGGAGCTGATCCTGCACAAGCCGGCGGAAGCCCGCCAGCACGGCATCGAGATCGTCCACCAGGACCTGGCGCTCTGCAACAATCTGACGGCCGCCGCCAATGTCTATCTCGGCCGGGAACTCCGCCGCGGCGTCGGCCCATTCCGCATCCTCGACTATGCCGCGATGTACAAGCGCGCCGGCCAGCTCTTCGCCGAGTTGAAATCCGAGACGCGGCCGCGCGACCTCGTCAAGCAGATGTCGGGCGGCCAGCGCCAGGCCGTGGCCATCGCTCGCACCATGCTGTCGCAGGCCAAGATCGTGCTGATGGACGAGCCGACGGCGGCGATCTCGGTCAGGCAGGTCGCCGAAGTGCTGAACCTGATCCGCCATCTGCGTGATCAGGGTATCGCCGTCGTGCTGATCAGCCACCGCATGCCCGACGTCTTCGACGTCGCCGACCGCGTCATCGTCATGCGGCGCGGCAGGAAGGTCGCAGACAAGAAAATCGCCTCGAGTTCGCCGGAGGAGGTCACCGGGCTGATCACTGGCGCCATCGAGCAGCTAGCATAACGGCGCCTGTGGCACCTAAGCGTTTCACCGCCGGCAAGAAAGGTCGATAATGGCAGTCACCCTTGACCAGACGATCGCGCAGAAGCAGCACACTTTTCTATCGCGGCTTTTTGCCAGCCAGACCTTCTGGGTGGTGATCGCGGTCATCCTCGCCTGCCTGTTCCTGTCCTTTGCCACCGACGCCTTCGCCACGCAGAAGAACCTCTACAACATCACCCGCAACATTACCTTCGTCGCCATCGTGGCGCTCGGCATGACCTTCGTCATCATCACCGGCGGCATCGACCTTTCGGTCGGCTCGGTGCTCTGCCTGTGCTCGATGGTGCTGGCCGTTACAATGCATGCCGGCTATTCGATCGAGGTCGGCATCCTGGCCACGATCGTCACCGCGCTCGCCATCGGCGCTTTCAACGGTGTCCTCATCGCCTATCTCGACTTCCCGCCCTTCGTGGTGACGCTCGGCATGCTGTCGGTCGCCCGCAGCCTCGCCATGGTCGCCTCCAATAACACCGTCGTCTTCCAGTTCGGACCGGACCACGACAAGCTGCTCGCGCTGGGCGGCGGCGCCTGGCTGTTCGGCATCGCCAACCCGGTTCTCTACATGATCCTTCTGGCGCTGATCACCGGCTTCATCCTGCGCTGGACCAAGTTCGGCCGGCACATCTTCGCCATCGGCGGCAATGAGCATGCGGCGACGCTGACCGGCGTGCCTGTGCGCCAGATCAAGGTCGCCGTCTACATGATCTCGGCGCTTTCGGCGGGTCTCGCCGGCATCATTGAGACCGGCTGGCTGGGCGCGGTCACCACCAACATCGGCACCGGAATGGAGCTGCAGGTGATCGCCGCCACCGTCATCGGCGGCGCCAACCTCGCAGGCGGCGTCGGCACGGCCTTCGGCGCCATCGTCGGCGCCGCGCTGATCGAGGTGATCCGCAACAGCCTCGGCCTGCTCGGCATCAACGCCTTCTGGCAAGGCACCTTCATCGGCGGCGCCATCCTGCTCGCCGTGCTGTTCGATCGCATCCGCAACTTCCGGCGCAGCGACTGAGACGCAACCTTCCCTTCTCCCCTTGTGGGAGAAGGTGGATCGGCGCGATAGCGCCGAGACGGATGAGGGGTGTTCCAGCGGAGTGAGACGCTGGTGTTCCCTGGAGCACCCCTCATCCGTCGCCTTCGGCGACACCTTCTCCCACAAGGGGAGAAGGGGGCGCTCCTATCGCCAAGTCTGAAAATCCGCCCGGGCGGGGCGATGCGAAGCGACCATCATTCCGCCATGCCTTGACGCGGGCCGGAGGCCGGTCGCACAATCCCCTGGCAGGCGAAGGGAGGCCAGTCGCCTGCGGGAGGAACTATACCCATGACGGACGCGATCAGGCTCTATTGGGGCCGGTTCGGACATGTCTCTGTCCTGAATGTCGCCAACGACTTCGTCACCCACGCCCATGGCGAGGCGCATCTCATCATCTGGCTGGAAGGCACCGCCGGGGAAATGACCATCGGCCGCGAGACTGTGCGGCTCGGGCCTGCCACTGCCGCCGGCATCAACTCCTTCCAGCCGCACAGCCACGCGCTTTCCCGCGACGGCAAGCCCGGCCTTTTCCTCGCCTTCTACATCGATCCCGACTGGGCACGCCGGCGCCGCGACCTACCCTCGTCGGCGCCGCTGTTTACGCAGGCGGCAATCGTCCTGGAGCCGTGGCTGCATCAGGCAGCGGCGAACCTGCTCGATCACTTGGCCGACAATGAGAGCATCGACGACGTTGCAAACTACGAGATCGAGCGCTTTATCGACAGCGTGCTCGACGCCGCCGATGCCTCGGCGCCCCAGGCGGCACGCGCTCGCATCAACACGATGCTCGATTTCCGCGTCCGCAAGGCGATCCAGCTGATGAAGGCCAATGTCTGCGAGCGCATTTCCTTCGACGACGTGGCCCGCTCCGTGGGCCTCTCCCGGCCGCATTTCTTCGCGCTGTTCAAGGAACAGACCAACCTGACTCCGAATGTTTACTGGAACACGCTGCGGATGGAGGAAGCCGTGCGCCAGCTGCAGTGGTCGCAGGAGCCGCTGATCTCGGTCGCCTGCAATCTCGGCTTCACCACCCAGGGCAATTTCTCGCGCTTCTTCCGCGATCATGTCGGCGTGCCGCCGACGCTCTACCGCGAGGCGGCGAGGGCGATGTCCTGAGCCGGCGCCCGGCTTATCTTGCAAGGCTATTTTCAGACTGCCTGAGCGGCCTAAAGCGCGTCGCGATCTTTCAGATTCGCTCCGTGCGCTTTAGGTATTGAATTTACGCATGTCTTTGTCCCGAAACCGGTCCCACTTTCGGGACATGCTTTGAGGCCGCTCTTTTTCAGACTGATTGATACGCGCTCAAGACGCATTGATAAGCGCCGGCGCACCGACCGCCCTAGCCTCTTGTCATCTTTGCAAGGGAACGAGCTTATGGCGAAAGTCACCATTTCCAGCGTCATCGACGCGCCGGTCGAGCAGGTCTGGGCCCGCATCCGCGACTTCAACGGTCTGCCGAGCTGGCACCCGCGCATGGTGGAAAGCCACATCGAGGACGGCAAGGACGCCGCCGCGATCGGCTGCGTGCGCAACTTCCAATTGGTCAGCGGCGCGCGGCTGCGCGAAAAACTGCTCGACTTCTCGGACGAGAATTTCCTGGTCAGCTACTCGATCCTCGAAACCCCGCAGCCGCTCACCAACCACAAGGCGACGCTGCAATTGCGTCGCGTCACCGACGGCAACCGCACCTATGCCGAATGGAGCGCGAGCTTCGACGCCGCGCCCGAGGAAGCCGATAAGCTGGCCGAAGGCATGGGCGCCAATGTCTTCCAGGGCGGCTTCAACGCCCTGAAGGGCCATTTCGCCGGCCAGGGCTAAGGGAGCAGGCCATGTCGCTTGCGCTGCAGACCTTCTCGACCGTGAAAGACGCCAATACCGCGCTGCACGCATCGGGCACGCGTTACCTTGGAGGCGGCACGCTGGTCGTCCGTGCCGCCAATGAGGGCGACATCTCTGTCTCCAGCCTCGTGCGCGTCACCGAGCCAAGCCTGTCGCAAATCACCGTTTCCGGCGGCAGGGCCCGGCTCGGCGCTTCCGTCACCATGGCGGCGATCGCCCGTCATCCCGAGCTTGCCGCGCTCGCGCCGGCGGCGCGCGCGGTCGGTGGGCCGGCGATCCGCAACATGGCGACCGTCGGCGGCAATCTGTTCGCGCCCGCCCCTTACGGCGACTTCGCCGTGGCGCTGCTGGCGCTGGACGCCGCGGTTGCCACCGAGGCCGGCGAGATGCCGATCGAGACCTTCCTGGCCGGCCGCGACACCAGCAGCGCCATCGTCACCGCCGTCGGCTTTTCGCCGCCAAAGGCGGAAAGCTTCCGCTTCCTCAAAGTGTCGCGGGTCAAACCGAAGGGTGTCTCGGTGCTGAGCATCGCGGCGTTCTTGCAGAGCGCGGCCGACGGTACGGTAACCTCCGCGCGTATCACGCTGGGCTGCATGGCCGATCGCCCGATGCGCGCCCACGCCGCCGAGAAGGCGTTGCTTGGCTGCAAGCTCAGGGCTGACGAGATCGCACCGGCGCTGGCTGCCGCTGGCGAAGGTATTGCGCCGATCACCGATCCGATCGCCAGCGCCTGGTATCGCACCGAGGTCCTGCCGGTCCATCTCGGTCGGCTGCTGCTGAGTTAACCACCGTTGGGGGATGCGCGTCTGTCCGGTCATCCGGGCAGGCGCGCTGGGAGGAAAAAATGGCAAAGGTCCCGGTTCAGTTCACGCTCAACGGCTCGGAAAAGGCTGAATTCGTCGAAAGCGGCACCACGCTGCTCCACGCGCTGCGCGACAAGATCGGTGACACCTCGCCGAAAGGTGGCTGCCACCAGGGCACCTGCGGCGCCTGCTCCGTCGTCATCGATGGCGAACTGAGGCTCTCCTGTCTGACGCTGGCCGAGACCTGCAATGGCGCCGATATCAAGACCACCGCCGGCCTTGCCGAGGGCGGCGTGCTGCATCCGCTGCAGCGCGCCTTCCTCGATGCCTTCGCCACGCAATGCGGCTTCTGCACGCCCGGAATGATCATGGCCGCGAAGGTGCTGCTCGACCGCACGCCGAACCCGAGCCGCGAGGATGTGGTCGAGGCGCTGTCCGGCAACATCTGCCGCTGCACCGGCTACGAGCCGATCATCCAGGCGGTGCTGACCGCCGCGCGCGCCAACTCGCAGAACGCCGCCTGAGGAACAGCCATGGAACTGCGCAAGGACTATTTCGCCGACATCCGCAAGGACGGCCTCCACGAGATCGGCCAGCCGCGGCCTCGGCTCGATTCCCCCGGGCACGTCACCGGGAAGACCGCCTATTTCGCCGACCGCAATTTTCCCGGTATGCTGCATCTGAAAATGGTGCGCAGCCCGCACCACCACGCCCGCATCCGCTCGATCGACACTTCCGAAGCGGAAAGGCATCCGGGCGTTGTGCGCGTGCTGACCGCCAAGGACGTGCCGCACAACGTCTACACCATCCTGATCCTGATCCAGATCGGTCCCGAGGACGAAACGGTGCTTGCCGACGGCAAGGTGCGCTGGAAGGGCGAGGCCGTGGTGGCGGTGCTGGCCGAAACCGAACGCGCGGCGCAGGAGGCAGCCGCCAAGGTCAAGGTCGACTACGAGGTGCTGCCGGCCGTCTTTGACATGGAGGAAGCGCTGAAGCCCGGCGCACCGCTCGTGAACGAATATCACGGCCAAAACTACTATCTCTACGACAGCGGCGAGTGCCGCAAGGTGCGCTTCGGCGATGTCGAGGCCGGTTTCGCTCAGGCCGACCATATCCTGGAGCAAAGCTACCAGTCCTCGCCGATCGAGCATGCGCCGACCGAAACGACCGGCTGCGTGGTGGCGCCCGAGGGCAACGACCGCTTCACCTGCTACACCAACACGCAGGCGATGTTCTTCACCCTCGACAACACCTCGATCATCCTGCAGATGCCGGGCTCGAAGCTGCATTTCGTCGGCGGCACGGTCGGCGGCGGCTTCGGCGGCAAGGTCGACGTCATCGTCGAGCCGATCGCCATCCTCGGGGCCAAGCTAACCGGACGCCCGGTCTGTTTTATCTACAGCCGCGAGGAAGAGATGCAGATCTCCTCGCCACGCGCGGCCGAAAAAGTCGTCATCAAGGACGGCGTGATGAAGGACGGCCGCATCGTCGCGCGCAAGGTGACCGGCTACACCGATGCCGGCGCCTATTCGCGCCATTCGCCCTATGGCGCGCAGAAGGGCGCCGCGCACTATCCCGGCCCCTACACGATCCCCAATGTCTGGATCGACACCTACTGCGTCTACACCAACCGCACCCCTTCGTCGGCCATGCGCGGCTTCGGCGTCACCATCGGCGATTTCGCGCTGGAGGTGCAGATGGACAAGCTGGCGCGGCTGATCGGCATGGACCCACTCGAGTTCCGCTTCATCAATGCCTACCGCGACGGCGACATGAAGGCGCATCGCCAGCCGACCGAGGGCGCAGCGCTGATCGAGTGCATGCAGGAAGCCTCGCGCGCCGCCAACTGGCCGGTGGCGGAAAAATACATGGCGATGTCCTCCTACAGGAAAGGAGCCTGAGATGGCGATCCGGCGTGGACGCGGCGTCGCCGCGATCAACTATCCGACCGGCATGAATCTCGGCGGAGACCCGACCCAGGCGCTGGTCCATTCGACGCCGACCGGCAATTTCATGGTCACGCTTTCCAGCGTCGATCTAGGCCAGGGCATGAAGCAGATCATGGCGCAGATCTGCGCCGAAACCATCGGCGTGCCGACCGACCGCGTCATCATCGACACCGCCGACACCGACACCGGCCCCCACTGCATGGGCACCTTCGCCTCGCGCGGCACGCACCGCGCCGGCAATGCCGTCATCCAAGCGGCCAAGGAAGCCCGCCAGGTGATGCTGGAAGTTGCGGCCGAGGAGCTGGAGGTAGACGCCTCCGACCTTGAGACCGATGGTGAGGGCAACATAGTGGTGAAGGGCGCGCCGCAGAAGTCGATCTCGATCTTCGATGTCGCGCTGTCGGCGCATTTCAAGCGCGGCCGGTCGATCTCCGGCCGCGGCATGTTCTTGATCCCGCGCTCTTATCCGGAGAAAGAGACCGGCGCGATGAAGCCCTCCACATGCTACGCCCATGCCTGCACGGTGGCCGAGGTCGAGGTCGACGACGAGACCGGCGAGGTGACGGTGCTCACCGTGAAGAACGTCTTCGAGATCGGCCGCGCGCTCAACCCGAAGATGGTCGAGCAGCAGCTTGTCGGCGGCTCCTGGATGGGCATCAGCCACGCGCTCTACGAGACCACTGAGCCCTATTATCCGAGCCGCGACCATGGCGGCACCGACTTCAACCAGTATCTGATGCCGGGGCCTGGCGACCTTGCCGAGACCGAGATCATCGTGCTGGAGCGGCCCTCGGCCGACGGGCCGTTCGGCGCCAAGGGCCCGGGCGAGATGTGCGCCAACCCGCAGATCCCGGCCGTCGCCAACGCCGTCTTCGACGCCGTCGGCGTGCGCATCGACACGTTGCCGATCACGCCCGAACGCATCCTGCGCGCGCTGAAGGCGCAGGCCACGGGCTGAGCAAGAAGATGACTGGCGCCGATGCAGAGCAGGTTGCGGCTTCGCCGGAGGCGGTCGCGGCGCGCCTCGCCGCTTCGCGCTACCTGGCCGACGACAGCCTTGCGACCGCGATCTTCCTGGCGATCCGCTTGGGCAAGCCGCTGTTGCTCGAAGGCGCGCCCGGTGTCGGCAAGACCGAAGCGGCCAAGGCGGTCGCCGAACTGCTCGGCCGCGAGCTGGTGCGCCTGCAATGCTATGAAGGCATCGATGCCGCGCATGCGCTCTACGAATGGAACTACCAGCGCCAGTTGCTCGCCATCCGCCACGCCGGCGAGCACGAGATCGACATTTATGACGACCGCTTCCTGGTCGCGCGGCCGCTGCTGCAGGTGCTGCGCGCACCGGAGCAACGCGTACTGCTGGTCGACGAGATCGACCGTTCGGATCACGAGTTCGAGGCGCTGCTGCTCGAATTCCTCTCCGATTTCCAGATCAGCATTCCCGAGCGCGGCACGATCCGGGCTGCGACCCAGCCGATCGTCATCCTGACCTCCAACCGCACCCGCGAACTCGCCGAGGCGCTGCGCCGGCGCTGCGTCTACCACTGGATCGGCTATCCCGACGTCGCGCGCGAGGCCGAGATCATCATGCTGCGCTCAGGTGACGTCGCCGAGGCGACCGCGCGCGCGGTGGCGAAGGCCGTGCAGCAGATCCGCGCCCGTCCGCTGGCCAAGCCGCCAGGGATCGCCGAGGCCGTCGAATGGGCAAATGCCGCGACCATTCTCGAAAAAGGCGGCAGCCCGTGGCCGGAAGCCTTCCGCCGCGCCATTGGGGTGCTGATCAAGGACGAGGAGGATTTGTCGGCGATCGTGCCGGAGCTGGGGAGGATTGTCGAGGAGGCGCTGGCGTGATGAGCAATCGCAACGCGCTAGCGCGATACCCCAGGGTTAATGCGCGACGCTGGCGGGACAGCACCCCCCTCTGTCCTGCCGGACATCTCCCCCTCAAGGGGGGAGATCAGACGTCCTGCCGGCTTTCGCCAATCTTCAACGTCGCAGGATTGAGCGGAGCGCCCAAGCTGCCAATCTCCCCCCTAGAGGGGGAGATGTCCGGCAGGACAGAGGGGGGCGCGAAGGAATGATGCGTGGGGAAAGCTTGCCTCGTCCCACCATGCCCTTCCTCGGCTTTGCCCGGCTGCTGCGCCGTCACGCCTTCGCCATCGCGCCGGAACAGGTCATTGCCTTCATGCAGGCGGTTATGCTGCTTGGGCCACGCTCGATGAACGATATCCGCGAGGCGGCACTTGCGACGCTCGCACCCTCGCCTGACCGCCGCGGCGAATTCGAGGCGCATTTCCGCGCCTATTTCTACGGCGATGCCAAGCCTTCGGTCGCAGGCGATGAAGCCGACGAAACCCGCATCAAGGATGATCGCGGCACGCGCGAAGAAGAAAGCCAGGCCTTGCGCCAGGAGAAAGGCGGCGAACTATCCTCGGGGCTCGAGCAGTTGAGCAGCCGCGATTTTCCGCGCGATCCCGACGGCCTCGGCTCGTTCCGTCGCCGGCTCGCCTCCGCCCTCCCCGCCCGCCGTTCCTTCCGCACCGCGCGCACCCGCTCGCGCGGCACGCTCGACCTCAGGCGCTCGCTGAGCGAAATCGTCAGCGCCGATGGCGACATTCCCTCGCCGCTGCTGCGCCGCCGGCAGATCGTGCCGCGCAAGCTCTTGCTGCTCATCGATGTATCCGGCTCGATGAAGCTGCACACGGCCGACTACCTCAAGCTGGCGCACGCGGCGGTGCAAGGCGCTGACCGCGCCGAAGTCTTCACCTTCGGCACGCGGCTCACCCGCATCACCTCGGCGCTGCGCATCCGCGATTGCGGCCAGGCGCTGGCGCGCGCGGCAGCGCTGGTCGACGATTGGGACGGCGGCACCCGCATGGGGCCGACATTGCTTGCCTTCCTCTCGGTGCCGCGCTTCTCCGCCTTCGCGCGCGGCGCTGCGGTGGTGATCCTGTCGGACGCGCTGGAGCGCGGCGACCATTCCGATCTCGAAACCGCGATGCGGCGGCTCAGCGCCCGCGCCTTCCGGCTGTCGCTGGCGAGCCCGCTCGCCGGCGATCCGCGCTTCCGACCGGCCACCGCAGCGCTCCGCGCCATGCTGCCGGTGCTCGACGACCTGATCGACGGCTCGTCGCTGAAGAGCCTGACTGATTTCATCCTGTCGCTCGCCCGCCCTGCCCCGGCGGCCGAGACCATCTGGAAAAGGGTATCGTGATGCAGAAGGCCATCGACGCGCATTTCCACATCTGGCGCCAAAAGGACCAGCCCTGGCTGGTCGGGCCGATGGTGCCGCGCATCTTCGGTCCTTACGAGCCGATCCGCCGAGATTATCCGATCACGGAATTTCTCGACGACCAGAAAGGCTCCGGCGTCGAGAAGGCCGTCTACGTCCAGACCAACTGGGCCAAGGAGGATTTCGAGAAGGAGGTCGCCTTCCTGCAGAAAACCGCGGAGGAGACCGGCTGGCCGCATGCGATTGTCGGGTATGCCGACATGACGGTCGACGACGTTCGGCCGCAGATCGACCGGCTGATGAAATACAAGCTGCTGCGCGGCGTGCGCATGCAGCTCCACTGGCACGAGACGCCAGCCTTCCGCTTCGCCGCCTCGGCAGACCAGGTGATCGATCCCAAAGTGCGCGCCAATGTCGCGCGGCTGAAGGATTATGGCCTCTCCTTCGACCTGCAGCTTTTCCCGGCGCAGATGAAGGACGGGCTGACGCTGGTCGGCGAGAACCCGGAAACAAACTTCGTCCTCACCCATGCCGGCATGCTGACCGGCATGGAGCCGGAAACCGCTGAGGCCTGGAAGGCAGGCTTGCGCACGCTCTCGGCTGCGCCCAATTTTTACGCCAAGCTGTCGGGGCTCGGCACTTTCGTGCACCGCAACGATCCGGAACTGATCAGCTACATCGTCGACAACGCGATCGAAATCCTCGGCAGCGGCCGGCTGATGTTCGGCTCGAATTTCCCCATCGAGAAGCTCTGGACCACTCATGCCGAGTTGATCAAGGCGCATCGCGCGGCGGTGGCAAGACATGGCTCGAAGGCTGAGGCGGACATCTTCTGGAATACAGCCGAAAAGGTTTACCGGCCGGTGTAGGGCAGACCTCTCCTTCTCCCCTTGTGGGAGAAGGTGGATCGGCGCGCAGTGCCGAGACGGATGAGGGGTGCTCCAGGGGACGCCAGCGCCTCACTCCGCTGGAACACCCCTCATCCGTCGCCTTCGGCGACACCTTCTCCCGCAAGGGGAGAAGGGGGCGCCCGCTCCTCACTTCACCTCGAACTGCGGGTCGAGCGGGACCTGCATCGCCGTGACCAGATGATTGGTCTGCCCCGCCAGCCCGATTATCGAAACCAGCTCGCCGTACTGCGCATCGGTCATGCCCTTGGCGCGGGCGGCGGCTGTGTGCGAGTGGATGCAATAGGAACAGCCATTGGCGGTCGAGACGGCGATATAGATCATCTCCTTGGTCAGCGGATCGATTGCGCTGTCGGAGACCATAACCGCCTTGAGCTGTTCCCATACCCGCTTCAGCGCCGCCGGATCATTGGCAAGCCCGCGCCAGAAATTGTTGACGAAGTCGGACTTCCGGGTCGCGCGGATATCGTCGAACACGGCCTTCACCGCCGGGATTTTTTCGACCTCGGCATCGGTCAGAAGCTTTGTGGTGGCCATGGGCGTTTTCCTTTCAGTGAATTGATGGCGCCGGTCGTTGAACCAGACCTTCCAGAAATGGCGCTAACTGCCTTGGATGGCTTGGCAATTGATGCGCTGGCAAGAAATCGTGGAGCCGCCCCTCAGCTTCGTCATCCTAGGGCGGAGCAGCCGCGAAGCGGCGTCGCGAAGACCCTAGGATCCATTCCGTGACCTCAGCCACGGAGTGCGGCGGAGCAAAAATTCTGCACCGTTGCGGCACTCGAAAGTCTCGGCATGGATCCTCGGGTCTGCGCTGCGTCGCTACGCTCCTTGCTCCGCCCGTGGATGACGAAATGACAGGCGCCTCGGCTAGTCTCCGCAATGTTCGATCCAACGGTGCGATCATCTGCCGTCGCCTCGCCATCTAATGCACCGCCGCGTACATTATCTTCTCCTCCGTCGCCTCCGCCGGCGAGAACTCTTCCACTATGCGGCCCTGGCGGCAGACGAGAATGCGGTCGGAAAGGTTCATGATCTCAGGCAGGTAGGACGAGATGACGACGACAGCGAGCCCTTCATCGGCCAGCCGGTTGATGATCTGGTGGATCTCGGCGATGGCGCCGACATCGACGCCGCGCGTCGGCTCGTCGAGGATGACGATGCGCGGTTTCTGTACCAGCCCCTTGCCGATCACTACTTTCTGCTGGTTGCCGCCCGAAAGCTCGACCACGCGGGCATTATCGTTGATCGCCCGGATGTTGAGCGTCTTCGTCCACTCGGCCGAAAGCTGCCGCATCTCCTGCTGGTTGATCACCCAGGCCTTTTCGCGCCCGGCCGCCAGCAGTCCGCCGAACAGGTTGTCGGCGATGCCCATCGTCTCGAAAATGCCTTCGCTCTTGCGGTCCTCGGTGACATAGACGATGCCGTCGGCCACCGCCTCGGCCGGCACCAGGTAGCGCACCGGCCTGTCGTCGAGCTCGATCGCGCCGCCGCGCAGGAAATCGCGCTTGTAGATGCCCGACACGATCTTGAACGTCTCGGTGCGGCCGGAGCCGATCAATCCGAACACGCCGGTGATCTGCCCCTCGAAGATCGAGAAGGAATTGTTGCGCACGATGTTGCTCATCGAGATGTCTTGCACCGAGAGCACTTTCCGGCCCGCCTTGCGCAGCTTCGCCTCGTCGCGCTGGCGGTAGATCTGCCCCGACAGCGAGCGGCCGACCATGGCGGCGACGATCCTGTCGCGGTCGAAGCTTGACGTGTCGTCGGTGATCACCAGCTCGCCGTCGCGCAGGATGGTGATGCGGTCGGCGATCATCAGCGCTTCTTCCAACGCGTGGCTGATGAAGACGATCGAGACGCCGCGCGCCTTCAGCCGGCGGATCAGCGCGAAGAAATGGCGCTTCTCCTCCGGCGTCAGCGTCGCGGTCGGTTCGTCGAAGATGATGATCTCGGCATTGTGGTGAACGGCGCGCGCGATCTCGACCATCTGCCGCTTGGCGGCGCCAAGTGTGGCCACCATCGCGTTCGGATCGACGGGGAAATTCAAGGACTGGAGGAATTGCTGCGCCGAGATGTAGGTGCCGCGCAGTCGGTTGAGGAATTTTTCCGTGCCGAGATAGAGGTTCTGCGCCACCGTCATCGACGGCACCAGGCTGGTCTCCTGGAACACCATGGCGATGCCGGCTTCGAGCGCGGCATGCGGCGAGGCGTAAGTCCTCTCGACGCCCTTGTGGAACATCTTGCCCGAAGTCGCGTCGACGACGCCGGCGATGATCTTGGTCAGCGTCGACTTGCCGGCGCCATTCTCGCCGAGCAGCGCGTGGATCTCACCCTTCCTCAGATCGAACGTGACGTTCTTCACCGCCGGCACGCCGCGATAGGTTTTCGTCACGTTCTCCAGCCGCACGATCGGGTCCATCAGAAACCTCCCGCGATCGCATCGAGCGCCAGCACACAGTCGCCGCCCTTCGAGGCGACGAACAGGCGGCCGCCCTTTTCGGCCACGCTGCAGATGCCGTGGCGCGTCCCGTTGGCGCGGCTGTGCAGGCTGAACAGCGGCTGCATGTTTTTATCGAGCCTGGCCACCAGCCCGTAGGAGCGGCTGGGCGACCACGGCTTGTGGATGCCCATGGTGCGGATGCCGCCGCATTGCAGCGGTTCGAGGAAGCTGCGGTTGGAAGCGAGCGCCGGCGCGATCCAGTAGGCCGGCGGCACCTGGCCGATCATGTCCTCGCGGTAGCGCTTCTCCTGCAGAACGAATTCGATCAGCCGGTTGCGCGGCGCGAACAACGCCAGCCATGCCCCGCCATCGCCGGACGGCGACAGCCGCGCAGGATAGCCGGGCAGATGCGTCAATACCGTGGAACGATTGCCGGTCGCGCCATCGAAGCGGACGAGTTGATGGCGCCAGCTTTCACTGACCAGCACATCGCCGCCGATCGGACGGAGCCCGTACGGGAAGGCAATGTCGCCGGCGATCATTTCGAAGCCAATGCCTCCCGGTCCGCACCGCCACAGCGAGCCCGACGCGCCCTTCTTCATCAGGTCGGCGGCCCATTGGGACGGCGCATGTTCGTCCGAGCCGTTGGCCAGCCACAGGGTGCCGTCGTCTGCATAGGCAAGCGCCGTGATGCAGCGCACATCGGCCGGAAGCGAAACCTCCCGGCCTGCGAGCAGCAGCTTGCCGCTTTCCAGCCCGATCGTAAGCTCGCCTGACGGCGAAAGCGCAAGCGCTGTCACCGGCGATTGAAAATGCTCGACCACAGCAGGTTCGGCCGTTGAGCCTATCGAATAGATCGCATTGCCGCTCGATGCGAGCAGCCTTTCGCCGTCGACGAGCAGGTTGTCGGGCTCCGAAAGCGTGGCGAATACCGGCTCGTCATCGAGCTTCGTGTTGGGCCGGAAAGCGCCGTCGAGCGGCGGGATCGTCACAGCCTTGCCGCGGAAGACATCAAGCACCCGATCGAGGATCATGGTTTTGCCCCCCAATAGGAGTCAGGGCTGGTCCAGTTAGGGTCGGCGCCCTCGATCCTGTAGCGGCCGACGCGGTTGTTGAGGATGCCGCCGACGAAGAGATATCCCTTGTGCTCGCGCATCGAGGTGACCATCGGATGCGCGGCGCCGGAGAGATCGCCGAGCGTCTCGACGATGCCGCCCTTCTCGTTGAACTTCACCACGCCGCCGGTGTTGATGTTTGGAAACAGCCATTCGTCCTGCGGCAGGCGCCGCGTCATGCGCTTGCGCATGTCGGGATGGCGCAGCGACAGGTCGAAGCTCGGCGTGCGCATGCCGAGCCAGGCCATCCAGTAATTGCCGTCCGAGGCCCTGTTGATGTTGTCGGGATAGCCCGGCATGTCGCGGATGACGCATTCGGCGGTGCCGGCCTTCGGCCCCTCCAGCCAGTAGCGGTGCACGCGGCAGGCCCAGCTTTCGGCGAAGAACAGCGACTTGCCGTCATGCGCCATGCACACGCCGTTGGTGTAGCGATAGCCGTCGAGCAGCGTCTTCGTCGAGCCGTCCTTCGGATCGAAGACCAGCAGGCGGCCTGTGGCGCGGTTCTCGATCGAGTCCAGCGCCCAATCGTGGGCGTCGTAGCGCTTGGTCGAGTCCGTGAAATAGATGCGGCCGTCCGGCGCGATGTCGCAATCGTTGGGATCGCGCAGCCGCGCGTCGTCGACGATCGATGTCCAGGAGCGCGCCGTCTCCGCCGACAGCCGCTTCACCTCGCGCTCGGGCGAGACCGAGTAAAGCCCCATCGCGCCGACGCAGCTGATCAGATTGCCTTCTCTGTCGAAGGCGAGCCCGAGCGGGAAGCCGCCGATATGCGCAAAAACCTCGGAACGCTTGTAGTCCGGCGCGAAGAAGCGGACGATCTCGCCGTGGCGGGTGCCGCAATAGAGATGGTCGTCGTAGTCGAGGATGACGTCTTCCGGCCCTTCCAGCTCGCCAAGCCCGATGTGGTCGGCCTCGGACAGGCGGTTGTCGAGCTCGTAGAGCGTGCCGGAGCCGGGTGCGGCCGACTGCGTCTCACCCATGCTGAGGTAGACCGGCGCGACATAGACCTCGTTCAGCACCTTGTGGCGGTTCTTCAGCCAGCGGATGTCGATGGTGACGGCGGCCGCCAGCAGGATGCCCAGCACCATCTGGTTGGTGCCGGTGCCGTAGCCCAGCCGGATCAGTCCGTTGGTCATGGTGAGCACGATGATCGCGCCCATCAGGCCCTTGACCACCGAGCCGCGGCCGCCGCCGAGGCTGACGCCGCCGACCACCGCCGCCGTCAGCGCCATGATTTCCAGGTTGAGGCCGGTGCCGGGTCCGGCGCCGCTCAGGCGGCAGGCGATGAGGAAGCCGCCGATCGAGCAGCAGAAACCCGAAAAGACATAGGTCATGAAGACCGTGCGGCGCACGCGGATGCCGGCATTGTGGGCCGAGCGGCGTGAGCCACCCACCGCCAGCACGTGCCATCCGGGCCGCGAGCGTGTCAGTGCGATATGGGTGACGATCGCCAGGATGATCGCCAGCCACACCGAGACCGAGAGCCCCCAGAATGTGCCGTCGCCGATGAAGTCGAGCACATCGGAGGAGGCCTGAGACAACTGCACGTCGGCGGCGTAGGTGCTGACCAGGATGTCGAACAGCGCTCGCCCGAAGATGAAGGTGACCAGCGTGGTCAGGAAGGCGCGCAGCCTCAGATAGCCGACGAGGTAACCGTTGATGGCGCCGAAGACGAGGCCTGTGGCCAATGCAGCGACCAGCGCCAGCCAGACCGACTGTTCGAGGATGAAGAAGACATAGACGGCCGAGAAGCAGGACAGCGCGAAGATCGAGCCGACCGAAAGATCGATGCCGCCGCCCAGCATCACCATGGTCATGCCGACGACGACAAGGGAGAACTCGCCGAGCTGGCGGGTCGATCCCTGCAGCGAGGTGAGCTTGAAGAAACCCGGAATGATCGAACCGAAGACGCCGAGCGTCGCCACCAGCGCCAGAAAGGGAATGGCGTTGTCGGTCCAGCGCTTGGTCAGGATCTCGCCGACCAGATGGTCGGGCACGAGATTGTAGCGCCAGGCCTGGAGGCGTTCACGAAAAGTCATCGGCTGCTGCTGTCAATCAAGAGTAAAGAGGTGGCCGGAATGTCCGGCCACCTCGCGGATGCTTTGGTCAGCGGCCTTACTTTGCCGCCGCTTCGGCCTGCAGCGCCTTCAGGTCCCAGCAGCTGTCGGGCTTGAGGTCGGCCTTGGTCGTCGCCTTCTCCAGCGTGTAGATGTAGGTATGCGAGGTGCCGGCCGGTTGGCCGCTCTGCAGCAGGAATTTGATGATGGCGTTCATGTCGCCCGACTGGCGGGCAAGATCGGTCATCACCACGGCGCCGTAGGTGCCATCCACGAGCTTGTCGCAGTCGGCGGCCTTTTCGCCGCCGCCTGTGGTCACCAGGAACACCTTGCCGTCGAGCTTGGCGTCGCGGATCGCGGCGGACGCGCCGGTGGCGTCGCCGTCCCAGAAGTCGATGATCGAGCAGATGTCGGGATGCTGCTGCAGCATCGTCGTCGTCACGTCGCGCGAAGTGGTCGCATTCCAGTTCGAATCCGGCTTGGCGACGACCTGGAAGTCGGGATGTTTCTCCAGCACCTTCATGATGCCGGCATACTGGTAAAGGCTCGAGGAATTCGCCTGGTCGCCCTGCACCAGCCCGATCTTCTTGGAAGAATTCTCGCCGCAGCCCTTGACCGCCGCTTCCGCCTCGAGCTGGCCGAGCTTGTCCCAGTCGCTGCCGACGAAGGCGTCGGCGGGGAAGTTCGCCGGATTGTCGACCAGCAGCACATAGGTGCCGGCAGCCTGCGCCTTCTTCATCAGCTTCGAGTAGGAGTTCAGGTCCGGCGCGTGGATAATCAGCACGTCCGGCCGCGTGTCCGAAGCGATGGCGTCGGTGATCGCCTGCGCGCCGGCGTCGACAACCCAGTTCGGGTCGCGCGTCTCGAAAGTACCGCCCCAGGCCTCCACCTCCTTCTTGAGATAATGCGCCCAGCCCTGCGCCAGGTCGAAGCCCATCGCCAGCGGCACCAGCATGACGCGCTTGCCGTTGAGCGCCTTGCTATAGGTGGCCGGGCCCGGGTCGTCCGCGGCGAAAGTGGGAGCAACGAAGGCCGAAACGGCAAGCGCCGTGGCCGCCGCCATCAATGTCCTGAACAATTTCATGTCACATCCTCTGGTTTCGATTGTTGCCGGCCGATCAGAATGGATCGAACCGGGTACCCGAGAGCAAGATGGGCTAGCCCATCTGCTCTAAATGTCGCCTTGCTGCGCGGTCTGCTCGTCGCGTGGATTGATGATGCCGTCGACGATGGTGGCGCCGAGCAGGATCGCCGCCTTGATCAGGTTCTGGCAGAGCAGCGGGATGTCGATGATGGTCATCGCGTTGAGCAGGATGCCGATCAGCGCGGCACCGACCAGCACGTTGCGCACCCCTCCCCGTCCGCCGGAAAGCCCGATGCCGCCGATCACCGCCACCAGCACGATGTCGTAGAGCAGCGTCGAATTGACGACGCGCGTATTGATCGAATGCAGGCTGGCGGCCGTGAGCAGGCCGGCGATCAGCGCCACCACCGCCGAAAGCACGTAGCGCAGCACCAGCATCGGCCGCACCGGAATGCCGATGTTGCGCGCGGCAACCGGGTTGTCGCCGGCCAAATAGATGAAGCGGCCCCATTTGGTATAGCGCAGGAACAGGAAGACCAGGAACGCCAGCCCGGCAAAGACGAAGACCTCGACCGGAATGTCGAGAAAGCGCGTGCCGCCAAGCAGCTCCACCCAATGGCCCTGGGGCACCGGAACGGCATCCTGCGTGATCAGTTGCGAGCGGACATAGCCGAAGACGAAGGAGCCGGTCGCCAGCGTCACGAAGATCGCCGGAACGTCGGCATAGGCGACGAGGAAGCCATTGAGCAGGCCGATGGCGAGCACGCCGGCAAGCACATAAGCGAAGGCAAGGCCGTCCGCGGTGCCGGTGTTGAGCAGCTGGAGATACCAGGCGACCGACATCGCCATGATTGCCACCGCCGACAGATCGATGCCTCGGCCGATGATGACCACAGCCATGCCGAGCGCCAGGATGCCCAGCACCGAGACCGAGCGGACGATGGCGACCAGATTGTCGGCGGTCAGAAAGCCCGGCAGGCCGATGGCGGCCGCGGCGAACAGCAGGATGGCGATCGCAAAGACAATGCCTTCCTGATTAAGGCGCCTCCAGTCCGGCCAGCCGATCGCGTTCATCGCTATGTCTTCGCCCCGATGGAAAGGCCCTGATGGGCCTCCGTCCCGCACGAAAGCTAATCGGCCCAACAGCGGCTCGTCAAATGAATCCGCGTTCAAGAGCCGCGCCTCTCCGACTATTTGCCGAGTGGACGCATTGATTGCCGTAACTGGCGCAATAAGCGGAAACTCTTGGGCTTTTGGCAATTCGCTGCCTCGATTGTGCGGCTCGTGAAAGAGCGCGTTCGAAGCCTGCGAGGCCGGCGGAATTTACATCTGCAAAACGCGGCAAGCGCGATGTCAATTGTCCGCTGAGTGACCCGAGACCTCGGCTCCGGCGGATGGCGGCAGGACCATGAACCGGAACGACGCCACGAGCCCGATCAGCCCGATCGCGATGAATGCGATTCTGAAGTCGGCGAGATCGGGCGCCGCTTCGCCTCTGGCGATCTGCGACAGGTTGAGGACCGCCGCCGCGACGGCCACGCCGAACAGCATCGATATCTGCTGCAGCATGCTGGAAAGCGTCGCCGCCGAGCTACGCTGCGCCCCGCCGATATCGGCGAAGGCCAGCGTGTTGAGCGCCGTGAACTGCATCGAGCGAGACAGCCCGGCGACCAGCATCAGAGCCACCACCAGCGCCAGCGGCGTTTGCGGCGAGATCGCCCCGCAGGCGATGATCGCCAGCGAGGCGATCAGTCCGTTGACGATCAGCACGCGGCGGAAGCCGAAGCGCCTCAGCGTCGGCGTGGTCACCGCCTTCATGCCGAGATTGCCGAGAAAGTAGGCCAGGATCAGCAAGCCGGCATCGACCGGCCGCATCCCGAAGCCCACCTGGAAGAGCAGCGGCAAAAGGAAGGGCGTGGCATTGATCGCTACGCGGAAGATCGTGCCTGCCGACAGCGTCGAGACGGCGAAGGTCAGCACCTTGAAGGCGGAAAGATCGAGCAACGGATGCGGCGCACGCCGCAAATGCCGAACCGCGAGCCAGCCGACCGCGATGCCGGCGACGATCAGGCCGACTGTCGGCAGCATGCCGTTTTCGGGATGCGCAAGGCGCTCCAGGCCGTAGAGCATCACCGCGAGGCCGAGCGAGGTTACGAAGAAGCCCGGCCAATCGAGCGGCCTTGCCTCGGAGTCGCGATCTCCCGGAACGAAGCGCGCGACCAAGAGCAGTCCGGCCAGTCCCAGCGGGACGTTGATGAAGAAGTTCCAGTGCCAGGAGAGATAGGTGGTGATGAAACCGCCGAGCACAGGCCCCACAACCGGAGCGAACAGAGCCGGCCAGGTGATCAGCGCCGTGGCGTTGAGCAATTCCGATTTGGCGGCGTTGCGCAGCACCAGGATACGGCCGACCGGCGTCATCAGCGCGCTGCCCAGGCCCTGCACGATGCGGGCGGCGACGAACTGCGCCAAGCTCTGGGAAAAGCCGCAGCCGATCGCCGCCAGTGTGAACAGCGCTATCGCCCCTAGGAAGATGTTGCGCGCGCCGAACCGGTCGGCGAGCCAGGCCGACAGCGGCACGAACACCGCCATGGTCAGCATGTAGGCGGTGATGCCGATGCTCATCGCCACCGCCGACACGCCGAAGGATTGACCCATCTGCGGCAGCGATGTCGAGATGATCGTCGAATCAAGCAGCTGCATGAAGAAGGCGACAGCGACGATCAGCGCCACGCGCCGCCCCTGGCGCGTCGCCATCGGCATGGGCTGGGACACGGCCTCGTTGTCGGGAATGCTGGTCATGACGCGCAGGTTGAACAGCAAAAGGCTGAGCCGGTCCAGAGATTAACCAACAAACTTTCGTGTCGCCTCGCCGCCTGTTATTGAGAGGTGGGCTTGGGAGGGGAAAAACGGGATGAAACCCATCTATATCGACTATCTCAACGCCCTCGACATCCAGGCGCTGGCGATGACCGATGCCGAGATCATCGGCGCCGTCGAAGCCGGGCTCGTCGCCCAGGGCAACGGCCAGACGGTGATCGAGCCGCGCGTCCATCTCGAGCCGGATCCGTCCTTTCATGGCCATTTCAACGTGCTGCGCGGCTATGTGGCGCCGCTCGATGCGGCTGGCGTGAAGATCGTCGGCGACTATGTCGACAACTACCTGCAGGGGCTGCCGTCCGAATTCGGTATCCTCAACCTCTTCGATCCGCGCACCGGCACGCCGCGCGCCATCCTCGACGCCACCGTCATCACCGACATGCGCACCGGCGCCGTCACAGCCATCGGCGCCAAGCATCTGGCGAAGAAGTCATCAAAAGTGCTCGGCCATATCGGCGCGCGCGGCACCGCCTACTGGAACGTGCGGCTGCTCGATCATCTCTTCGACTTCGATGAGATCCGCGTCCATTCGCGCCGGCCGGAAAGCCGCGACGCCTTTGTTGCGAAACTTGCCGCCGATCTCGGCAAGCCGGTCATGGCCGCGGCTGACTGGAAAAGCTGCGTCGAAGGCGCCGACATCGTGGTCGAGGCCTCGCGCTTGCCGGAACCGCAGCCGCTGCTCAAGACGGACTGGATTAAGCGCGGCGCGCTGGTCGTGCCCTATGGCACGATGAGCGCGGTCGAACTGTCGCTCACCGACATCATGCAAAAGATCGTCGTCGACGACTGGGGCCAGTGCAAGACCGGCAAGTTCGGCTCGCTGCGCGCCCATGTCGAGACGGGGCGGTTGAGCGAGGCGACGCTCCATGCCGAACTCGGCCAGATCGCGGCCGGCCTCAAGCCGGGCCGACAAAGCGATGGCGAGACGATCCTGTTCTGGCACCGCGGCCTGTCGCTCTCCGATATCGCGCTCGGCAAGGCGATGCTGGCCAAGGCCGCAGATAAGGGCATCGGCCAGAGGCTGCGCTTCGCATGACCCCGCTCGTTCTCACCGGCGCCGGCGTCAGCATCGAGGATGTGGCGGCTGTCGCGCGCAATGCGGGCAAGATCGAGGTCACGCCGACGGTCATCGAGAAGCTCGGCAAGGCGCGCAAGGCGCTCGATGAGGCCGCCGCCGGCGGCCAGCAGATCTACGGGCTGAACACCGGGCTTGGCGCCAATCTCGGCACGGCCGTTGAAGGCGACGCCGGCGCCTTCCAGCGCCAGCTTCTCGACGGGCGCGGCGCAGCGGTCGGCGATGCCTTGCCGATCCAGATCGTGCGGGCGGCGATGTTTGCCCGCATCGCAATGCTTGCGGCGGGTGGTTCCGGCCTGTCGCCGCATGTCTTCACCGCGCTCGTCGATGCGCTCAACGCCGGTGTCCATCCGGCGATGCCCTCGCTCGGCTCGATAGGCGCCGGCGACCTGGTGCTGATGACGGCGATCGCCCACACGCTCATCGGCGAAGGCGATGCCGACTACCAGGGCCGGCGCATGCCGTCGGCCAAGGCGCTGATGATGGCGCGGCTTGCCCCGGTCAGCCTGGCGCCGAAGGACGGCCTGTCGCTGATCAACGCCTCTGCAGTCTCCACCGGCGCCGCCGCGCTGGCGCTTGTCGACGCGTTGTCGGCGCTCGAACAGCAGCAGCAGGCCGGCGCGCTGACCATGGAGGCGCTCGGCGCCAACCGCACCATCCTCGATCCGCGCCTCCACGCCGCGCGGCCCGCGGCGTGCCAGCAAGCGGCGGCAAAGGCGCTGCGCGACCTGCTCGCCCGCGACGACGCACCGGCGCCGACCACCATTCAGGATCCGCTGTCGATCCGCTGCATGCCCTCTACCCATGGCGCGCTGATCCAGGCGATCGATCACGCCAGGCTGGCGGTCGAGATCGAGCTCAACGCTGCAGCCGACAACCCGCTGGTGCTCGTCGACGATGCGCTGGTGCTGTCGACGGGCAATTTCCACACCGCCTCGCTCGCGCTGGCTTTCGAGACTTTGGGGCTGGCGATCGCTCAGTGCGCGGCGGCTACTGCCGCCCGTTTCGTCCAGCTCACCGGTTCAGGCCGTAACGGCCTGCCGAAATACCTCTCGCCGGTCGGCGGTGCGTCCGCCGGCTTCGTGCCACTGCAGAAGACGGTGACGGCGATCCTGGCCGCGATCCGCCACAAGGCCAATCCGGTGATGCTCGACTTCCTGCCCGTATCCGAAGGCGTCGAGGATCATGCGACGCAGACTCCCCTCGCCGTGGCGAAATGCGCCGACATGATCGTGCTGTGGCGGCGCCTGATCGCCTTCGAGCTGATGGCGGCGGCGCAGGCGATCGACCTGCGCGAAGGGCTGACGCTGGCGTCCGCCACCGGAGCGATCCACGCGGCTGTCCGCGCCCACGTGCCGACGCTCAAGGAAGACAGGCCGCTCGGCCCCAATGCCGATGCGCTGCACTCGGTGCTCGCCGACGGGTATTGGCACCCTGCGGTGCACCAAACGCTGCGCGTTTAAAGCATGTCTCCCGAAAGCGGAAACCGGTTCCGGGACAAAGACATGCGTAAAAATCAAAAACCTAAAACACTCACAGCTTAAAGAATGTCTCCCAAAATTGGGCCAGGTTTTGGGACGAAGACATGCTTAAAATCAAGAACCTAAAGCAGGTCGCGTGAATCCTTTTTCACGCGACCTGCTTTAGGCTTTCTCGTCCACCTTCTTTATGAAGAGGCTGAATTCGTTCGGGTCCATATGCACGATATGCCTGTCTTCCGGATAGGCGCCGCTGTTGACGTCGGCGACGTACTCGGAAAACGCTGCAATGCGCTCCGCCTGCAGCCGGTCGTACTCGGCGGCGAAGTTGCGGTAGACCTTCGAGTGGCGCGGCATGTGACCGCGATTGGTGCCGAGAATGTCTTCGGCAAACAGGTATTGCGCATCGCAGCCCGTGCCCGCTCCCATCGACAGCATGATGAGCGAGGTGCGCTCGGAGATCGCCTTCGCCACTTCGGCCGGCACCACCTCGATCTCGGCGCCGATCGCGCCGGCGACTTCCAACTGCTTCACCGCCTCGAACACCTGCATCGCGGTGTCGGCGGTCTTGCCAACGGCCTTGAAGCCGCCGGTCCAGGTCGCGCGGGAAGGAATGAGGCCGACATGTCCGATCACGGGAATAGCGTCGTCGGCCATGCGCTTGATGGTCGCGTAGCCGGCGCTGCAATAGACGGCATCGGCGCCGGCCTTGTAGAGCCTGAACGACCAACGCACAAAATCATCGGCGATGCCGATCTCGTAGAAATTGTCGCCCGGCATGGTGAAGAGGCTGGGCGCCGCGTCGCGGTACTGCGGATTGAGCACCAGTTCCGGCGGCACCGAGACGATGTCGACACCGGCGCGCTCGGCGGCCTCCGCTTCTTCCAATGTCAGCACACGCAACATGGTCAACTGCCGTTTGCCCTTCATGGCGCGCAGATCGGCAACGGTCGGTCTCTTTCGGCTCATCGATTTCTGTTCCTTCGTAGCTTGGCTGGTGCGGCCGATCAGTCGATTCCGATCAAGACTTTACCGGCCTCGATCTTGACCGGATAGGTCTTGAGGTTGACGCAGACCGGCGCGCCCTTGGCCTGGCCGGTCTTGTAGTTGAAGCGGCCGTTGTGCTTCGGGCATTCGATGATGTCGTCCATCACCAGCCCGTCGGCGAGATGCGTCTTCTCGTGCGTGCAGAAGCCGTCTGTAGCGAAGAACTCGTCGTCCGGCGAGCGGTAGATCGCAAAGCTGCGGCCGCCATGGTCGAAGCGGATCACGTCCTCCTCGTCCACGTCATCCACAGCGCAAGCTTCGACCCAGTCCGCCATCGTCTCTCCCCGGATTGTTACGTGCCGCCTATTCGGCCGCGGCCGCCGTTATATCCAGGTCGTGGAACTCGCCGCGATAAGGCTTGGCCGTCGGCGGCAGTTCGCGCTTGAGGTAGTAGTCCTCATATTTCAGCTGCCTGAGCAGCACCGGCCAGACCTCGCGATATGCGTGCCACATCGAGGGATTCGGCTCCGGCAGGTCGTGCTTGATCAGCTCGTGCAGCTTCGGCAGCGCGTGATAGGGCACCATCGGGAACATGTGGTGCTCCACATGGTAGTTCATGTTCCAGTAGATGAACCGGCTGATCGGGTTCATATAGACGGTGCGCGAGTTGAGCCGGTGGTCGGTGACATTGTCGGCAAGGCCGATATGCTGCAGCAGGCCGGTCATCACCATGTGCCAGGTGCCGTAGAGGCGCGGCAGGCCGATCAGCACCAGCGGTATCCATGATCTAAGCGCGATCGCGACAGCGATCGTCGCGGCATACACGACCATGTGCCAGCGCGCCGCGACCACCGCCTTATGCCGCTCCATCTCCGGGATGTAGCTCTTCTCGTCATCCGACAGCTTGCCGAAGGCCTGGCGCACCAGCGTCGGCAACGAATAGCGGAAGTCGAGGATGCCGGTGAAGGCGAGCGCCGCCTTCAGGAGGTCCGGCGGCCGCATCACGGCGATCTCGGCATCGCGGCCGACGATGATGGTGTCGGTGTGATGGCGGGCATGGCTCCAGCGCCACTGCACCGGATTGCGCATCAGCATGAAGCTGGCGATGTGATAGACGACATCGTTCATCCAGCGTGTGCGGAAGGCGGTGCCGTGGCCGCATTCATGCCAGCGCGAATCGCTCGACGAGCCGTAGAGCACGCCGTAGACGAACAGGAACGGCACCACCCACCAGGTGCCCCAGAACCAGACGATGCCTGCGGCCGAGCCCAGGATCAACACGATCCAGATGACGGTGTCGCGGATCGCCGGCCCGTCCGAGCGCTGCATCAGCTCCTTCATGGTCTTGCGTGCCACGTCGGTGTGGTACCACTGGGCCGAGGCGAGCCCGGTCTCGATCGCAAGCCGAGTGCTTTCGCCGACAAGGCTGTAGTCGCGCTTTTTTGCCATCGTCGTCACATTTGCCTCCAATCTTCGCGCACCGCTGGCAATCCGGTCCGCCGGCCGGAAGGCTTGCTATGGATATTTGTCGCGCTCATGCCCTGTCCGCCAGTTTTGGAAACTTGCCGGAGGGCCGAGGATAATCCTGCTCGGGCTGGCGCGCGATGACCGCGATCCTGTCTTCGGCTTCCGCGATCGCGTCCTTGCCGTCAAGGACGCGCAACACCGCCTCATAGGCACGCACGTCGCCATGCTCCAGCCAGATCATCTCGCCGCGCTCGCGCGCCGCAAGGTTGCCGAGCACATGGTGGGTCGACGGCTCGATGCCGAGCGCGTACTGCCCGGCCTGGAAATTCTGCCACTGATAGCAGCAGGGCAACTGGTCCTTGCGGGTGACCATCTCGAAGCCGAGGCCGATGCGGTCGTTGACGACGGCCACCGGCACCTCGCCCTTGCCGTCGGCGCCGAGCTCGTGCTGCCAGACCTGCTCGCTGAATCCGAGCCGCGGCGCCGGCACGCTGCGGTAGCCGACCTTCTGGGCCTCGTAGCGCTCGCCGGCATGCGCGGCCCAGACCACGTCGCGGATCGGCGCCAGGTAGCGCGAACCCTCGTCGAGCAGCGGATGCCCGACATTGACGTGGTAGAAATACATGTGCGGCGTGCGGTGGAAGCCGTGGTTGACGACGCGGTCTGAAATCCGGATCTCGCCGCCGCCGACATCGGCTTCGATCCGGCGGATCAGATGGAGGTCCTCGCCGAACACGGTTGCCTGCTGGACGATGCCTTCGGCCCACAGCACACAGCGATCGCCGTCCCAGCTTTCACCATAGCCGGTCAGCCGCGCCGGAATGGTGCCGATGCGCCCGTGCAGTGAATGGGTCACCGTCTTGCGGCCCGGATAGTTGTAATTCTCGGCCGGCACCTCGTTGCGGCCGAGTATGTGGTCGAGGCCGCAGGTAACGAGCAAGCCGGAGAAGGACCGCCCCCAGGCAAAGCCGTTCTCGCCTTCATAGTCGTGCAAGGCGGGATGGCGGAAGCCACTCGGCGAATGCCAGCCGATCGCCTGGCCCTTGTACTCGCAATCGGCGATGTCGAGCGCGCGGTCGACGAGCGCGGTGAAGCGCAGGCCCGAGCCGGTGCGGAATTCCAGCATGCGGATGCCGCGCTCCACGCCGTCGCCGAGCGTCATCAGCCGCACGCCGGCGAACTGCGACAGCATGCCGGAGCGTTCGGCGACCTGCCGGCGCGATAGCGTCTGTCCGTAAAGCTTCACCATGCCGTCACTGCGCCCTTTTCATCAGCGCCGACATGTCGGCTCCGGTTATCAGGCTTTCCACGGTCAGAAGGTCGGTGCCGGCGACGGTCTGCTCGGCGACGACTTCGCCGCGCCGCATGACCACGATGCGGTCGGCGACCTCGAACACGTGGTGGATGTTGTGGGTGATCAAAAGCACCGAATGGCCGGCCTCGCGCATCTCCTTGACGAAGCGCAGCACGCCATGCGTCTCCTCGACGCCGAGATTGTTGGTCGGCTCGTCGAGGATGATCACCTTGGCGGCGAACTGCATGGCGCGAGAGATCGCGATCGACTGGCGCTCGCCGCCGGACAACGTGCTGACCAGCGCATCGGCGTCGAGCTTCTTCGAGATGCCGACGCGCTTCAGCAGCGCCGATGCCGCATCGCGCAGCTTGGCAAGGTCGAGCGGCGCGAAGACACCGAGCCATTTGAGATTGACCGGCTCGCGGCCGAGAAACAGGTTGCGCGCGATGCTGAGGTCCGGCGCCAGCGAGGTGTCCTGGTGGATGGTCTCGATGCCGAGATCCATCGCCTCGCGCGTCGAACGGATCGAGACCTTCTCGCCGCGCACATAGATGTCGCCGCGATCGATCGGGAAGACGCCGGAGATCGCCTTGATCAGCGTCGACTTGCCGGCGCCGTTGTCGCCGAGCAGGGCCACCACCTCGCCTTCCCTCAGCGTCAGCGAGGCGCTCTTCAGCGCGCGCACGCTGCCGAAGGATTTTTGCAGATTCTGCAGCCGGAGCACTTCCTGCATCATGGTCAGCTCCTTGCGGCGTTTTTCTGCAGCAGAGCGTGCAGGATGAGCATGGCGAGGATGATGACGCCGACGAAGATGTTGTAGGCCAGCCCCGGCACGCCGACCAGCACGATGCCGTTGCGGATGGTACGCAGCATCAGCGCGCCGACGACGGTGCCGAGGATCGTGCCGCGGCCGCCGGTCAGCGCCGTGCCGCCAACCACCACCATGGCGATCACTTCGAGCTCGTATCCCGTGCCCGCCACCGGCGAAGCCGCCGAGATGCGGAAGGCGCTGATCATGCCGGCAAGCCCGGCAAGCACCGAGGTCAGGATGAACAGCCAGATCTTGACGGCGTCGGCCGGCACGCCGCGCGCCACCGCGGCGTTGCGGTTGGAGCCGATGGCGCTGATCCAGTTGCCGAGCTTGGCGTAGCGCAGCACATAGACCGCAAGCAGCGACAGGCCGATGAACCACCAGAGCGAGGTGTAGAAACGGAATGAACCGACGTTGAAGCTGCCGGCGAGCAGCGTCACGAAGAACCCCGGTTCATTCCAGGATTTCAGCGGAAAACCCTGCGTGATGTAGAGCGCCGCGCCGCGCACGATCAGCAGCATCGACAGCGTCACCAGAAAGGAGGAGATGCCGATCTTGGTGACGATCACGCCGTTGATCGCGCCGATCGCGATGCAGAGCAGAAGCCCGGCAAGCAGTGCCACGCCGATATCGATCCCGGCGTTCTGCACCAGAAGCATGACCACCACCGGCGCCAGCGCGAACACCGCGCCGACCGACAGGTCGAATTCGCCGGCGGTGAGTAACAGCGTCATACCGAGCGCGATGATGCCAAGCTCGGGCAGGAAAGCCATCATGTTGGAGATGTTGAGCGGCGACAGGAAATTGCCGTCGGCGACCGCGAACACCGCGAGCAGCACGACGAGAATGACGAAGGAGGAGAATTGCGGCGAGCGCATCAGGCTCGACCTGCCCTTCGCGCTTCGTGCGCCGTCTTCCGCGGTGATTGCCCCGGCTTGCTGAACCATGACTTGCTGAACCATGCTTTCTGCGTGGCGCCCGCCGCGCGCGGCGGACGCCAGTTCTCTCACTTCTTGTCGTAAAGCTTCAGGATCGGCTCGACGCTCGAGGCGTCGTAGAGCCCGAAAGTGTGGATGTCGTAGCCGATCGGCTCGCCGGAAGCCGCGAGACCGAGCAGCGCGACCGGCATGAACCCTTGCGCGGAAGGATATTGCCAGGCGGCGGCGTTGACGAACCCGTCCTTGACCGCGTCGGCCGTCTCCTTCGAATTGCCCCAGCCGACCACCGGGATCTTGCCGGCCGGAATGCCGGCGCCGTCGAACACCCGCTTCACGCTGGCCGCAACGGAATCGCCCAGCGCGATGATAGCGGGCGGATTGTTGGCGACCATGTAGTCGGTCATCTTGGCGATGATGCCAGCAGGGTCGGTGCCGCAATCGACCACGTCATATTTGATGCCGAGCGGATCGAAGACGCCGGCGATGCCCTCGGTCTCGAGCTGCTGATAGCTGGCGCCGGGGACCTCGACCGGCAGGAACACCTTGTCGCCCTGCTTCACCATCTTGTGGTCGACGAGATACTTCGCCCAGATGGCGCCGGCTTCCTTGAGGTCGGCGCCGACATAGGCCTGGCGTCCGGTCGCCGGATCGTCCGTGTTGAAGAACACGATCGGGATGCCGGCCGCCTTGGCGGCCTTCACCTCCTCGGTCCACAGGCCGGGCTGCGCCGAGGTGGTGGCAATGCCGTCAGGCTTGGCTGCAAGCGCCGAATTGAAGGCCTCCTTCTGCGCCGCCATGTCGCCGCCGCTAAAGGAGATCTTGCAGGTCACCTTGAGCTGATCGCAGGCCTTGGTGGCGCCGGCGTTCCAGTCGATCCAGAACGCGTCCGACGGACCGCCATGCGACAAAAGGTAGAACGTCTTCTGGCCGTCCTGCGCCTGCGCCGCCGATCCGAGCGCAACCCCGGCAAGCAAAGTCGCTGCGGCCGCCAGCTTCAATCCAAACTTCAACATCTCGCTTCCTCCACTCTCATGTCTGGCAAAGGTACCGGCGCCGCCCCGAAAGGCGGGGCCGTGCAGCCTCACAGGCCGTTCTCGCGGAATTTTCCGTCGAGGAACTTCTTGGCGCGCGGCACATCGTCTTCCGACAGATGCTCGATGATGACCGGGATGTTCGGGTGCTTCTCGGCGAGACGCTTGAGGTAGAGGTCGTAGTTCAGCGAGCCGAGGCCCGGCGCCGGCAGCTCGATCTCACCGACGCCGCGGAAGGTGTGGCTTTCCATCGCGTCGGCGTCGCCGATATCGGCATGCTTTTCCGACTTGTCGCTGCCCGAGCGCTTGACGTCCTTGGCGTGGGCAATTTTGATCTTGTCGGTCAGCGTGTCGAAGACCTGGTTCAGGATCTGGTCCATCCGGTCGATGTTGTGGGTCTCGAAATAGTTGGTCGGGTCCATCAGCAGGCCGAGGCCGGGGTGGTCGACCTGCGCGAACATCTTCACCGTCTCTTCGACCGAGCCGACGACGTTGTTGACATAGGTCTCGAGCAGAAAGACCGCGCCGTGGTCGTAGGCCGTCTGGGCAAGGTCCGCGATCACCTTGCGGCACTCCTCAAAACCTTCTTCGGTCTTGTTCTTCGGGTGATGTACCCAGTCGGACTCGGTGTTGTAGGTGCCGGTCTCCGAAATCACGTAAGGCGAGCCGAAATGGCGGGCGTTGCGGATGATCTCCTTGAGATAGCCGACGCGCTTCTCGCGCTCCGCCTTGTCCGGATGGATGATGTTGGTGTAGCCCGACACGCAGCAGACCGGCAGGTTGTGGTCGCGGAACACGTCGCGCACCTTCTTCGCCTTGTCCTTGGTGATCTGGCCGGCCGAGAGATCGACGTCCTTGAAATGCAGGTCGAGCTGCACCGTGTTGAAACCGAGGCCGCGGATCTTTTGCGCCGTCTCTTCGAGGCCGTACGGGAAATACCCCGTGAAAATGCCTGCCTGCATCATGATGTGAATTCCTCCCTGTAAGCGATTCAGTTGGTTGCGATTTCAGTTGCCGGTGTTTTCAGGTCATCGAGATTTCGGAGAGCTTGACCGTCCGGCCCGACGCGATCGAGCGATAGCCCGCCTCCACCAGCGCCATCGTCTTGACGTTGTCGGCGACGGAAAGCGCCGGCGGCGTGCCCGTCTTCACCGCGTGCTGCAGCTGCTCCATCACGCCGATGAAGGCATGCGGGAACCACATCGTCTCCCAGCTCGGGCTCACCCATTCGCCGTTGGTCGTCTCGGCCGAAGCGTAGGTCAGCGTCGAGGCCGCGCCCGTCGGCCAGCCGATCGTGCCCTTGGCGACGCCCTTGGTGCCGTCGACGCGCCAGTTGATATGCTGGTCGTCCTTGTAACCCTCCTGGCGCGGGCCGGACCAAACGTCCTCGAGCGATACGGCAAGCACGCCCGACGGGAAGCGCAGCGTCGACACGGTGATGCCGTCGGAATGATCGAAGCGCGTGCGCGGGTCCTTTCGCGTCAGCGTCGTGATCTCGTCGGGATCGCCGAACAGGAAACGCAGCACGTCGAGATGGTGCACGCTCATGTTGGCGAGCGTCAGCCGGTCATAGTCCTCGAGGAAGGTCTGCCAGTGCGGGATCGCGTGCATGTCGATCTGCGCGAAGACGATGTCGCCGAGTTCGCCATTATCGATGATCTGTTTCAACACGCGCATCGACTGGTCGTAGCGCATGTTCTGGTTGACCGAGAGGATCTTGCCGGATTTGGCCGCCTCGTCGCGCAGCTTGACTGCTTCCTCGAGCGTCAGCGCCAGCGGCTTCTGCGCCAGGATCCCCCTGATGTGCTTCTGCTTCAGCGCGTGGCGGATCAGCGCCGGCTGTTGGTCGGGCGGGAAAGCAAGATCGATGATCTCGACATTAGGATCCTCGATCAGCTGTTCCGGCGTGTCGTGCACGGTCGGAATACCCCAGCGCGTCGCGACCTTCTCAGCATTCGCCTTGATGCGCGAGGCGATCGCCACCACCGGAAAGCCTGCTTCCTTGTAAGCAGCCAGATGGCACTCGGCCATGATCATGCCGGCGCCGACGCAGCCGATCCGGTATTCCTTGGTGCGAACCTTGACGTCCGGCTCGAAGCCTTTGCTTGCCATCTCTTCCTCCCGAAATTCTCTTCTCGCGGCCGCCGTCACAACGCGCCTCCGTCCCGGCCGAAATAATGCACGCGGGCCGGCTCGCAGGATATCGCCACCATTGCGTCGGGCCTGATGTCGGGCTGACCGCGCAGCAGTGCCCTCACCCGCGCCTGCCCGGCGGCAAGTGTCACCACGGTGTAGCCGCCGAGCGGCTCGACCTCGAACACTCGCGCCGGGCGGCCCTTGCCCCCGTCCGCCGTCTCTTTGTCCGTCCAAGGCCGGACCTTGATGTCTTCGGGCCGCAGTCCGATCTCGATCGCCTCGGCCGGGGCCTTGGCATCGGCGATGCGGATTGCGCCATCGGCCGCCTCGACACCCTCGGCCTCGTGCACCGACGGCAGGATGTTCATCACCGGCGAGCCGAGCATGCGCGCCACATAGGCGCTTGCCGGACGATCGTAGATCTCGGCCGGTGCGCCGATCTGCCTGATGCGGCCGTTCTCCAGGATGGCCATCCGGTCGGCGACCGACATCGCCTCTTCCTGGTCGTGCGTGACATAGATCAGCGTCTTGCCGAGCTCGCGCTGGATGCGCTTCAGCTCGACGCGCGTCTCCTCGCGCAGCCGCGCATCGAGCGCCGAGATCGGATCGTCCATCAGATAGGCGGCCGGATCGCGCACCAGGGCGCGTGCGATCGCCACGCGCTGCCGCTCGCCGCCGGAGAGCTGCGCCGGCGGCTTGTGCAGGATATGGCCGATATGCAGCTTGGCGGCGACGTCGGCGAGGCGCTTGTCGATCTCAGCCTCCGCAACCTTCCGCTCGACCAGCGGGAAGCGGACATTGTCGCGCGCGCTCATATGTGGGAACAGCGCGAGGTTCTGGAACACCATGGCGACGTTGCGTTTCGCCGGCGAGACGCTGTTGACCGGCTTGCCGCCGATCAGGATCTCGCCCTCGTCCGGCACTTCCAACCCGAGCACCAGGCGCAGGATGGTCGACTTGCCCGACAGCGGCGGGCCGAAGAAGCAGAAGAACTCGTTGTCGTTGACGGTGAACGAGGCGTCGTCGACGGCGAGCGTCGTGCCGTAGCGTTTCGTGACATTGCGGAAAACGATATCGGCCATGCTAGTGCGCTCCGCAGATTTCGATCAGCCTGCCGGCCTTGGCGCCGCCCCACATCCGCCTACCGGCACCTTCTCCCCGTATAGTGACGGGGAGAAGGGAGCTGGCCGCAACGCCGGCGACCCCCTCTCCCCGTTCTTCACGGGGAGAGGGTAAGGGTGAGGGGCGGCGCAGACCTGGGGGTACTTGCATGAGCATCTCAACCCCCGACCTTGATGGCGCGACCCGTAGCGGCGTCGAAGACGCGCACCGACGAGGCCGGCGGCGCGACGACCGCCGCCTGCCCGATCGAGAGCCCGACATCGTTCTCGAACACCGCCTTCACGGCGCTCTCGCCCTCGCCCAGATGCACGATGGTGCGCGCGCCGATCCGCTCGACGAATGTCACCGGCATCGACAGCCCGCGCTCGGCAAGCGTCACCTGCTCCGGCCGGAAGCCGTAGAGCACCTCTCCGCGCACCGCGCGCACCGCCGGAGCGAGCTCGTCGGGCAAGGGCGGCGTGACGCCGAGCGGCCCGAGATCGATCACCAGCCCGCGATCGCTTTCCGCCGGCCCGCCCTTGATGAGGTTCATGCCCGGCGCGCCGATGAAGCGGGCGACGAAGACGTTGGCCGGATTGTTGTAGACCTCGAGCGGCGTGCCGACCTGCTGCAGCACGCCATGGTCCATCACGGCGATACGGTCGGCCATGGTCATGGCTTCAAGCTGGTCGTGCGTGACATAGACCATGGTCTGCTTGAACTGGCGCTGCAGCTGCTTGAGTTCGGTGCGCATCACCGCGCGGAAGGCCGCGTCGACATTGGACAGCGGCTCGTCGAGCAGGAAGATCGCCGGCTCCATGATCGCCGAGCGGCCAATCGCGACGCGCTGCAGGATGTTGACGGAGAGCCGGTCCGCCTTGCGGTCGAGCAGCGGCGAAAGCTGCAGCATCTCGGCGATGGCGCCGACGCGGCGGTCGATCTCGACCTTGGCGGCGCCGCGCATCTTCGGCCCGTAAGCGAGGTTCTGCCGCACCGTCATATGGGTGAAAATAGCGTAGTTCTGGAAGACGAAGCCGACGCCGCGCCGCCCCATCGGCACACCGGCCATGTCGCGCTCGCCGAACAGGATTTTTCCGCTGGTCGGCTCTTCCATGCCGGCGATCATGTTCATCGTCGTCGACTTGCCGCAGCCGGAAGGCCCAAGCAGCGCCATGAACTCGCCGTCGGCGATCTCGAGATCCATCGTCTTCAGCGCGGTGAAGTCGCCGAATTTCTTGACCAGGTTCTTGAGGTGGATCGCGCTCATGCCGCCAACTCCCGGGCCTTCGCCATGCGCTTCATGGCATAGACCGCGACGATCGAGAGCACGACCAGGATGGCCAGAGCGATGGCCGCCACATAGCCCCAGATCAGATCCTGGGTGGTAACCTTGTAGATGTAGACGGAGATCGTCTCGGTGGCGACGCCGGGGCCGCCGCCGGTCATGATGTAGAGCGTGTCGAAGATCTTGAAGTTCTCGATCACCCGGATCGCCAGCGCGATGATGATGATCGTCTTCATCTTCGGCAGCACGATGGTGACGAAGCGCTGCCACGGATTGGCGCCGAGCAGCGTCGCCGCCTTCATCTGGTCCTCCGGCACGCCGACAAGGCCGGCAAGCAGGATGAGGAACATCAACGGCGTCCACTGCCAGATGTCGGCGATCATCACCGCGATCAGCGCCAGCGTCGGATCGGAAAGCCAGGCGATAGTGACGGGCGTTCCGACGATCTTCGACAGGATGTCGTTCACCGGTCCGCCCGACTGGAACAGCATGAAGAACATATAGCCGGCGACCGCCGGCACCACCATCATCGGCATCAAGAGGATCGAATAGAAGATGCGCTTGCCCGGAAAGTCGTCGGCAAACAGCGTCGCCAGCGCCAGGCCCAGCAGGAACTCCGCCGGCACGCAGACGACCATGACGATCGCCGTGCGCTGCAAGGCGCTCCAGAACCGGGTGTCGGCCGCAAGGTCGGTGTAGTTGGCAAAGCTGTTCCACATCTCCCAGGCGTTCCACCAGCCGATGCCGGAAAGCGGCGACCAGTCGGTGACGCTGATGTAGAGCTGCATCAGGAGCGGGAAGGCCGAGATGAACAGCACCAGGATCTGCGCCGGGAGGGTCAGCCGGAAGCCAAGCCGCGCGCCCTCGTCGGGCGTGGCGGGCTTTGTCCGCGCGGCCATCTCGTCCTCCGAAATCGTAGCGATCACCGCGCTCATTGCTTGAGCGCTCCGAAGGTCAGGCCGCGCACCAGATGGCGCTGGATGGCGATGCCCATGATGACCGGCGGCACCGCCGCGATCAGGCCGAGCGCCGCCTTGGCGCCATAGAGCTGTCCGGTCATCGAAGACGACAGCGACGCCATGTAGACGGGGATCGTCACCCATTCGCGCGTCGTCAGAAGCAGCGCGATCAGATAGTCCGACCAGTTGAGGATGAAGACGAAGAGCGCAGCACTTGCCAGCGGTGCGCGCATCATCGGCAGCGTGATGCGGGTGAAGACGCGCAGCCGCGAGCAGCCCTCGACGAGCGCTGCCTCCTCGATCTCGCGCGGCATGTCGTCGAAGAAGGTCTTCATCAGCCAGAAGGCGAAGGGCAGCGTCACGATGCCGTAGATCAACGCCAGGCCCCACCAGCTGTCGGTGAAGTTGAGAAACGACCACATGATCATCACGGGAATCATGACGGCCATCGGCGGAAACAGCCTGAGCTGGATCAGCGCCAGCGGCAGGTTCTGGCCGGAGCCGAAACGCGACAGGCCGTAAGCGGCCGCGGCGCCCGCCGACATGGCGATCGCGGTCCCGAACACCGCCGAGAGCAGCGACGACAGGATCGGCTTCAGCGCCGTGCGGTCGAGCGCCACGATCAGGCTATTGGTGGATTCGCCGAATACGAACTGGAAATTGGCAAGCGTCGGGTGCTTCGGCCACCAGGTCAGGTCGGCACCTGTGGCCGACCATTCGCCGATCGGCTTGAAGGCCATCGACGCCATCCACAGGATCGGCACCAGCGTCACCGCGATCGCCACGAAGATCGCGGCGTAGCGGAATGTCTCGAAAGGAACGGAACGCTTCATCTGGCTGCTTTGCTGGTGGCGTTGTTTCGAAGGGGAGGAACAGTGCCCCTCCCCTCCTTTTCTGATCCAGGGAGACGGATCAGGCGATCGAGTCGAGAACCGTAGGCCAGGCCTCCTTGTTGGTCTTGATGGCTTCGAGCAGTTTGTCCTCACCGGTGCGCCGCGCGATCTTCTTCCACTCGGCCTGGGTATCGGCCATGGCCTGCTCGGGCGTCTTGGCCTTGGTCAGCGCGGCGACGAGATTCTCGTCGAGCGCATTGTGGAAGGCCGTAGCACCTGGATAGTTGATGGTCGGGACCGTGCGCGCCACCGTCTCGCGCACCACGTCCATGTGGTAGGCGTGATAGGTTTGGCGGACCAGCGGATCGGAGAAGTCCGAGAGGCGGAACGGATCGAAATAGCCGCCCGGGTTGGCCGTCATCCAGGCATAGATGCGGCTCGATCCCAGCCACTGCAGGAAGAGATAGCAGGCTTCCGGATTCTTGGACTGCGCCGAGACCGAAGCCGACAGGTTGAGCCACAGCACCGAGCGGCTGACCAGCTTGCCGTCGATCTCGCGGCCGGGCGGCAGCATCGAGCCGATCTTGCCGGTGACGGCGGAATCCTTGTTGCCGGCATTGTCGAGGAATTTCGGCAGGTTGGAGAAGGCGCAGGTCATCGCCGCGCCGCCCTTGGCGAAGTTGCCATACTGCTCCGGCCAGCCCCACGAGATCGCGTCCGGTGAATGATGCGCCAGCGAATCGACGTATTCCTTCGTCGCCGCGATGCCCTGCTCGGAATTGATCAGCGGCTTGCCTGCGTCATCGAACAGGTATTGGTTGGGCGAAGCCATCGAGACGTAGCGCTGGTACCAGTTGGTGTAGCCCCAGCCCTGGTTGCGCAGGTCGGTCGAGCCGAACAGGCCCTTGTCCGGGCGATGGAAGAAGGCGGCGATGTCGCCATGCTGCTTCCAGGTCCTGGGCGGCGCGAGATCGTAGCCGTACTTATCCTTGAAGGCCTTCTTCTCGGCCCCGTCGCCGAACAGGTCGGTACGGTAGACCCAGGTCTGGAAGTCGCCGTCGAGCGACACGCCATAGGTCGAGCCGCGATACTGGTTGAGCAGCGATACGCCCTTGGCGCCGTTGACGTAACCGCGCTCCGGATCGTCCCATTCCGGCTTGTGCTGGGCGACGAAGTCGTCGAGCTTGATGATCCCGCCGGTTTCGGCGAGGTCGCCGAGGCGGTTCCATTCCACCGCATAGATGTCATAGGCCCCACCCTTGGTGGAGATGTCCTGCATCGTCTTGGTGAATTCCTGGCCGTTCGGCACACCGACGATTTCGAGCGGAATGCCGGTTTCCTTTTCCCACAGATCCTTGATCGACGGCGCTCCTGCGGGGAACGGCTGCGTCAGCTGGCCGATCGAGCCGTCCGAGAGGCCGAGCACGATCTTGGCCGGCGCCTTGCCGGCGCCCTTCATCGCCTTGATCGCCTCGATGGCGCGCCCTTCCGGCGTATCTGGCCCATACTGGTAGCGCTCGGCGCCGTCGAAGCCTGTCGGCCCGCCGATCATGCCTGGCGCCAGTGCATCGGCCGCCAGGGCGCGGCCGGGACGAATGAATTGCGGCGCGATTCCAGTCGCGGCGACAAACACAGCCGCCTTTCCTCCGGACGCCAAAAGACGGCGCCGCGAGACGCGGATCAAATCAGTCATTGGAACTCCTCCCTCAAGGGCCTGTTCCTCCATGGCCCTTATGAGGGATATTGACGGAACCATATCGAGCCTGTCAACATCATAAATACTCAAAACACGTCATAAGATCGCAAATGAGGGAGAGAATGCAGTTCGCCGAGCCAGTCACATCGCACCCATTGCGTGGTTTTGAGGGATTCTTGCGCCGATCCGGCCGGCTTTGCCGGGCCTTCGCTGTCTTGTGTAACGCGTCGGCTTGCGTGCGGGCCAAGGCCGGTTACATCATTTCACATCAGAATCGCGGCTGCGGCTGAGCGGTTTTCCGGAACGGATTGGCAGCTGCGTGATTTTGATGCTTGCGATGAGGTGCTCGACGTGCGGTCAACCCTGACAGACATAGCCCGGGAAGCCGGCGTTTCTCCCGCCACGGTCGACCGTGTGCTCAACAACCGTCCCGGTGTGCGGGCGCGCACGCGCGAGATCGTCATCGAAATGGCGCAGCGCCTTGGCTACATTGCCGAGACCCCGAACGGGGCGCAGCAACGAGCCGTGCCGGGTCAGACAATAAGGCTCGACTTCGCGCTGCCCGCCGGCACCAACAGCTTCATCAAGCTGCTGCATCGCCACATCGAGGCCCAGGCGCAGACGCGGCCCGATCTCGACGTACGCGTGACGACGATCGAAGGTTTCAATCCCGACCGGCTTGCCCGCCTGCTGCAGGATTTGCACGGCCAGACGCAAGGGGTCGGCGTGATCGCGCTCGACCACCCGACGGTGCGCGAGGCGATCCGCTCGCTGTCGGCCAGCGACGTCAAGGTGGTCACCATTGCCTCCGACATCCTGCATGTGCCAAGGGTCGCCTATATCGGCATCGACAACCGCGCCGCCGGGCGGCTGGCCGGCTACCTGCTCAACCGCTTCATCGGCGCCCACCGTCCAGGCAAGGTCGCGCTGTTCGCGGGTTCGCTCGCCTATCGCGGCCATGAGGAGCGCGAGATGGGTTTTCGCCATATCCTCGCGGAGGAATCCCCCAACCTCGAAATCGTCGAGATGCGCGAAATGCTGGACGATCGCGAGAAGGCCTATTCGGAGGCCTCGGCTTTGCTCGAGCGCCATCCCGACCTCGCCGCCATCTACAATGTCGGCGCCGGCAATACGGGCATCGCGCGCGCGCTCAAGGAGCGCGGACGCGCGAAGGAGATCCTCTTCCTCGGCCATGAGGTGACCGACGGCACCAAGGAGCTTCTGCTCGACGGCACGCTCGATGCGGTGATCGACCAGAACCCGCGCGTCGAAGCGCGCGAGGCGCTCAACATCCTGTCCCACGCCGTCAGGGGATTGCCTTACGAGCTACACCAGCCGCGGCTTCAGGTGATTTTTCGGGAGAGCATTCCGGAAATTTGAGCGATCCCAACCAGGCCCAGAAGATCGGCAGTCTCAGGCCGCGATCAGCACAGTGCTCTCTGGCGACCAACTGAGCACAACTGGCTGACCTTCGGACAGCCTTTCTGCGCCGGTGTTCTGGACGACCACCTTCAGCGTCTGACCCTCGCGATCGACGAAGTACGTGCTGTTGTTGCCGGCGAAGATGCGTTTTGAGACCTGCCCCTTAAGCATGTTCGCGTTGCCCGAACCCGGCTTTCCCGCGCCCGTCGAAATCTGGATGCGCTCCGGGCGCACGGCGCAGCTCGCCTTGGCGCCGGCTGGCACCGATGCACCCGAGGAAGCGCTGATCGTCGTGCCGTCCGGAAGCTTGATCCCGCCACCAATCGCGTCGCCGCGAAAGATGTTGGCGTCGCCAAGAAAAGTCGCGGCGAACTCGCTTTGCGGCCTGTCGTAGATTTCTTCCGGCGGTCCCTCCTGCACCAGCCTGCCGTCGCGCAATATGCCGATGCGGTCGCTCATCGTCAGCGCCTCTTCCTGGTCGTGGGTGACGAAGATGGTGGTGATGCCGATCTCGCGCTGGATGCGCTTCAGCTCGATCTGCATGTCGACGCGAAGCGCCTTGTCGAGCGCGCCGAGCGGCTCGTCGAGGAGGAGCACGCGCGGCTTAGTGACGATGGCCCGCGCGAGCGCCACGCGCTGGCGCTGGCCGCCGGAAAGCTGGTGCGGCCGGCGGCCACCCAGCTTGCCGAGCTGCACGAGGTCGAGCGCGCGCTGCACCTCGGCCGTGATCGTCGCCCTCGGCTCGCCGCGCACCGACAGGCCGAAGGCGATATTGTCGGCCACGCTCATATTGGGAAACAGCGCATAGTTCTGGAACACCATACCGATGCGCCGCTTCTCCACCGGCACGCGCTCGACGCTTTCGCCGCCGATGGCGATGCGGCCCGAGTCCGGAAAATCGAAGCCGGCGATCTGGCGCAGCAGTGTGGTCTTGCCGCTGCCCGACGGTCCGAGCAGCGCATAGAAGCCGCCGTCCGGAAAATCGATCGAGACGTCGTCGAGCGCCTTGTGCGCGCCAAAACTGCGGGAGACGTTCGCTACCTGGACGCCTGCCATTATTTCTCTCCGCCGAATTTGAAGAAGCGCGCCGTGAGCAGCATCAGGGCCATCGACACGACGATGATGATCGTCGACACCGCGTTGATCTCGGGCGTGAAGCCCTTGCGGATAGCGGCGTAGATTTCGACCGGCAGCGTCGTCTGGCCGGGCGTCGACAAGAAGTAGGAAACCACGAACTGGTCGAAAGACACGGCGAAGGCAAACAGCCCACCGGCAATCACGCCGGGCATGATCCAGGGCAAGGTGACGCGCGCAGTCACCTGCCACTGATTGGCGCCGAGCGAGCGCGCCGCCTCCTCGAGCTCCGGGGCGAAGGTCTGCAGCCGGGCCGAAACGACGACGATGACGTAGGGCAGCGCCAGCGCGACATGGCCGAGCAGGATGGCGACCAGCCCGCGGCCGATACCGATGCCGAAGAAGAAGATCAGCATCGCCGTGCCGGTGATCAGCCAGGGAATGGCGATCGGCGGAAAGAGCAACGCCTGCAGGATTTTTTTGCCACGAAACTCGTAGCGGTAGAGCGCCAGCGATGCCATCGAACCAAGCACCGTTGAGATGATGGTGGTGATGACGGCGATCTCGATGCTGTTCCAGGTCGCCGCGATCAGCTGGTCGTTCTGCCAGAGCGAGGCATACCAGTCCGTCGTCCATTCAAGCGGCAACTGATAGAAAGGCGAGGCGTTGAACGACATCAGCGCCATGATGATGATCGGCAGATAAAGGAAGGCAAGCAGCAGGACGATGTAGAAGCGCCCGAGCCATTCGAGGACGCGCGTCGTCGCCATCAGGCGGCCCTCCGCAGCACCGGTGCCGCCAGCGCCAGGATAACCAGCACGACGGCGAGCAGGATGAAGGAGAGTGCAGCGCCCAGCGGCCAGTTGAAGACGGCGACGAACTGATCCTCGATGATGGTGCCGTAGAAGGTACCGGTGCGGCCGCCGAGGATGCGCGGCTCCATGAAGGAGCCGACCACCGGCACGAAGATCAGCGCGGCGCCCGCGATCAGGCCCGGCATCGACAGCGGGATGATCACCCGCTTGAGCACCTGCAGCCGCGAGGCCCCGAGCGAGCGCCCGGCCTCGATCAGCGAGTCGTCGATCGCCTGCAGCGTCAGATAGCAGGTCAGCACCATGTAGGGCACATAGGAATGCACCAGGCCGATGATGACGGCCGGATAGGAATACATCAGATCGATGTTGATCTTGAACGGCAGCACGGCGTTGAGCGTCGTGTCGAGGATGCCGCCTTCGCGCAGCACCATCGCCCACGAGAAGATGCGCACCAGTCCGTTCGACCAGAACGGCAGGATGACGAGCAGGAAGATCGCCTCGCGGCTGCGCCCTTTCAGCACCTTTGCCAGTACATAGGCCGCGGGATAACCGATGACGATGCACCACAGCGTGACCTCGAGGCCAAGCCGCAGCGAAGCGAACAGCAGTGTGGAATAGAGGCTCTGCGAGAAGAAGGCCGCGTAATTGCCGAGCGTGAACGCCCATTCCTTCCCGGCGAGCGGCAGGTCGGTCATGAAGGAGAAGAACACCATGGCCGAGAGCGGCAGGAAGATCGCCACTGTCAGCCACAGATAGGCGGGAAGGAGAAGCGGCAGGGCCGGCCGCAGTCCGCGGCGCGAACCGGTCGCAAGCTGGTCAGCCATCTTGCCTCTCCTCCCCGAAAGACGCCGGTTACTTCACGTTGACCTTCAGCTCCTGCCAGAGCGCCAGGTACTTCTCGCGCTGCTCATCGGTGACCGGCGCCTGGAACTGGATGCGCTTGGCGACCTCGGGGCTGCCCATGACCTTACGGTTGAAGGCGTCCTCGGGCAGCGCCTCGACCGCTTTGGTGTTGGCCGAGACCGGCGCGCCGACCTTGGTGACCCATTCGACGTAGAATTTTGGGTCGATCATGTAGTTGATGAAGGCCTCGGCGCCGGCGACGTTCTTGGAGCCGACGGGGATCGAGAAGGCGTCAAGCCAGGCGACCGCGCCTTCCTGCGGGATGACCAGCGAGACCGGCAGCTTGAAATGCGTCTTGGCGCGGTCGGCCGAGCCGCTCCAATAGGTGCCGATGTCGATCTGGTTGGAGGCGACCATCTGGTTCCAGTCGTTCTCCGAGCTCCAGAAGGTCTTGATCTGCGGCATCAGCGAGGTGAGCTTCGCCTTGACCGCGTCCATATCCTTGATGTCGTTGATGTTCTGGCCGCTGGCGATGGCCCCGAACTGCACCGCCTCGACGGCGTCGTCGCGGATGATGACGCGGCCCTTATGCGCCGGATCCCACATCTCGGCGATGCTGGTCGGCGGCTTATCGAAGGATTTTTCGTTGATGGCAAGAGCGGTCAGGCCCCAGACCCACGGCACGCCATAGACCTTGCCGTCATGGTTCAGCATCGGCGAGCCGGCCTTGTCCTTGGCGATATCGGCATAGTTGGAGAGCTTCGGCGTGTCGATCGGCTGGATCAGCTTGCCGGCCATCGCCTGGTCGTTGAAGGCGGCGTTGATCATGACGACGTCGTAGAGGCCCGGGTTTGTCCTCAGCTTGGTCAGCATCTCCTGCTCTGAGTTGAAGAAGTCGTTGACGACCTTGAAACCGGTCGCCTTCTCGAAATTGGCGACCGCCCACGGCTCGTCGGCGCCGTAGCCCTTCCAGTTGAGGACATGCACTTCTTCGGCGGCTTGGGCGGCCAGGGCCGAAACGAAAACGGCGGTCGCCGTCAGAAAAGCGGTCAGTCTGGGCATGCGCATGTTTTCTTCCTCTCATTGTTTTGCCCGATTGACGGGCTTGTTAAGTTGCAGTCGCGTCCTCCCGGCCATGCGCGGTCGTTTCTTGATCGCGATGGCTCAGGAATTCCTGGATCTCTGCATCCGTCGGCGCCGAAGAACCGCCATGACGCGTGACGGAGAGGGCCGCGCCGGCGTTCGCGTAGCGCGCCGCCTCGCAAGGCGGCATCCCGCGCGACAATGCGCTGACGAAGGCGCCGATATGCGCATCGCCGGCGCCGTTGGTGTCGACGGCTGAGACCTCGAAACCGGGGATCGCCCGCGTGCCGCCGTCGGCGATCCGCACCAGGCAGCCATGCGCCCCGGCGCGGATGACGACGCCTTCAGCCTTGAGGCAATGTTCCGCGAGCAACCGGATCGCGACAGTCTGGGCATCACCGGCGCCGGCTATCTCGGCGGCTTCATTCGTGTTGCAGCTCAGCCAGGTCGTGCGGGCGAGCACCCGGTCCAGAATCGTCCGAGGAATGTCCGCAATCACTGGCGTCGGATCGAACACGAAAGGAATGTCGGCCGGCAGCGCCTCGATCCAGTCGGCAAGCACATCGCGGCTGCCAGGATAGCTCAGCGTGTAGCCGGAAGTGAAAACCCAGTCGCCCGCAACGACTTGGACCGGTGCCATCATGTCCAGCGTTAGCCGGCTCTCGGCACCCGGCCAGGAAACGAATGTGCGCTCGGCATCGCCGCTGATCATGGCGACGCAATTGCCGCTGTCCATCAAAGGCGATGGCGGTGTCAGCGTCTCGATGCCTTCAGCTTCGAAAGCGGCCCTCAGGAAGTCGCCGTCCGGCCCGGTACCGAGCTGGCCGCCGAACGCGACCTTCATGCCGGTGCGGCTCGCCGCGACCATCATGTTGAAGCCGCCGCCGGCGACCCGGGCGTAGCTTGTCGCGGTCTTTTCGGTGCCGGGTGCCGGCAGAGCGTCTATGCGATAGACATAGTCGACCACAGCGCTGCCGACATGGACGAGCCGCGCGCTCATCGGGCAACCTCCTCGCCGGAGCCAGCCTTTGCGGCGCGTGCTGCCACGAGATCGTCGGTCAGCGTGCGAACCTCCGCGAGGTGAATACCCTTCAGCCTTGCGATGCGATCCTGCGGCAAGCGCGACACACCCGAGCAGGCGCCCGCCATGCCGGCGGCAATGGCGCCGATCGTGTCGGTGTCGCCGCCGAGATTGGCGCTGATGACGGCCGCTCGCCAGGCATCGCCGTCCGCGACCTCCAGCACGGCGAATGCCGCCGGAACCGATTCCTGACTGGCGACGCCCGTGCCGATCAGGTCGACGATCAGCCGGATCGCCTCCTTCTCCGGCTTGCCACGGACGAGTTCCTGCGCCCATAGGATACGCGCCGCGATGTCGCCGCCGGTGACCCAATGGCCGAGCGCGGCACCTAGCCTTGCCGCTGCGACGGCATGGCCGGAAGCTGCGCGCCAGTCGCCGCCCGAAACACCGAGGCTGACCGCGGCGGCGACCGCGGCAGCGGAGGCAATGGCAATCGACGTGTTGTGCGTGGCCCGGCAGGTTTCCGCCACTTTAGCGACCAGCGCGTCAAGCGGCTCGGGCGGTATCATGATGCCGACGGGTGCGATGCGCATCGCTGCCCCATTGGTGTCGCCGCTTCGCCCCGCCTCTTCCGCCGGGACGCCGCTATTGATCGCGTCGATGGCGCGCTTGGTCGACGGTCCAAGCAGGTCGTAGCTGCCGCGTGCCTTCACGTCCCGCTCCCAGTCGAGCAGCGCGTTGACCCAGCGCGCATGGTCGAAGCGACCGCCGGAGCTGATCAGGATGCGGCCGAGCAGCAACGCCTGTTCGGTGTCGTCGGTAATAGCGCCGGCGGGCAGGCCTTTCGAGACCGGATGGTCGGCGGCCGGCGCGACAAAATCCTCGATATGGCCGTAGAGCTCGGCGATGCGAGCGGGCGACAGAAGCTGCGTCGGCATGCCCAGCGCGTCGCCCAGCGCCCCGCCGATCAACGCGCCCATTGCCCGGTCAAGCGCGTCAACCGCCATGCTCAGAACTCCAGATGCAGCGCGAAATGCGCCGGGTTGAGCAGGCTGGTGACGAATTCGATGGCGCGGCCGTCGGCGGCGCGCGTCAGGCGCCGCGTCCTGAGGAACGGCGTGCCCGGCGCGCAGTCAAGGATGGCGGCATCGGCAGCGCTGAGCATCTCGATATCGACCCATTCCTCGCCGTGGTCGGGAACGAGCCCTGCCCCGCGCAGCGTCTGGTGCAGCGAGCCCTCGCGCAGGCCGCGCAACGGCACGTCTTCGAGCTCGGGCGACAGCGGCAGGCGGCTGCGCTCGATCGAAATGGCATGGCCATCATCGGCGTTGGTGCGCACACGGTCGACGGCAATGAAGGACGGGTTCTCGACGCCGAGTTTTGCCGCGAGCTCGGCGTCCTCGATGATCTCGAGCCTCAACGTGCGGGTCTCGGCATTGGCGCCCGCATTGGCAAGCGCGCGAGACCAGCCGATCGCGTCATCAACCGGCATGCCGTCGAAAGTGACGAAGGAGCCGATGCCGACCTTGGTGGTGATGAGCCCGCGATTCGACAGTTCTTCCAGACCTTTGCGGACCGTATTGCGGCTGACGGAAAAGCGCTGGACGAGCTCGTTCTCGCTTTGCAGACGATCGCCGAAGCCGAGCATGCCGGAGCGGATTTCACGCTCCAAAACCGTCGCAATCTGCTCGGGCTTGCCCGTGCCGGGAGTGAGTTGCATCGCGCGACGAGCCATATCAATACCTGTTCAATGAACCTGTATAATCCTGTTCAATATTAGATAAAGTAGGTGGAGTCAACGAGTGCGTAGTGAGCGAACCTGGCGGCCGCCTAACGTTAATTTCAAGCGTGGCCCTGCCCCTCACCTGCCTGCCGGCGTTCGTTGTTCGAAAAGCCAAGCAGTTGGCTTTCGTCCGCTGCGCGGACCACGCCTCACCTCCCCGTATAGTGACGGGGAGAGGCGCTGTCGCTGGCGGTTTCGCCAATCGCAAACGTTGCAGAATTGGCGCCGAGGACGCGGCCAGCCCCTTCTCCCCGTCTCTATACGGGAAGAAGTGCCCGGCAGGGCGATGAGGGGCAGCGCCGATTTTCGGCGGTTTGGGTGGCCGGTCAAACAAAGAAAAATTGCTCGACGCGCTGCTTGGCCACATAACACATGTTCGCAATACGAACTTCTTCGGAGCGTGCTCGATGGTCAAGTTCCTGCCGCTGAAACAGGCCGTCGCGGAGAACCTCCATGACGGCGATACGGTCGCCTTCGAAGGCTTCACCCATCTGATCCCGACCGCCGCAGCGCATGAGGCGATCCGCCAGGGCTTTCGCGACCTGACGCTGATCCGCATGACGCCCGACCTGATCTACGATCAGATGATCGGCATGGGCATGGCGAGGAAGATCGTCTTCTCCTATCTCGGCAACCCGGGCGTCGGGCTGCTCAGGCGCGTCCGTGACGCCATCGAGAACGGCTTTCCGCGCGCGATCGAGGTCGAGGAGCACAGCCACGCCGGCATGGCCAATGCCTATGAGGCGGGTGCCGCCGGACTGCCCTGCGGGGTGTTCCGCGGCTACCGCGGCGCCGGTCTCGCCGCGGTCAATCCGAACATCAAGTCGGTCACCTGTCCGTTCACCGGCGAGGAGCTTGCCGCCGTTCCGGCGATCAAGCCCGACGTCACCTTCGTCCACGCGCAGAAAGCCGACCGCAAAGGCAATGTGCTGGTCGAAGGCATCATCGGCATCCAGAAGGAAGCGGTGCTCGCGGCAAAGCGGGCCGTGGTCACGGTCGAGGAAGTGGTCGACAATTTCGACGATCTCCACCCCAACCTCACCGTGCTGCCGGGCTGGACCATCGCCGCGGTCGCGGTCGTGCCGGGCGGCTCCCACCCTTCCTATACTCATGGCTATTACGAACGCGACAACGCCGCCTATCTCGAATGGGACGAGATCGCCGCCGACCGCGACAGGTTCCAGACCTGGATGCAGCAGAACGTCATCGAAAGCACGGCGGACGATTTTGCCGCCCGCGTCGAGCATCTGAGGAAGGCCGCATGAGCGACACGCCGGATCTGGGCTTCACGCCCAACGAGATGATGACGATCGCCGCCAGCCGCGCGTTGAAGAACGACGATGTCTGCTTCGTCGGCATCGGCGCGCCGTCGGCCGCCTGCAATGTCGCGCGGCTGACCCATGCGCCGGGCATCACGCTGATCTACGAAAGCGGCACCATCGGCACCGCACCCGACGTTTTGCCGTTGTCGATCGGCGACGGCGAATTGTGCGAGACCGCGGTGACCACGGTCGCGGTGCCGGAGATGTTCCGCTACTGGCTGCAGGGCGGCCGCATCTCGATCGGCTTCCTGGGTGCGGCCCAGTTGGACAAGTACGGCAACATCAACACCACCGTCATTGGCGACTATGCGCACCCGAAGACGCGGCTGCCCGGTGGCGGCGGCGCGCCGGAAATCGCCACCTCGTCGAGAGAGGTCTACATCACCATGGTGCAGTCGAAGCGCGGCATGGTCGAGACAATCGACTTCTTCACCTCCTTCGGCCACGGCGAAGGCGGCGACCACCGCAAGCGCCTCGGCATCGGCACCGCCGGCCCGACGCTTTTGATCACCGATCTCGCAATCTGGAAGCCTGATCCCATCACCAAGGAATTCACCGTCGTGTCGCTGCATCCTGGCGTCACCCGTGGGCAGGTGCAGGCGACCTGTGGCTGGGTGGTAAAATTCGCCGAGGCCCTTGACGAGACGCCGGCGCCGACGGAACTCGAGCTGAAGACATTGCGCGACCTGCAGGCCCGCACCAAGGCGGCGCATCAAGGGATCACCAAAGGGAAAGCAGCATAAATGGCTGAAGCCTTCATCTGCGATTACATCCGCACGCCGATTGGCCGCTTCGGCGGCGCGCTGTCCTCCGTCCGCGCCGACGACCTCGGCGCCATTCCTCTCAAGGCCCTGGTCGAGCGTAATGCCGGCGTCGACTGGTCGGCCGTCGACGACGTCATTTATGGCTGCGCCAACCAGGCCGGCGAGGACAACCGAAACGTGGCGCGCATGGCGCTGCTGCTGGCCGGCCTGCCCCAGGACATTCCGGGTTCCACCGTCAACCGTCTATGCGGCTCGGGCATGGATGCCGTCACCATCGCCGCGCGCGCCATCAAGGCCGGCGAAGCGGAGTTGATGATTGCCGGCGGCGTGGAGTCGATGAGCCGCGCGCCCTTCGTCATGCCGAAAGCGGACACCGCCTTTTCGCGCAACGCCGAGATATACGACACCACCATCGGCTGGCGCTTCATCAACCCGCTGATGAAGAAGCAATACGGCGTCGAGTCCATGCCGGAGACCGGCGAGAACGTCGCCGAGGATTTTTCCATCTCCCGCGCCGACCAGGACGCCTTTGCCGTGCGCAGCCAGGACAAGGCGGTCGCGGCGCAAGCCAATGGCCGGCTGGCGAAAGAGATCACGCCGGTAAGCATCCCGCAGAAAAAGGGCGAAGCCATCGTCGTTTCGAAGGATGAACATCCCCGCGCCGGCACGACCATCGAGGCGCTGGCGAAACTGCCGACGCCGTTCCGGCAGGGCGGCACGGTGACCGCCGGCAACGCTTCCGGCGTCAATGACGGCGCCGCCGCCCTCATCATCGCATCCGAGGCAGCGGCGAAGAAGCATGGGCTGACGCCAATCGCCCGTATCCTCGGGGGTGCCGTCGCCGGCGTTGCCCCGCGCATCATGGGCATCGGCCCGGCGCCGGCCACGAAGAAGCTCTGCGCCCGCCTCGGCCTGACACCCGATCAGTTCGATGTGGTTGAACTCAACGAGGCCTTCGCCTCACAGGGCATTGCCGTGCTGCGCCAACTCGGCATCGCCGAGGATGCCGCCCACGTCAATCCGAATGGCGGTGCAATCGCGCTCGGTCATCCGCTCGGTATGTCGGGCGCCCGCATCACCGGCACCGCGGGGCTCGAGCTGCGCGAACACGGCGGCCGCTATGCGCTAGCCACCATGTGCATCGGCGTCGGCCAGGGCATTGCGATCGCGCTGGAGCGGGTGTGACGGCTTCCGCCGATCAGTATGGAAGGCCGACATAGTTTTCGGCTAGTGCGGTCGAGGCCGCCTTTGAATGCACGAGATAGTCGAGCTCGGCTTCCTGGATGCGCTGGCCGAACTCGCCGGTCTCGGGAAAGCGGTGCAGGATCGTCGTCATCCACCAGGAGAAGCGCGCCGCTTTCCAGACTCGCGCCAGCGCTTTTGCTGAGTAGGCGTCGAGCCCGGCTTCCGACTTGTCGGAAAAGAATTCGCGAAGCCCGGCAAAGAGATAGCGCACGTCGCTGGCAGCGAGGTTGAGGCCCTTGGCGCCGGTCGGCGGCACGATATGGGCGGCGTCGCCGGCCAGGAACAGCCGGCCGAAGCGCATCGGCTCGGCGACGAAGGAGCGCAGCGGCGCGATCGATTTTTCGAAGGACGGCCCGGTGGTGACGGCCGCAGCCGTCCGCGCCGGCAGGCGGCGTCGAAGCTCATCCCAAAAACGGTCGTCCGACCAGGCCTCGACGCGTTCGTCGGCGGGGACCTGAACATAGTAGCGGCTGCGGCGCGGCGACCGCATCGAGCACAGCGCAAATCCGCGCCCGTGATTGGCGTAGATCAGCTCATGATCGGCCGGTGGCACCTCCGCCAGCACGCCCAGCCAGCCGAACGGATAGTGCCGCTCGAAGGTCTTCAGCGCGCCTTCCGGCACCGATCGACGGATGACGCCGTGATAGCCGTCGCAGCCGGCGATGACGTCGCAGTCAATGCGATGGCCGACGCCATCCTTGTCGTAGGTGACGAACGGCGCTCGCCCGTCAAAATCATGCGGCGCGACGCTCGCCGCTTCGTAAACGGTGATGAGCCCCGCCGCCTCCCGCTTGTCCATCAGATCATGCGTCACCTCGGTTTGCCCGTAGACGGTGACGTGCTTGCCGCCGGTGAGCGCCGTGAGGTCGATGCGATGCAGGCGTCCGTCGAAGGCGAGCGAAATGCCGGCATGCGGCAGGCCTTCAGCATGAAGCCTGTCAGCAGCGCCTGCCTCGCCGAGCAAGTCGACTGTGCCCTGCTCCAACACGCCGGCGCGCACCCGGCCAAGCACATGCTCGCGGCTCGACCGCTCGAGGATGACGGTCTCGATGCCGATGGTGGCGAGCAACTGGCCGAGCAGCAGGCCGGACGGTCCCGACCCGATGATGACGACCTGGGTGCGCATCAGTGGCCGAGGCTTTCGATCTGCGCTGCAAGCTCGGCCGCAAGCCTGAGCGCGGCTGCCGTCGCCACCACCATCTGCGGCAGGATGAGCCACTCCAGCGTCCAGGCGGCACCGGAGCGCTCCTGTTCATGCACCAACGCCTGGTGCATGCCGGCGAGTTGGACGGCATTGAAGCGCGCGAGTGCGACCAGCGCTTCCGCCTTCACCGGGTTCTGCTTGTGCGGCATGGCCGACGAACCGCCGCTGTCGGACAACTTGATGTCCGTGCTGGCCTGCGCCATCAGCGCGATGTCCTGGCCGAACTTGCCGAGGCTGCCGGTGGTAAGCGACAGCCAGCCGGCGAACTCGGCCAGCGCGTCGCGCTGGCTATGCCATTGCGGCGCGTCGCCAAGGCCAAGCCTGGCGGCAAATGCCGCGCGCACGGCCGGCGCTTTGTCGCCGAGTTTTTCCAGCGTGCCTGCAGCGCCGCCGAACTGCACCACGAACAGCCGGCCGGATTGTTCGTTCAAGCGCTGCTGGTGCCGCTTGAGCGGCGCGCGCCAGGAAGCGATCCGGTCCCCTGCCCTGATCGGGATCGCCGGCTGCATGCGAGTCATCGCCATCAGCGCCCTGCCCCCGAACTCCTGTTCAAGGTTGGCAAGGCGAACGATGTTTTCGCTGAGCAGCAGGCCGATATGCTCGACAGCCTGGCGCAGGCGCAGCACCAGCGAGGAGTCGATGACATCCTGGCTGGTCGCGCCGAAATGAACGAATTCGCCATGTGGTTCGCCGACGGCCGCCGTGAGTTGGCGGACCAGTTCCGGCACCACGACGCCATCCTTGGCGACGCCGGAGCGCAGCTTTGCGGTATCCGGCCGGAACGAGACCAGCGCTTTGACGATGGCAGCCCCGGCTTCGCGCGAAATCACGCCGCATTCGGCCTCCGCCTCGGCCAGCCCGCGCTCGAAACTGAGCATCGCGGCGATGTCGGCTTCCACCGAAAAATGTCTCGCCGCCTCTTCGTCGCCGAGCAGGCCGGAAAGCAGCGGATGGTCGAAGGGCGATACCGTCATGTCGGCCTCGGTCAGCTGTCGAAGAAGACCGTCTCCTTCTCGCCTTGCAGGTGGATATCGAAGACGTAGGTGTCGCCCTGGCGCTCGGCGATCAGCGTCGGCACCCGAACGCGATGCTCGATGCGGGCCAGGATCGGATCCTCGGCGTTCGCCTTGTCCTCGTCGGCAAAATAGAGTCGCGTGTTGAGGCCGATATTGATGCCGCGCGCCACGATCCACAGGCTGATATGCGGCGCCATCAGCCGGCCGTCGCGGAACGGCACACGTCCTGGCTTGATCGTCCGGAACAGGCAGATGCCGGTTTCCATGTCGGTCGGCTGGCGGCCCCAGCCTAAAAAATCGGGATCGGCCGCACCGCGCAATTCGCTGGGCGAGTTGTAAAGCCCGTCGGCATCCGCCTGCCAGATCTCGACCAGCGCATCCTTGAGCGGCGTGCCGGTGCCGTCGAGCACACGGATGCGCAGCTCGATGCGCTCGCCCTTGGTCTGGTCGTTGACCATGGTCGAGCCGAGATCGCTCTGATAGACGCCGCCGATGCCGCAGAAATTGGGCGTCAGCCCGATATGCACATAGGGCCCGGCGGTCTGCGAAGGGCTTTCCTTCAGCCGGTCGAGCGACTGTGCCATCAATTGCGCTCCGGTCTGTTCTCGAACAATGTCGAGCGCCGCCCGCGCAGCACGATGTCGAACTTGTAGGCGAGCGCATCCATCGGAATCGCCGACTGCATGTCGAGCGCGGCAATCAGCGCTTCGATGGCGGCCTTGTTCGAAATACCGCCGACGATCGGGCAGCGCCAGATCAGCGGATCGCCCTCGAAATACATCTGCGTGATCAGCCGCTGCGCGAAGCCGTGGCCGAACACCGAAAAATGGATATGCGCCGGCCGCCAGTCGTTCGGGCCGTTTGGCCACGGATACGGCCCCGGCCTGACCGTGCGAAACGCGTAGCCGCCGTCCTCGCCGGTGATGGTGCGGCCGCAGCCGCCGAAATTCGGATCGAGCGGCGCGAGATACCCGTCCTTCTTGTGGCGGTAGCGGCCGCCGGCATTGGCCTGCCAGAATTCCAGCAGCATGCCGGACACGCCCTTGCCCCGCTCGTCGAGCACCCGTCCATGGACGATGATGCGCTCGCCGATTGCGCTCTCGCCAGGCCTGGCGAAATTGTGGATCAGGTCGTTGTCGAGCTCGCCGACCAGGGCATGTCCGAACACCGGGCCGGCGAGTTCCGACAGCGTGTTGTCGAAGGCGACCAGCGCCTTTTGCGGCGAGCGCAGCACCGAGCTTTTGTAGCCCGGCGTGAAGGCCGGCGGGTGCCATTGGCGGTCACGCTGGAAGAAGGCGCCGGTTTCCGGCGTCCGGTTGGAGCCGGGCTCAGTCATGGGGCTCCGTCCATTTGCGCAAACACTTCCTTGGCGATCTTGAAGGCGCGGTTGGCCGCCGGCACGCCGGCATAGATAGCGACATGCAGGAAGGCTTCGCAGATGTCCTCGCGCGAGGCGCCGGTGCTGGCGGTGGCGCGCACATGCATGGCCACCTCCTCATCATGGCCAAGCGCCGCCAGCAGCGCCAGCGTCACGATCGAGCGCTCGCGCTTCGACAGGCCAGGGCGTGCCCACACCGTTCCCCAGGCAGCCTCGGTGATCAGCTGCTGGAACGGGCGGTCGAAATCGGTCGCGGCATCCTCGGCGCGGTCGACATGTGCTCCGCCAAGCACGGAGCGGCGGACCTCGAGCCCGGTCCGGTATCTGGCGGTGTTCTTTGAGTCGTCATCCATGGGCGTGCTTTCCCTCAGGCAACGAGGCGACGAAATCGCGGATCAGTCTAACAAGCGCGTCGGGCTGCTCGATGCAGGGAATGTGTGCGGCACCGCGGATCACTTCGAAGCGCGCGCCGGGGATCAGGTCGGCAAGCGCGCGGACAAGATCGGGCGGCGTCGAGCCGTCCTGGTCGCCGACGATGCAGAGCGTCGGCACCGCGATGCGGCGCGCGCTGTCGGTGAAATCGGCATCACGCACCGCCATGCAGGTGCCGATATAGCCGGGCAGCGCCTGCCTGGTCAGCATGTTGCGGCAGCCGGCAAGCTCGGCCGCGCGGTTGGCATGGAAATCCGGCGTGAACCACACTTTGAGCACACCGTCGGCAATCGCTTCGATGCCGTCGCGGTCGATCGTCGCGATGCGGCTATTCCAGCTTTCGGCGGTGCCGATTTTGTGCGCGGTGTCGCTGAGGATCAGCCCCTCGACGAGGTCGGGCCGCCGTGCATAGAGCCCCTGCGCGACCATGCCGCCGACCGATAGGCCGCAGATCACCACCTTGTCGAAACCGAAGTGATCTATGAGCGCGCTCAGATCATCGACATGATCGTCGATCGAACGCACGCCGTCGCCATTGTCGGAAAGCCCGTGACCACGCTTGTCGTAGACCAGCATCGGCATTTCGCCGGCAAGCCGCGCGACAACGTGGTCCCAGATCCGGAAGTCGGTGCCGAGCGAATTGATGAAGACGATCGGACACGCGGTGCCCGTCGCTTCGAAGGTGCGGTAGTGAAGCGTGACGCCGCCTATGCTGACGAATGGCACGGTTTCAATCCTCCACGGTGACATTGCACCAGTTGGCGGTTCAAGAAAATGATATTTGGCCGCGTTTCATTCACTTCGCCGTTCTGGCATTACCGTTCGTCCGAGAGCCACGGATAGCAATGACTTCAAAACGCAACGTCCTTTTCATCATGTGCGACCAGCTGCGGTTCGACTATCTGAGCTGCGCCGGACACAAGAGCCTGCAGACGCCGAACATCGATAGGCTCGCCAGCCGCGGCGTGCGCTTCACCAATGCCTATGTGCAGTCGACGGTGTGCGGTCCCTCGCGCATGAGCGCCTACACCGGCCGCTACGTCCGCTCGCACGGCTCGACCCACAACGGCGTGCCGCTGAGGGTCGGCGAGCCGACCTTGGGCGATCACTTGCGCGAGGTCGGCGTGCGCTGCGCGCTAATCGGCAAGACGCATATGAGAGCCGACGAGGAAGGCATGGAGCGCCTTGGCATCGCCCGGGATTCGGTTATCGGCGTGCGCGTCGCCGAATGCGGCTTCGAGCCGTTCGAACGCGACGACGGCCTGCATCCTTCGACCAGCTACGATCCCGATCCGGCCTACGACACCTATCTGCGCGAGCATGGCTTCGACGCGGCCAACCCATGGGAGCATTGGGCGAATTCCGGCGAAGGCGAGAACGGCGAGAATTTCAACGGCTGGCTGCTCGTCCATGCCGACAAGCCGGCGCGCATTCCGGACGAGCATTCCGAGACGCCCTACATGACGCGCCGCGCCATGCGCTTCATCGAGGAGGCCGAAGCCAAGGGCGAGGCCTGGTGCGCGCATCTTTCCTACATCAAGCCGCACTGGCCCTATATCGTGCCGGCGCCCTATCACGATCTATACGGCAAGGCGGACATCCAGCCGCCGATCCGCAGCGAGGCCGAGCGCGTCTCGCCCAATCCGATTTTCGAGGCTTTCCAGCAGGAGCGCTACTCGAAGAACTTCTCGCGCGACAAGGTCCGCGAGACGGTCATCCCCTGCTACATGGGCCTGATCAAGCAGATCGACGATCAGCTCGGCCAGCTGTTCGACTTCATGGAGCAGCGCGGCCTGTTCGAGAACACGCTGATCGCCTTTACGTCGGACCACGGCGACTATCTTGGCGACCATTGGCTCGGCGAAAAATACCTGTTCCACGATGTTGCGGTGAAGGTGCCGATGATCGTCTACGATCCGCGCTCCGAGGCCGATGCGACGCGCGGAACGACCTCGGACGCGCTGGTCGAGATGATCGACCTTGCGCCGACCTTCCTCGATTATTTCGGCGGCAAGGCCAAGCCACATATCCTCGAGGGTCGCTCGCTGCTGCCGCTCACTTCCGGCGAACGGCAAAGCCTGCGCAACTATGCGATCAGCGAATACGATTACAGCGGCGATGCGGCGCGGCTGAAGCTCGCCATGCCGGTGTCGGACTGCAAGCTCTACATGGTGACCGACGGCCGCTTCAAGCTCGTCTATGGCGAGGGCGTGCCGCCGCTGCTCTTCGATCTGCGCGACGATCCCGGCGAGTTGTGCGACCTCGGCCGCGCGCCGTCGGCGGCCGCCGACATCGAGAGGCTGCGGAAGGTGCTGATGCGCTGGCTGGCGCTGCCCAACAACCGCATCACCGTAGCAGACGAGTGGCTGACCGAGATCGACGACAAGGTCGGGCATTTCGACCCGATCGTCGGCTCAGGCGTGCTCATCGGCTACTGGGACGAGGCCGAGCTTGCCGAACAGCAGGAGGCGCACCGCCGCTGGCTGGCGCGCCAGGCCGGCAAGTAGACCTCCACCTATCCGAGGGTCAGCCCGGCCTTGCGCGCTTCCTCGCGCAGGAAGGGCAAGCCCACCTCTATGACGTCGCGCGGGTCTTCCGCCACCGGACGCCACACGGCGAGCCCGCCGGCGATGTCGACATCGACATGGTTCATGCTTTCAAGCGTGATCGCGCCCTCGTAGCCAATGTCGGCGATCGCCTTCATGCAGGCCGCCCAATTGAGCATGCCGCGCCCCGGCACGCCGCGATTGGCCTCCGACACATGCACATAGCCGAGGAAGGGCGCCGCCGCCTCGAAACCGGAAGCAAAGCTCTCTTCCTCGATATGCATATGGTAGGTGTCGAGGTGGATGAAGATGTTGTCGGCGCCGACGCGCTCGATGATCCGCGCCGCGTCGATGCCGCGGTTGATGAGATGCGTCTCGTAGCGATTGCACGGCTCGATGCCGAGCTTCAGGCTGCGCGACTTGGCGGATTTCGCCGCACGCTCGAGGAAACGGCACATGCCGTCGATCTCCCTTTGCGTCGGCGCCCGCCCGGTGGTCTTGCCGATCGTGCCGTAGGTAACGCCGCCGAGCGCCTCGGCGCCCACTTCGTTGCAGACCTTGAAGGCCGGCTGCAGGAAGTCGAGCGCTTCCTCCGGCCGCTCGACGACATCGAGCGCGCGCGGCAGGCCGAGCGACGGCATGAGCTGCACGCCGTAATGACTGGCGAAGCCGCGTGTGCGCTTGGTGTCGATCTCCTCGGGGCGCAGCAGCGGGATCTCCATCAGGCCGATGCCGTGCTCCTTCAGCCGGTCCATCTGCGGCTCGATGCGGGCAAGGTCCCAGACCGGCGCGATGGCGAAAGTGTGCAGTCCAAAGGTATTCATAAGCTCAGCCTCGTTGTTCATGCTCCGCCGCGGCGGCTGTATCGCCGCCGCCGACGATGCGGCTGACGACTTCGTTCATATTGGTTTTGGTCGTGACGAGATCGGCATCCGCCCTGCCATGCCTCAGCACGACGATGCGATCGGTGACCGACAGCACGTCGTTCAGCCGGTGCGAGATCAGGATCACGGCGATGCCTTCCGACTTCAGCCGCCGGATCAGGTCGAGCACGCTCTGCACCTCGCGCACGGCAAGTGCGGCCGTCGGCTCGTCCATGATGACGAGCTTCGGATTGAAGGTGAGCGCACGCGCGATCGCCACCGTCTGCTGCTGGCCGCCGGAGAAGGAGCCGACGGAGCGGCTGATCGACGGCAGGTGCGCGCCGAGCCGGTCGATCATCCGCGCCGCCTGGCGGTCCATTTCAGCCTTGTCGACGAAGCCGGGGAACAGACCGAGCAGCCTTTTCGTCGGCTCACGGCCAAGGAAGATGTTCGACGCCACGTCCTGTTGCTTGGCTAAAGAAAGATCCTGGTAGATCATCTCGATGCCGAGGCGGCGCCGCTGGCCGGGATCGAGCGCCAGGATGTCCTTGCCGTCGAATTCGATCGAGCCGGTGTCGGCCCGGTAGATGCCGGTGATGGTCTTCATCAGCGTCGACTTGCCGGCGCCGTTGTCACCGACCAGCCCGACCACCTCGCCGGCCGCCACCGACAGGTCGACGCCATGCAGCACGTCGACCGCGCCGAAGCTTTTGCGGATCCCATGGAGCGAGAGCAGTGTCATACCCGCGACTCCTTCCGCACCTGGTACTGATCGATGAAGACCGCAAGGATCAGCACCGCGCCGATCGCCATCTGCTGGTAGTAGGATTGCACCGCAAGCAGCGTCAGCCCGTTCTGCAGCACGCCCATGATCAGCGCGCCGATCATCGTACCGAGGATCGAGGCGCGGCCGCCGAACAGATTGGTGCCGCCGATGATCGCCGCCGTGATGGCGGTGAGCTCGTAGTTGATGCCGGCGGTCGGGTCACCCGCATTGACGCGGGCGGTGAAGAGCAGGCCGGCAAGGCCGGCGAGCGCCCCGGAGAGCGTGTAGATGATGCGGCGGTGATGCTCGACGCGGATGCCGGCGGCGCGCGCCGCACCCTCGCTGTCGCCGAGCGCCAGCGTGTGGCGGCCGAAGCGCGTATAGGCGAGCACGCAATGCGCGACGATCGCGGTCAGCACGAAGATGATGACCGGCATCGGAACGCCGAGCGGCCTCCCTTGCCCGATATAGACGATCTCGGGCGGCAGGCCGTAGATCGCCCTGCCCTGCGAGATGACGAGCGCCAGCCCGCGCGCCAGGCCCAGCATGCCGAGCGTGACGATGAACGCCGGCACGAAGGCACGGGTGACGAGTTGTCCGTTGATGTAGCCGGCAATGGCGCCGGCGAGGATGCAGGCAATCACCGCGAAGATAGACGGCCAACCGAGATTGACGGCGACAAAGGCGCCCGCCACGCCGGCAAGGCCCATGACCGAGCCCAGCGAAAGGTCGAGCCCACCCGAGCCGATGACGAAGGTGGCGGCGATCGCCAGCACGCCGATCGTCGATGTCGCGAGCAGGATGTTGAGGAAATTGCTGAGCGACAGGAAGAAGGGCGACAGCAGCGCCATCGCCGCGCTCAGCAGGACAAGCACCAGCAGCGACTCCAGCCTGATGTGGAGCCTCTCGACGGATGCGCGCTGCACCCGAGCCCAGAAACCGGGCTGCGCCGTTTCGGAAGCCATTTTTTCACCCTTCGGGTAGGCAGTAGGGATTAGGCAATAGGCAATAGGTGAATAGCGATTCGGTCTGAGGGCCAGGACATAGCTAGTCCCTACTGCCTACTGCCTACTGCCTACTGCCTACTGCCTACTGCCTACTGCCTACTGCCCACTGCCCACTGCCTACTGCCCACTGCCCACTGCCCACTGCCCACTGCCTACTGCCCATTCCCTCACTTCACATATTGCAGCATCGGCTCCTTGCCGGCGTCGAGCATGTCCTTGGTCAGCACCAGGGTGGGCACGGCGATGCTTTCCTCGACCTTGTCGCCGGCCAGCGCCTTCTTGACATTCTCGACTGCCTGCTTACCGACCAGATAGGGAAGCTGCGCGACGGAAGCGTTGAGGCGCCCTTCCTTGATCGACTTCACCGCATCGACATTGCCGTCGACCCCGATCATCGTCACCTGCTCACCCTTGCCGGCCGCGTAGACCGATTCGACTGCGCCCAGCGCCATGGTGTCATTGGCAGAGAAGATGGCGACGAGATCGGGATGCGCGGTCAGCGTGTCGGTGGCGATCGAGGCCGCCTTGCCGCGATCCCAGTCGCCCGGCAGCGAAGCGACGATCTGCAGCCCGGGCGCCAATTCCTTCAGCTTGTCGGCAAAGCCCTTGGCGCGCTTTTCGCCGGTGATGTTGCCGGACAGACCCTCGATCACCAGCACCGGACCCTTGGCGTCTTTGCCGAGCTTGGAGACGAGATATTCGGCGCCTTGCGCGCCGGCCGCGACATTGTCGGAACCGATATGGAAGGTGACCTTGACGCCCTCCTTGTCGAGCACGGCCTGATCGAGATTGTTGTCGAGGTCGACGATCTTCATGCCCGCAGCTTGCGCCGATTTCAGGCAGGGCAACAGGTTGGTCGAGTTGATCGCGGCAGTGATCATCGCCACCGGCTTGCGCTCGAGCATCGTGTTGCAGAGGTTGAGCTGCGGCTCGGCCGCCTGGTCGCTTTCAGCCGCCTGCTGGAAATATTTCACGCCGGCTTCCTTGGCGCCGTCCGCGACGCCTTGGGCCATGGCGCCCCAGAACGGATTGGCCAGCGTCTTCATCAGCACGCCATATTCGCCATCCTCGGCCTTGGCTGCGCCAATGGCGGAAACCGCAAGAGCTACACCTAAAGCAAGGGTAAATCGATTTATCTTCAGGAAAAGCGATGTCATTCCATCCTCCGTTTGTTGTTTGCGCCGGATGCCTCGGCCAGGGCCGGCGCCTTTGTTCCGTTTTCGACAATGGGGGCTATTGTCGGTCTCCTCCCCCGGAATGCGGGACGCTGCCTGGCGAGCCAACGGATTCCCGCATCAACACCTTGCAGGGTTCGAGTCGCGCCGTTGGCGGGCCGCCCTCGCCTTCGATCCTGCGAAACAGAACCTCCATCGCATTGCTGGCGATCTCGCGCACCGGCTGCACCACGGCGGCGATCGCCGGCCAGGTCACCTGCATCCATTCGGCGTCGTCGAAGCCGACCAGCGAGATGTCATTCGGACAATGCCAGCCACGCCGCCGGAATTCCGACAGCGCCACCAGCGTGCCCTTGAGGAATAGCGAATAAACCGCCGTCGGCCGATCGTCCCCAGCTTCCCGCTTGCTGAAATAGTCGCGAAGCAGCGTCCGCAAAGGCTCGACGTCGCTTTCGCAAAGCACGACATCGATGCGGATGTCGGGCGCAAGTTCCAGCGCGGTGCTGCGAAACCCTTCGAGGCGGGCGCGGACCGTCGCCGCCTGCTGGCCGAGGCCGACGACGAGGACGTGGCGATGGCCCTCGCCGACCAGCGCGCGCGCCACTTCAGCACTTGCGGCCGCGCTGTCGGCCGAAACCGTGTCGAAGGCATCGTCGGCAAGCACACGGTCGATCAGCACGCCGGTCATGCCGTTCGCCTTCATGAAACCGGCCGCCGGCCCGTGTTCGTTGCGCACCGGCGCCAGCACCACACCGGCGACGCGCCAGTCGTGCATGCGGGCAAGGATCTCCTTCTCGCGCGTTTCCGATTCACGGCTGGAGGCGGCGACCAGCGTATAGCCGCGCTGCTCGGCCAGCCCTTCGAGCTCGCTGACCATCTGGCCGAAGAACTCGCTTTCAAACTCAGGCATGATGGCGCCGATGATGCGGCGCTTGGCCCTGCGCATGTCGGAGGCGAGCGGGTCGACGCGATAGCCGAGCAGTTCGACGGCATCGAGGACGCGTTGCGCGTTTTCCGGCTTCACCGTGGTGACGCCGGCCAACACCTTGGAGACGGTGGCTGCCGACACGCCGGCATGGCTTGCCACGTCGTGGATCGACGGGCGCCGCTGTTGGGCTTCCTGTTGCGCCATCAATCTTCTCCCAAGGGCAGCTGGCCGCCCGCCCTCTCAATAATGTAACCGATAAATCGATTTTTCGCTGTTGTAAATCGTTTCATCGGGAGTAAAAAACGCATATGTGATTGACGCGATCCAATCTCGTCGGGAGGAAAAATCATGTCCAACAAAGCCTCGCCGCTGGTGATCAGCGCACCCGAACCGCGCACGCTCGACCTGATCTTCACGCCGCCGCAACTGGCGCTGTTTCGCAGCAAATATCGCATCGTCGAAACAACGCCCGAAGGCGTCGCGGAGTTGCCGCCGGATGTGTTGTCGGAGGCGCGCTACATCGTCGGCCAGCCGTCGATCGCGCCGGAAACGCTGGAGAAAATGAAGGCGCTGCGCTGCGTCTTCAATGTCGAGACCAACCTCATCAACAACATGCCGTATGAGACGCTGTTTGCCCGCGGTATCCACGTCGTCACCACCGGCCTGGTCTTTGCCGAACCGGTCGCCGAGCTTGGCCTTGCCATGGCGCTCAACCTGGCGCGCAACATCGTCGATGCCGACCTCGCCTTTCGACAGGGAAAGGAGCTTTGGGGCGGCGACGGCAACCAGGCCGCACGACTACTCTCAGGCGCCGATATCGGCATCATCGGCTTCGGCGATCTCGGCCGCGCGCTCAATCGCCTGCTGACCGGCTTCCGCACCCGCACCAGGGTGTTCGATCCCTGGCTGCCGCCTTCCGTGCTCATCGAGCACGGCGTCGAACCGGCTGCGCTCGACAAGGTGCTGTCGGAAAGCGATTTCGTTTTCGTCGTCGCTTCGGTGACCAGCGAGAACCAGGGTTTTCTCGGCGCGGACGCCTTTGCCAAAATGCGAAAAGGCGCTGCTTTCATCCTGCTCAGCCGCGCCGGCGTCGTCGATTTTGCGGCCTTGATGGCGGCGGTGAAGAACGGCCATATCGTTGCCGCCAGCGACGTCTTCCCGGAAGAACCGCTGGCCAAGGATCACCCCGTCCGTTCCATGCCCGGCTTCCTGCGCTCGGCCCACCGCGCCGGCGCGCTCGACGTCGCCTTCAAGCGCATGGGCGACATGGTGCTGGAGGACATGGACCTCATCGATCGCGGACTGCCGCCGATGCGCTCCAAACGCGCCGAGCGCGAGACCGTTTCCCGGATGCGCTCGAAGCCGGTCGACAGGAATTGAGAGATTTGGGGCTCTGGCAGGGAATCCCCGACAATTCGGTCAGTAACACTGCGGCTTGCTGGAAAATATGCCCAATATTCCGGTTTTTTCCGGCAATATTTTGCCCTGATGACCCCAAATCCGGAACCTTCATCCCGACCTGTCGTTTGCCTTTCGATCGTTGCTTCTACGATCCAAGCAACAGGAGGATGATATCGTGAACATCAAGATGATCTGCTTCGGCGCCATGGCGCTTTCGATGGTCACCGGCTCGGCTCTCGCCGCCGGGCAGACCGGCACGTCGGCGCTCGACGACCCGGCCAAGATGCAGCCTTTCTACACCGACTCCAGCATGAAGACGATGGTCAGCAAGGACGCCTTCGTGAAGGCTTGGAAGGCCATGTCGCCGGAGGATCAAACGGCGATGATGACCGCATGCGCCGACGAGGCCAAGAACGCCAATGCAGCCAACACCCATCCGGAGTTCTGCAGCAGCGTCAAAGAAAACGGCGGCAGCAAGTAACCGGTCGCCATAGGCACACATGATACGGCCTCGTTCGCGGGGCCGTTTTTCAATGCATCATCATGATCACGGATGGCCAGCACCAGCCATTAGGCCATTAGGCAACGAGATCGCCGCGGTCCGCCTGTTCAGCGTCGTTGAAATTCGCCTCGAGCCAGGCGATCGCGCTGGCGACGTCGGCAATGGCAAAGCGTGCCGCGGTCTCGCCCTGCGGCTTCACGCGGATCGAAATCCCGCCCGCGGCATTGACGGTCTCAAAACCGTTTTCGTCGGACGTGTCGTCGCCGAGGAATACCGGACGCCGGCCGGTGAACGGATCGAGCTGCATGAAGCGACGGATCGCTGCGCCCTTGGCCGCCTCCAGCGGCATCAGCTCGACACCCGCATTGCCGGCAATCACGCGGTAGCCTTTCGGCAGCCGGGCAAGCGCTGCCTCGATCAGTTCCGTCGCACGGACCAGCAAATGCGGCGCCGCCCTTGTATGAATGGCCAGCACCGGGCCCTTGCGCTCGACATAGACGGCCTTGCTTGCCAGCTCCAGCTCGATTTCGTCGGCAAGTGCCGCCATGTCCGCTGGCTCATCGGCTGCCTCGATCTGCCCGTCCGGCGTCAGCCTATGCTCCAACCCGTAGAGGCCGGCGATCCGCAGCCTCAAGGGATCGAACAGGTGATCGACGGCGGCGATCGAGCGGCCGGTGATGAAGGCGAGCGCTCCATCCAGCCGGCGTTCGATCGTCTCCAGGAGGAGGCGCAGCTCCTCGCTGACCGAAACACTGTCCGGGTGGGCGGCATGCTCCAGCAGGGTGCCGTCAATGTCGAGGAAGAGCGCCCACCGGCCGTCGGGAAGGCGCGGCGTCAAATCTGTCTGAATATTCATCGGTACCCGGCTGCCTGTTTGCGTTCGAATATGGAGACGACATTGTCGCCGTTGGTGTTCGCGGGCCGTTCCGATAATGCGGTGACCCGGTCGAGCTCGCCGCGCTTCCTCAGCCGCGCCGCGTCGAGCAGCATGCTGCCGGCCCAGCGATAGACATTGTTGTCGCGAACGATTTCGCGCATGCGCCGCATGCGCTCGCGCTGTTCGTCAGGCCCCATGGTGAGTGCTTGAAGCATGACCTCGCTCATCATCGCCGCGTCGTAAGGGTTGACGATCAGCGCCTCCAGCAGCTCCCGCGAGGCGCCGGCGAAGGTGCTGAGCAGAAGCACGCCTTGCTCGTCGTCGCGCGAGGCAACGAATTCCTTGGCGACGAGGTTCATGCCGTCATGCAGGCTGGTGACCAGGCAGATGTCCGCCGCCCGATAGATTTCGTAGACATCCTTCTGGGAATGATGCTCGGCCACCAGCACGACCGGGCGATAGGTTTCGTTGCCATAGCGCTCGTTGAGCTCCTCGGCAAAGCGCTGGCATTCCTCGTGCAACTGTTTGTAGGCCGGCAACGTGCCTCGGCTGGGTGCGGCGATTTGCAGGAACACCACCTGCCCGATCGTTTCCGGGTGACGGATGAACAGCTCCTCCAGCGCGTGAAACCGGTCGAGAATGCCCTTGGTGTAGTCGAGGCGCTCGACCCCCACGCTGAGCTTGGCATCGGCCGGAATGCCGAAACGTTCGCGGATGTGTTGTCGGGATTCCTCGACCGAAGGCAGGGCCTTCAACAGCTCGACGGGCCATTCGATCGAGATCGGATAGGCATGCACCAGCGTCGTCTGGCCGCCATAGGATACGGCGGCGTCCGCCCGCTCGATCCGGCTCTCCATGAAGCGGTCGACGCTTTCGGTGAAATTGTTGGCGTGGAACTGGGTGTGGAACCCGATGATCGAGCTGCCGAGCAGGCCGTCGAGGATGCGCTCGCGCCACGGGCAGATGCTGAACACTTCCGAGTTCGGCCATGGAATGTGCCAGAAAGTGATGACGATCGCTTCCGGCAGCCGCTCGCGGATCATGCGCGGCAAAAGCGCGAAGTGGTAGTCCTGGACCAGCACGATCGGCCACTCGTTGCGGGCCTCGGCGACCACCGTATCGGCGAATTTGCGGTTGACGGCCTCATAGGCCTCCCAATCGGAATCCCGGAAGATCGGTCGCGTGAAGGCGATGTGGCAAAGTGGCCATAGGCCCTCATTGGCAAAGCCGAGATAATAGCCCTGATATTGCTCGTCGGTCAGCCAGACCCGGCGCAGCGTGTATGAGGGATTGCCAGGGGGCACCTGCAGACGGTCGTCCCCGTCCACCACCAGGTGGTCGGCGCTGCCGCCGCCATAGGCGATCCACGTGCCGGCGCAGGCGCGCGTGATCGGCTCCAGCGCCGAAACCAGTCCGCTCGCCGGCACGACGAGTTCGACATCGCCTTTCTTGTTCTCGTTGTGGATGTAGGGCTCGCGGTTGGAAACAACGATGACCTGTGCGTCCGGCAGATCCTCGGTGAGGATCTTGCGCAGCGTCTCCGGCGACCAGGTCACCAGGGCAGCGTCGACCGACTGTCCATTCTTCTCGAATTCGCGCATCACCTTGCGCGCGGCTTCCGAGGCGACATCATCGCCCGAGCCAGGCATGCTCGCAGCCCTCGAATGTTGGCGGCGGTGCCGGGATACTGAAATGAAGATCGCGAGAGCGGAAAGTCCGAGACTTGCGAGGATGAGAACCCACAAAAAGTCGACGCCATATTGTGTCATTGAAATGCCAGGCTGCCTCCGGCTGTCCGCTATTTTGTTTTTCGTTCTTGCCGGCTGCGGACCGGTAGGCCGGTACGAATTTGCAAACGCATAACCCGGTCGTCGGTTCCGACATTTTTCGATTATCGGACGCGCGCTTGCGGAACTCTGCTCTGAGCAATTTCGGGAAAAGCGTAGGGGCGGCTTTCCATCCGGAATTGCGTAAAAACAAATAATTAGAGCAATTCAATGATCCTGCCGGACGCTGAACTGCTCTAAGTCCGCACGATGAGCGGCACCATGCCCTCATGCCGGTCGGAAAGAAAGGCCACCACGCGGTCGCCGACTCGCTGGAACGTGAGGTCGACGGATTTGTCACCGACGGTCAGGTGCCGGAGCGTGAGTGTGTCGATACCGATCGGCATCCTTGGGCGCGTGACGTGCAGTTCGCCTTCCCATCCATCGATTTCCAGGCCGAGGCAGGCCTGCATCAGCATGAAGGTGGAGCCTGCCGACCAGGCCTGCGGCAGGCAGGCGACAGGATAGGCGATCGGCGCTTCGCCTGGTGCCCGGATGAAGCCGCAGAACAATTCCGGCAGCCGCATGTTGAAGTGCACGGCCGACTCGAAAGTGCCGCTCATCAGCCGCACCACGCTGTCGCGCTCGCCGTAACGCGCCAGGCCGACACCGCAGAGCGCGGTATCGTGCGGCCAGATCGAGCCGTTGTGATAGGACATCGGGTTGAAGAAGATCGCGTCGTCGGCGAGCGTCCTCAGCCCCCAGCCGGAATGGAAGGAGGCCGACAGCAATTGATCGGCGACGATCTTGGCGCGCTCCGGCTGGGGCAGCCCGGCATAAAGCAGATGCCCGGCATTTGACGTTCGCACCTTGCAGGGCTGGCCTTCGCCGTCGATCGCGATGGCGTAGAAGTTCAGATCGTCGATCCAGAAGTCGCGCTCGACGGCCAGCCGCATTTCCTCGGCGCGGTTCTCCCAATGCTCGGCATCGGCGAACTCGCCGCGGCGGCGCGCGAGCGCGGCAAGGCCCCGGTAGGCGGCAAAGACATAGCCCTGCACCTCGACCAGGGCGATCGGCCCCCTGGGAATACGTCCGTCGGCATGGAAGACCGAATCGATGCTGTCCTTCCAGCCCTGGTTGGCGAGCCCGGATTCCGCCGCGCGCTGGTAGGTGACGAAGCCGGTCTCCCGGCTGGCCTCTTCAGTCCACTCGGCGGCCGCCTTGAGCGATGGCCAGAGCGTGTCGATGAAGGCCATGTCGCCGGTGCGGTCGGCATAGGCGCAGGCGAGATGAATGTAGAGTGGGGTCGTGTCGACACCGCCGTAATAGCGGCCGAAGGGGAGCTCGCGCAGCGCCGCCATCTCGCCCTTGCGTGTCTCGTGCATGATCTTGCCCGGCTGCGAATCGATGAAGGGCGACGTCTCCGTCGCCTGATGCTCGGCAAGAAACGCCAGCACGCCGCGCGCCAGGCCCGGATTGAGCCACAGCATCTGTAGCCCCGAGATCACGCCGTCGCGGCCGAAGGCCGTCGAGAACCACGGAATGCCTGCGTAGGGATAGGGTCCGGTCGAGAGCTCGGTGGTGAGCAGCGCGACATCGGCGCGTGCGCGCTCGACCCAGTCGTTGAAGACTCGGCCGGAACTGTGCACCGTGGCGCCATGCCGGCGCTTGGCGCGCATGCCGAAACGCGCGCGGGCCGCGGCGGCACGGAAGCGGTCGCGCCCGGGTATGTCGGCGACCTCCGGGCCGACTTCGACATAAAGCACCTTGCTGCTGCGCTTGGTGACCGCGATCAGGAAGTCGGCACGATTGTCGCTCAACTGGTCGGGGGCTTGCGAGAAGGAGATCGCCGACAGGCGCGGCAAGCCGTCGAGGCCGTCATAGCCGAGCAGCACCGATGCCTTGTCGGTCTTGGCGACATGGACCGTTCCGCGCTTCGGCCGCGTCGAGCCGCGCACCTCGAACATGTCGCGGAAATCGGCGGCGAAATGCAACGAGACGGCAATGGTCGAATGCTCCCGGCTGTAATTGGAAAGCGTGATTCGATCGAACAGCCGGTCCTGCCAGATCAGCCTGACGCGCTCGATGTGGATCGCGCCCTGCGGAATGTCGCGGCCGGCGGCGCTCTGGATCGGCAGGTTGGTCAGGTTGCTGGTGAACAGCACGTTGTCCTGACTGAGCGAGGCGCCAAGCAGCGACATCGGCCTGCCGCCGACCGTCAGGCGGAATTCGGAAAGCACGCGCGTATCGTCGCGAAAGAAACCGTCGCCGGCGCCCCGGATGTCGCCATAGGCGTCCGTGACGGCAAAACAGTCGCCCTGCTTGAGCGCGAACAGCCGATGCGGCTCCCGCGGCGCCGTTTCGTCGAGCGAGGCAAGAGCCACCGCGGGATCGAGCTTGCGCTCGTCGAGCTCCATCATTCGTCACCTCTCGTTTGTCCCGCCCGTAAGACAATGCCGATCAGGAGGCTCTCGCCTCCGGGATGCCGATCAGCCGCATATAGGCGGCTTGATAGTCGCGCGCCATCCTGATGACCGAAAAACGCTTTTCGAAGACTGCCCTCACCTGCCTCCGGTCAAGCTTCAGAAGCGTGGGCACCGCCGCGACCGCATCGTCAACCGTATCGACGACAAAGCCCGTCATCCCCCGATCGATGATCTCCGGCAAGGCACCGCAATTCCAGGCGATCACCGGCGTGCCGCAAGCCATGGCCTCGACCGGAGCCAGGCCGAACGGCTCCGGCCAGTCGATCGGAAACAGGAGGCCCGCGGCGTTGCCGAGGAACCCAGCCTTCTCATCTTCCGCGATCTCGCCGACATAGTCGACGCGGTTGCCATCGATGAGCGCCTCGATCTCGTCGTGAAAATAGGCGCGATCGTCGTCGCCGATCTTCGCCGCCAGCTTCAGCTTCAATCCTGAACGCCGCGCGATCTCGATCGCCCGATCCGGTCGCTTGTCGCGAGACAGTCGCCCGAGGAAGGCTAGGTACGGCTCTTCGGTCGATGGGTCATAGGTAGGCGGATAGGCGTCGACCGGAATCCCGTGATGGATCGTCGCCAGCCAGTTGGCGTCGGGCAACCCCCGCTTCTGGCTGTGCGAGATGGAGATCATCGGAAAGCGCGGGAAGCGCTTGTAGGCCGGCGCCAGGTCGACATAGTCGAGCCTGCCATGCGGCGTCGTCACCGTTCGTTCCGCGATATGCTCGAAGAACGGAAAATGCACGAAATGGCTGAGATGGAAATGGATGAGGTCGAACTCGCTGGCCCGCTCGCGCACATCGCAGAGCATCGCCATATGCGCCGCGATCTCCGATTTCTTCGGCCGCGGATCAAGCCGGATCGCCTGGTCGCGGCCGGGCACCAGCCGCGCCGAGGTCTCGCTGTCGCCGCTCGCGAACAGCGTCACATCGTGCCCCAGTTCCACCAGCGCTTCGGTGAGATAGGAGACGATGCGCTCGGTGCCGCCATAAAATCTCGGGGGGACGGATTCATAGAGCGGCGCGACGTGGGCAATGCGCATGGATTCCCTCAAAACTATTGACGGAAACCAAAATGCGTCAGCCGCGAGATCGTTCCTCTCAATCGGCAGCGGCCGGCCCCTCCAGCTTCTGCCGATCAGCTCATCCAGTTGCCGCCGTCGACATTGAGCGTCTGCGCCACGACATAGTCGGCATCGCTCGACGCCAGGAAAACGGCAGCGCCCCGGTAGTCGTCGGGATCGCCCATGCGTCCGGCCGGCACCGCCAGCCCGACCTGCCGCTTCTTCTCGCCGACCGGCAGGTTCTCGTAGCGCGCGAACAGCGCGTCGACCTGGTCCCACATCGGCGTGTCGACCACGCCTGGCGCAATGCCGTTGACGTTGATGCCGTGCTTGATGAGCGCAAGGCCCGCCGATTGGGTGATGCTGATCACGGCGGCCTTGGTCGCGCAGTAGACGGCGACCAGCGCCTCGCCGCGCCGTCCGGCCTGTGAAGCCATGTTGATGATCTTGCCGCGCCGCCCTTGCGCGACCATGCGCTTGGCCACCGCCTGCAGCGTGAACAACAGGCCCTTCACGTTGACCGAGAATTGGAGGTCGAAACTCCCCTCCGATATTTCCAGCAGCGGCCCCATGTCGAAGACGGCGGCATTGTTGACCAGGATGTCGATGCCGCCATGCGTCCGTGTCACCGTATCGACCATCGCTTCGATCGAGGCGAGATCGCGCACGTCGAGCCGGACGGCGGTCGCCTTGCCGCCGAGTTCGCGCGCCAGCGCTTCCGCTTTGTCTGCGGCCATGTCGGCGATGACGACGTGAGCGCCTTCATCGACGAAGCCGCGCACGATGGCCGCCCCGATGCCTTGCGCGCCGCCGGTGACGACGGCGATCTTGTCCTTGAGTTTCATGCCTGCTCTCCTGTCTCAGCGCCCTGTCTCAACGCCCATCTCAGCGCGTCGTATAGCCGCCATCGATGACCAGCACCTCGCCGGTCACATAGCTCGATGCAGGAGAGCACAGAAAAAGTGCTGCCGAGGCAACCTCCTCCGGCTGGCCGACGCGACCCATCGGCGTCATGCCGCGCCAGATCGGGAACCATTCAGGATTTTCGATGCCGCCGCGCGAAAGATCGGTCTCGATATAGCCGGGCGCGACGGCATTGACACGGATATTCTCGGCGGCGAGCTCGCTGGCGAGGCTCTTGGTCATCATGTGCACGGCCGCCTTGGAGCTGTTGTAGGCGACCTGGTTCTGCGGAACGTTGGAGACGATGCCGGAGATCGAGCCGACATTGAGGATCGCGCCGCCGCGCTGGCGCCGCATCGGCGCTAACGCCGCCCGGCAACACCGGAACACGGCATCGACATTGATCGCCATCGTCTGCCGCCAGATGTCCTCCGGATAGTCGCCGCTGTCGCCATGCACGGCGATCCCGGCGCTGTTGACCAGGATGTCGAGCCGGCCCGCCTTGGCGAGCGTATCGACGACAAGCCGGTCCGGCGCCTTCTCGTCCAGCATTTCGGCGGCGAGGAAATCGAAGGCGAGGCCCGCAAGCTCCTGCCGCGCATCATCCTTCATGGTCCGGCCCGCAACGACGACGCGCGCTCCCGCTTCCCCGAGCGCCTTGGCGATGGCAAGGCCGATGCCACGCGTGCCGCCGGTCACCAGCGCAACCTTGCCGTCCAGTCGGAAGCGGTCGAGGATCATGATTGTCGTTCCATCGTCCGGAGTTGGAGGACGGCTCAGATGTCCACGCTCTGCGGCAGGATGACGAGGTCGCGGATGGTGACGTTGCGCGGCCGCGTCAGCATGAAGAGCACGGCGTCGGCCACTTCCTTCGGCTCCATCAGGCTGCCGGCGGCCAGCGCTTCTTCCATCTTGGCCTTCGGCCAGTCGCTGAGCAGCGCCGTCACCACGGGACCGGGCGCGACGGCGCCGACGCGGATGCCGTGCTTCAGCACCTGGCGGCGGACCGTGTGGACGAAGGCCTGCACGGCGAATTTCGACGCGGTGTAGATCGGCTCCCAGACCACAGGAACGAAACCGGCGACGGAGCTGGTGACGATGATGTCGCCGCTTTTCTTCTCGATCATGTGCGGCAGCACGGCGTGCACCGTACGGAACACGGCGTTGATATTGAGGTTGAGCATCCTGTCCCACTGGTCGGGATCGCCGGACGCCACCTCGCCGCCGACATAGGCGCCGGCATTGGCATGGAAGATGTCGAGCCGGCCGGCCTTTTCCAGGATCTCGGGCATCATGCGATCGACGCTCGACGGGTCGAGCAGGTCGGTGACCACCGCTGAAGCATTGTCGCCGAACTCCGCGACGAGCGCCTTCAGGCGATCCTCGGCCCGATCGACCAGGACGACCTTCGCGCCGGCGGCGAGCATGGCGCGGGCGCATTCCAGCCCGATGCCCGAGGCAGCGCCAGTGATTGCGGCAACCTTGCCGGAGAGACTTTCAGACATTGCGATCCTCTTCGATGAGCCGTCAGGCGCGGCCGTGTGAGACGCGCGAGCGGCGGGCGAGAGAATCGACGATGACCGCGATCGCCAGCACGCAGCCGGTGATCATGTACCGGAGCGAGGATGACAGATCGAGCAGCGTCAGGCCGCTTGCGATGGACTGGATGACGATTATGCCGAGCAGCGCCGAGTAGGCGCTGCCGCGGCCGCCGAACAGGCTGGTGCCGCCGATGACGGCCGCCGCGATGGCGTTGAGGTTGACGTCGCCTGTGCCGGCCTGCTGGCTGGCGGTGGCGAGACGTGCGGCGGACAGCAGGCCGCCGGTCGCCGCCAGCGTGGCGCAGAGCGCGAAGGCGCTGGCGTAGATCAGCCGCACATTGATGCCGGCGCGTCGCGCCGCCTCGCGGTTGCCGCCCACGGCGGTCATCGAGCGGCCCCACTGGGTCCGCTTCAGCGCATAGTTCATCGCCACGACCAGGCCGACGAACAAGGCGAACATCCAGGGCACGCCGCGCGACTGGTTGAGGTAATAAGTCACCAGCTCGAGCGCGACGGTGATCACAACGGCCTGGAGCAGAAGCCCGCCGAACGAACGCGACGACAGTCCGGCGGCCTGGCGACGCTGCGCCTTGCGGTAGCCGAGCAGCAAGGCGAGCACGCCGGGCACAACGGCCAAGGTGTACGACACCCAATGCGGCATCACCAGAAGCTGGCCGAAATTCACCAGCGGCGAATCGTAAGGCAGGTTGATCGAGCCGGTCGGGCCGAGGATGTAGAGCTGCAGGCCGAGGAAGGCGAGCAAGCCGGAGAGCGTCGACACGAAGCTCGGCATGCCCAGCCGGTTGAGCAGCAGCGCATAGACGCAGCCGGTCACGAACCCGACCGCCATCGCCGCCACGATGGCAAGCGCGACCGGCCAGCCCCACTGGACCCAAAGCACGCCGAGCAGCGCGGAAGACAGGCCGCTGACGGAGCCGACGGACAGGTCGATCTCGCCGACCATCAGAACGCAGACGATGCCGAGTGAGATGATGCCGACCGTCGAGCAGTCGAACAAAAGGTTGACCAGGTTGTTCGGCTGCAGGAATACGGGATTCAGCGTCTGGAAGATCGCACAGATCAGGACCAGCCCGACAACCACGGGCAGCGAGCCGAGATCGCCGGACCGGACGCGGTCGAGAAAGCCCCTGATGGCGCCCTTCGCGCCGCTGCGATCCTTCAGCCGCTCGTCGCCGCGATCGAGCAGCGCGCCGGGATTGCGATCGGAAGCCGTCGTCATGGCTGTTCTCCCTGCACCTTCTCGGCTGTGCGCCTGCCGCGCCGCGAGACCGCGTTGTCGTCGGCGCCGGTTATCGCGGTCACCAGTTCCTGGTTGGATGCGCCGGGCAGGAAGATGCCGTTGTTGCGGCCGAGCCTCAGCACCACGATGCGGTCGGCCACGGCGCGCACATCCTCCATATTGTGGCTGATCATGACGACGCCCAACCCGCGGTCGCGCACGCGCTCGATGAGGTTCAGCACCTCGGCGGTCTGGGCAACGCCAAGGGCCGCAGTCGGTTCGTCGAGGAGAATGACCCTCGGTTCCATCAGCAGCGAGCGGGCGATCGCGACCGTCTGCCGCTGGCCGCCCGACAGCGACGCCACCGGCTCGCGCACGCTGGGGATCCGCGCCGACAGCTCTTTGAGCAGGGTCCAGGCGCGGACCTCCATCGACACTTCGTCAAGGCGAAGCGGATGAAGTTCGCGGCCGAGGAAGATGTTGGCCACGACATCCAGATTTTCGCAAAGCGCGAGATCCTGGAAAACCGTGGCAATGCCGAGTTTTAGTGCCGCGGCCGGGTTGGCCAATGTCACCGGCTGGCCGTCGAAGGTGATCGAGCCGGAGCTCGGCATATGCGCGCCGGCGAGGATCTTCACCAGCGTCGACTTGCCGGCGCCGTTGTCGCCGACCAGGGCGACGATCTCCCCGGCGTTGATGTCGAGATCGACATCGGTGAGCGCCGACACCGCTCCGAAATTCTTCGAGATGCCGCGCAGGCTGAGCACCGGCTGGCGGCTTGTCGTGGACGGCGTGTCGGGTATTGCCATGGCGCTGTTACTCTTCCCGCGTTTGGTTCGGTATGTCCGGCCGCCAGGAGGTAGCGGCCGGACACGCCCGGCTGTCAGCCCAGATAGGCCCGCCGAGCATATCGCATGCGACGCGGCTTGCGCCGCATCGCTCTGGAGACAATGCCGCCAGGCGGCATTGCTCCTTGGAGACGATGCGGCTTGCGCCGCATCGCTCCTTATTCAATGCCGAGCTTCTTGCAGCCTTCGGCGTAGCGGTCGGTGCAGAGCTGGGCTGCGGTCTGGATCTTCTTGTCGATGATCTCGGCCTTGAGGTTCTCCTGCGTCACCACCGCCGGCACGAAGAGCTTCGAGGGCGTGTCGTAGAGCGTCGTCTCGGCTTTCGGCGTCTCGCCCTTGAGAAGCTGCACCGCAACGTTGGCCGCCGCCGCGGCGACGATTTCGCTCGGCTTGGAAATAGTGTTGTACTGGTCGCCGGCAATGATGAGCTGCAATGCAGCGATGGTGGCATCGTTGCCGGTCACCGTCGGCACCGGATCGACGCCGGCGGCCTTGAACGCGGCGATGGCGCCGCCGCCGGTGCCGTCATTGGCGGCGACCACGCCGACGATCTTGTTGCCGAAGCGCGAGATCTGCCCCGCCGCCCATTGCTGGGCATTCGACGGCGCCCAGTTCGGCGTGTCGAACTCGGCCAGCGTCTTGTAGCTGCCGGTCTTGAGGCCTTCATGGATGCCGTCCTTGATCAGGCCCGCCGCGGCGTCGGTCGGAGAGCCGTTGATCTGCAGCACGCCGACATCGCCGTCGCTCGACACTCCCTTCGCTTTGAGGTGCTCGACCAGCGAGGCGGCGATCGCCTTGCCGATGGCCTTGTTGTCGAACGACACGTAGAAATCGGCCTTGGTGTCCGGGATCGGCCGGTCATAGGCGATGACCTTGACCCCTTGCGCCTGCGCGTTGTGCACCAGCGACGCCGCTGCCGCGGAATCGACCGGATCGAGCACGATCACCTTGGCGCCCTGGGTGATCACCGAATTGAACTGCTGCTGCTGCTTGGTGACGTCGGCGTCGGCGTTGAGGTAGAGCACCTTGCAGCTGTCGCAGAGCTTCTTCATTTCGGCGACGAAGCCGGGATGATCATGCTCTTCGTAACGCGTCGAGCCCTGGTCGGGCATCAGGAACGCGACGGTGGAACCGGCAATATCTTGCGCATTGGCAAACGTCGCGCCGAGAGCAAGGCTCGAGACGGCCATAGCGGCCGCGGCCAATCTGGACATGTATCTGGACATAAGGTCTTCTCCATTCCCATTGTTTGATGTAACGACCTCGACATCGGGCTATGGATGTCTGCTCGTGTCGCCCGATCGGAAGTCTAGCGAACTCGTGCAGCAGCCTAACGACTTCCTCCCGCTGGCATGACACGAGGCAATGCTCGTCCGTCGCTGGTTCGCTCGCGCGACCCATCGCTTCGTCTTGATTCTTGCTTAGGCTTGTTTTTCCTCCCAAACTCCTTTCTATGCGGCGCGCGCGGCCGCGAAATTGTCCGCAACCAATCGTCTGAACTGCGAAGGCGGCATGCCCTTCTCGGCCAGAAACTGGCGGTTGAAGTTCGACAGGTTGTTGAAGCCGACCTCGAAGCAGATATCGGAAATCTGCGCCTGCTCGTCGCTCATCAGGATCTGGCAGGCGAGATTGATGCGCAGGCGCTTGATGTAATGCAGCAGCGACATGCCGGTGTGCTTGCGAAACGATCGCGAAAACGCGCTCGGCGTCTGGCCCGCGATTGCCGCGAGGTCGCCTTCGTTGAATTGGTGGGTCAGGTTCTCGCGGATATAGGCGAGCGCCTGGTTCATGCCGGCCGACATGTAGCCCGACGGGTCAGGCAGGTAGTTTTCGCTGGCGAGCACGCGCGGCGAGGTCTCGCGGCTCAGCGCTTCCATGATCGACATGAACAGGCTGATCCGGTGCACGCCATAGGCATGCGTGATCTCCGCCAGCAACGGCATCACCTGTCTGCTCACGCTCTTGCCGAACAGGACGCCGCGCCGCGCCAGGTCGAGCAGCGGAGAAACGGCGCCAAGCTCGGGAAAGGTCCCGATCGCGCCGCCGATGAATTCCTCGCTGAACTGGATCAGCCTGCAGCGCAATGGAACCGACTCCGGAACCTCGCTGATCCAGTTGTGCGGCAGGTTGGGGCCGGTGAGCACGAGATTGCCGATCTCGAACTCGCCGATGAAGTCGCCGACGAAATAGCGGCCCTTGGTCGCGACGATCTGGTGCAGCTCGTATTCGGGATGAAAGTGCCAGCGCACCGTATGATACGGATAACCGTGCCACTTCACCGCGAATGACTCGCCAGGCCTTATCTGTATGACTTCCAGATCGGGTCCCATGCTTCCTCCCGGAGGCTGTCGGGTGCTTCAGCCTTCGAACCGCGGCCGTTGTTTGGCTCATCTAGGGTCAGGATAACCGCGGCCAAGCAGGTCCGCCACCTCGCCACGCCGCGTTGACTGATACGTTTTTGACCATTTTGGGCCACGAAGATCGCATCTTCGAAAATTAGACGCCGCGAACGTTCGGGATTGGCCAACGGCGCATGAGCGCGGGAAAGTTCGCTTCGGGCCACGCTGCCGCATTGCACAATTTCGGTTCGACTGCACAATAGGCGCATGTCCGCCGGTTCGTTGACCATCCTTGTTATCGACGAGAACCGCATCCGCGCCTCGATCATCGAGGCCGGATTGCGGGACGCCGGCCATCGCCATGTCACGGTGGTCCATGACGTGGCCGGCATCGCCCGGCGCATCGCCGAGATCGAGCCGGACGTCATCGTCATCGATCTCGAAAATCCAAACCGCGACATGCTGGAGAACATGTTCCAGCTGTCGCGCGCGGTGAAACGGCCGATCGCCATGTTCGTCGACCGCTCCGACCAGGCCTCGATCGAGGCGGCCGTCGATGCGGGCGTGTCCGCCTATGTCGTCGACGGGCTGAAGAAGGAGCGCATCAAGCCGATCCTCGACATGGCGATCAGCCGCTTCAACGCTTTCTCCCGCATGGCGCGCGAATTGGAGGAGGCGCGCAGCGAGCTCGAGAACCGCAAGGTCGTCGATCGGGCCAAGGGCATCTTGATGAAGTCGCGCGGCCTGAGCGAAGAGGCGGCCTACGCGCTTCTGCGCAAGACCGCCATGAACCAGAACCGCAAGATCGCCGAGATCGCCCAGAGCCTGGTGACCGCGGCGGGATTGCTTGGACCGCTGGAGGGCGAATGAGCACGACTGCCTCGCACCAGGTCACCGCCGGCTTCATGCCGCTCTTCGACAGCGCCGTCCTGGTCGCGGCCGGCGAGATGGGCTTTGCCGCCCGCGAGGGCATCGAGCTCAAGTTGCAGCGCGAGACCTCCTGGGCCAACATCCGCGACCGTATCGCCATCGGCCATTTCGACGTGGCGCATATGCTGGGACCGATGCCGCTCGCCTGCAGCCTCGGCCTCACGCCGCTTGCCTCCGAGACCATTGTGCCCTTCTCGCTAGGACTCGGCGGCAACTGCATCACCGTCTCCAATGCGGTTTGGCAAGGCATGGCGGCGAACGGAGCCACGCCTGACCTCGATCCGGCGCGTGCCGGCACGGCGCTCGGCGCGCTGATCCGCGAGCGGGCCGGCCGCGAGCCGCTGCGCTTCGCGGTCGTGCATCCGCATTCCGGGCACAATTACGAGCTGCGCTATTGGCTCGCCGCCTGCGGCGTCGATCCCGATCGCGATATCGAGATCGTCATCGTGCCGCCGCCGTTCATGGCGGACGCGCTCGCCGCCGGCCGCATCGACGGCTATTGCGTCGGCGAGCCCTGGAACAGCGCCGCCGTCGCCGCCGGCACCGGTCGTATCGTCACCGTCAAGGCGCTGCTGTGGCGCAACAGCCCGGAAAAGGTGATCGGCGTGCGCAGGGCCTGGGCCGAGGAGAACCCGGAAGCGCTGGCGGCGCTGTTGAGAGCGCTGCATCACTCCGCCCGCTGGTGCCAGGATCCGGCAAACCGCGGCGAGTTGGCGGCGCTGATGGCCAGATCCGCCTTCCTCGGGCAGCCGGAGGCGATCCAGATGCCGGTTCTCACCGGACGCCTTCAACTCGGCGGTGGCGCGGAGCGGCGCGTCGAGGATTTCTTCCTGCCCTTCGACAAGGCGGCGAATTTTCCCTGGAAGAGTCATGCGCTCTGGTTCTACACGCAGATGGTGCGCTGGGGACAATTGCCGCATACGCCGCAAAACCTGGCCATAGCCCGCGACTGCTATCGGCCCGACCTCTACCGCTCGGCGCTTAAGCCGCTCGGCGTGGCGCTCCCCGGCGCCAATGCCAAGGTCGAGGGCGCGCTGAAGGTCGCGACGCCGGTCGGTTCGGCGGGGGCGAGCCTTGTCCTTGGCCCGGACGGATTTTTCGACGGCCAGATCTTCGATCCCGACCGGATCGACGCCTACATTGCCGGGCAAAAACGAGCCTGATTATTTTCGCGCCACTCTTGTGCACTGCACAATAATTGTGCGCGCGCTTGCGCTAATGGGCAAGTTTTGGCCTGCTCGCTTAGTGGTCCGGCACGCTGCCAACTATAGCATATAATTGATTTCATTGGTATTTTTGAAACAGTCTGAAACTGGCACGGTTCCTGCTTGGTAGTAGCCAGACTCTTCGCGGGGTCACGGAACAGGCGTCCAATGGCGGGCGCCACAGGCAAAGCTGCCGCCCAGGTCAACACGCGATCCCGGATGTAAGGACGCGCGCGACCTGGCCGGTGGCTTTTTTGTTTTTGACCGAACACGCAATCGACGGCGCCGGTCTCAAGCGGCGCCCAACCGGAGATGACGATGACGAAACGGATCGGAACTGGAACGACGCCGAAGGACCTGACCCGGCGCGACTTCCTTGCCAGAAGCGCGCTCACTGCTGGGCTGTTCGTGGCGGCGCGCAAGCTCCTGCCCTCGGGCGCTTATGCCGCCGCGCCCACTCCCGAGGTGACCGGCGCCAAGCTCGGCTTCATCGCGCTGACGGACGCGGCGCCGCTGATGATCGCCAAGGAGAAGGCACTGTTCGCCAAATACGGCATGCCCGATGTCGAGGTGCTGAAGCAGGCCTCCTGGGGCGCTACGCGCGATAATCTTGTGCTCGGCGGCGAGGCTAACGGCATCGACGGCGCCCACATCCTGACGCCGATGCCCTACCTCATGCACACCGGCAAGGTGACCCAGAACAACCAGCCGCTGCCGATGGCGATCGTGGCGCGGCTGAACTACGACTGCCAGGGCATTTCCGTTGCTCAGGAATACGCCGCCACCGGTGTCGGCCTCGACGCATCCAAACTGAAGGAGGCTTTCGCCGCCAAGAAGGCCGCCGGCAAGGAAGTGAAGGCCGCCATGACCTTCCCGGGCGGCACGCACGACCTCTGGCTGCGCTACTGGCTGGCCGCCGGCGGCATCGATCCCGACAAGGATGTCTCCACCATCGTCGTTCCGCCGCCGCAGATGGTGGCCAACATGAAGGTCGGCAACATGGACGTGTTCTGCGTCGGCGAGCCGTGGAACGAGCAGCTTGTTCACCAGGGCATTGGCTTCACCGCCGCCACCACCGGCGAGCTGTGGAAGGGCCATCCGGAAAAGGCGCTCAGCCTGCGCGCCGCCTTCATCGACAAATACCCCAACGCCACCAAGGCAATCCTGATGGCCGTCATGGAGGCCCAGCAATGGTGCGAGGCCATGGAGAACAAGGAGGAGATGGCCTCGATCATCGGCAAGCGGCAATGGATGAACGTGCCCGTTGCCGACATCATCGGCCGCCTCAAGGGCGACATCAACTACGGCAACGACCGCGTCGCCAAGGGCACCGACCTCTACATGAAGTTCTGGAAGGGTGGGGTCTCCTATCCCTTCAAGAGCCATGATGCCTGGTTCCTCACCGAGAACATCCGCTGGGGCAAGTTGGCGCCGACCACCGACATCAAGGCGCTGGTCGACCAGGTCAACCGTGAGGATCTCTGGCGCGAGGCGGCGAAGGATCTGGGCGTGGCGGCAGGCGACATCCCTCAATCGCCCTCGCGCGGCGTCGAGACCTTCTTCGACGGCAAGACCTTCGATCCGGCCAACCCGTCCGCCTATCTCGACAGCCTGAAGATCAAGGCATCGGCTTAAGCGCAAACGGCGCCAAAGGCGCCGTTTGTCGCTCCAGTGCAACCAAGGCGCGACGGCGCCTTCGCGCCGTCGTCGCCCAAGCGCAAACGGCGCAACGCGCCGTTTGTCGCGACTGCCCCACGGAGATTTTCCACGACATGTCCATCCAAACCGTCGAGGACACCAAGGTGAAGGCATTTCTTGCGAAGCCCGCCGAGGTGATTGCCTTCACCGCAAAAGCGCGGCGCCGCATCGACCTCACGGCCATTGCCGGCCGGCTGGCGACGGCACTGGTGCCGCCGGCCGTCGTCATCCTCGTCCTGCTCGTCGTCTGGCAGGTGGCCTGCTCTTCGCCGACGGCCAGCCTGCCGCCGCCGAGCCAGGTTTGGAACGAGGCTTACGACCTGATCGCCCATCCGTTCTTCGACAATGGCCCGCAGGACATAGGCCTCGCCTGGCGAGTGCTGATCTCGCTGCAGCGCGTCGCCATCGGCTTCGGCATGGCGGCGGTGGTTGGCGTTGCGCTGGGCGCCCTGGTCGGTCAGTCTGTCTGGGCGATGCGCGGTCTCGATCCGGTCTTCCAGATCCTGCGCACCGTACCACCGCTCGCCTGGCTGCCGCTGTCTCTGGCCGCCTTTCGCGACTCCAACCCGTCGGCGCTGTTCGTGATCTTCATCACCTCGATCTGGCCGGTGATCATCAACACCGCCGTCGGCGTGCGCAACATCCCCGAGGACTACCGCAACGTCGCCCGCATCCTGCGGCTCAACCAGCTCGAATTCTTCGTCAAGATCATGGTGCCGGCCGCCGCGCCCTACATCTTCACGGGCCTCAGGATCGGCATCGGCCTCTCCTGGCTCGCTATCGTTGCCGCCGAGATGCTGACCGGCGGCGTCGGCATCGGCTTCTTCATCTGGGACGCGTGGAATTCCTCGCGACTGCCAGACATCATTGTCGCGCTCGTCTATATCGGCGTCACCGGCTTCTGCCTCGACCGGCTGGTTGCGGCGGTCGGCGCCTTCGTCACCCGCGGCACAACGGCAAAGTGAGGACGGCGCCATGATCGCCTATCTGAAGCTCGACCATATCGACAAATCCTTCTCTCGTGGCGGCCAGTTCAGCGAGGTGCTGAAGGACATCAGGCTCACCATCGATGCTGGCGAGTTCGTCTCCATCATCGGCCATTCCGGCTGCGGCAAGTCGACCTTGCTCAACCTGATCGCCGGACTGACCAAGGTTTCCAAGGGCGCCGTGCTGCTCGAGAACAGGGAGGTCGACAGCCCCGGACCGGAGCGCGCCGTGGTTTTCCAGAACCACTCGCTGCTGCCCTGGCTTACCGTCTACGAGAACATCAACCTCGCCGTATCCAAGGTCTTCGGCCGCACGAAGAGCCGGGCCGAGCGGCATGACTGGATCATGCGCAACCTCGACCTCGTGCAGATGGCGCATGCGAGGGACAAGCGCCCGGCCGAGATATCGGGCGGCATGAAGCAACGCGTCGGCATTGCGCGCGCCCTCGCAATGGAGCCGAAGATCCTTCTGCTCGACGAGCCCTTCGGCGCGCTCGACGCGCTGACCCGCGCCCATCTCCAGGATGCGGTGATGGACATCCACGCCAGGCTGGGCTCGACCACGATCATGATCACCCATGATGTCGACGAGGCGGTGCTTCTGTCCGACCGTATCGTGATGATGACCAACGGCCCCTCGGCCACCATCGGCGAGGTGCTTCCGGTGCCGCTCGCCCGGCCGCGCCGGCGCATCGAGCTTGCCTCCGACCGCACTTTCCTGCGCTGCCGCGAGGCGGTGCTGAAGTTCCTCTATGAACGCCACCGCTTCGTCGAAGCGGCGGAGTAAGGCCGTGACCGAAAAACGCACCGCATCGACAATAGGCAATCTACCGCATTGCACAAATATTATGCTGCCCTGCAAGGCATCCTGACTAATCTTTGATCCGCTGCCGGGCTTGGTCAAAAGTCGCACGACAACGTCTTCCTATTGATTTCATTAGATAATTCATAGCGCTGTCGAATTGGCACGCTTCCTGCTTTTGAGACAGTAGGCCCGCAAGGGCCAAGAGACACAGGCGTCCAATGGTGGGCGCCACAGGCAAAGCTGCCGCTCAGGTCGACGCGCGATCCCGGATGTACGGACGCGAGACCTGGACGGCAGCTTTTTTGTTTTGGACCCTGAACACGAGAATCGACGGCGCCGATCCCAGGCGGTGCCAGGCGGAGACGACGATGACGAAACGGATCGGAACTGCGACAACCCTCAAGGATTTCACGCGCCGCGATTTTATCGCCAGCAGCGTCCTGACGGCGGTGCTGTTCACCGCGGCGCTCCTGCTGTTCCCAGCCAATCACGAAACCGAGGGCAAGGGTCCGCAAGTGACCGCGCAAGTCCCGGTCTCGCCGCGCTGACCGATGCTGCGCCTCTGACCAACACAACACGCGGTGCCTCCCATGCCGCAAACCGGAGCCCAAGATGACCGCAAATCTCCCAGCCGCGCCAAGCCAGGACAGTGCTCCCCGACAGGCGCTCGTCATGTCCACCATCGCCTTCACCGTCTGCTTCGCGGTGTGGACGATCTTTTCCATCATCGGCGTGCGCATCAAGCAGGAGCTCGGCCTGAACGAGACAGAGTTCGGCCTGCTGGTCGGCACGCCGATCCTGACAGGCTCGCTCGTGCGCATCGTGCTCGGCGTCTGGACCGACCGCTATGGCGGCCGCGTGGTCTACACCATGACCATGCTCGCGGCGGCGGTCGCGACCTTTCTGCTCACTTTCGCGCATACCTATGAGCAGATGCTGCTTGCCGCGCTCGGCGTCGGGCTTGCAGGCGGCTCCTTCGCCGTCGGCGTCGCCTATGTCTCGCGCTTCTTCCCCGCGGGCAAGCAAGGCACCGCGCTCGGCATTTTCGGCGTCGGCAATGTCGGCGCCGCGGTCACCAAGTTCCTGGCGCCGTTCGTGCTGCTTTCCTGGGGCTGGCAGTCGGTCGCGCTGATCTGGGCGGCGGCGCTGGTCGTCATGGCCATCGTGTTCTGGTTCACGACCGGCGACGACCCGGTCATCCGCGAGCGCCGCGCCGGCAAGATAGCACCCGTGAGAAGCTTCTGGCAGGAATTCGCGCCGCTGAAGAACCTGCAGGTCTGGCGCTTCGCCTTCTACTATTTCTTCTCCTTCGGCGCGTTCGTGGCGCTGTCGCTCTGGCTGCCGCGCTACCTGATCGGCGTCTACGGCTTCGGCATCGCCACCGCCGGCATGATCGGCGCCGCCTATTCGATTCCCGCAAGTGTTTTCCGCGCCTATGGCGGCGTGCTTTCCGACCGCGTCGGCGCCCGCACCGTGCTCTACTCGACCTTCAGCGTTTGTGCCGTGGCGACCCTCGTTCTGTCTCTCCCCTCGGCAGACTACGTCGTGCGCGGCATCAGCGGGCCGATCCCGTTCCATTTCGAGATCGGCCCGCTCGCCTTCATCGCCGTCGCCTTCGTGCTCGGCTTCTTCATGAGCCTCGGCAAGGCCGCCGTCTACAAGCACATCCCGGTCTACTATCCGCAGAGCGTCGGCGCGGTCGGCGGCGTGGTCGGCATGATCGGCGGTCTCGGCGGCTTCATCCTGCCGATCGCCTTCGGCGCGCTGAACGACCTCACCGGCGTCTGGTCGAGCTGCTTCATGCTGCTGTTCGTGATCGTCGTCTCGTGCCTCATCTGGATGCACGTCACCATCCGCCGGATGGAGCGCGCGGCCGCTGTCAAGCCCGCGCCCCTTTCCTACGCCGCCGAATAGATCGGAGCAGACCGGACATGAGCGAAAAACTCGTCATCATCGGCAACGGCATGGCTCCCGGCAGGATGCTCGAGCACCTGCTGGAAGCAGCACCCGACCGCTACGCCGTCACCATCTTCAACGCCGAGCCGCGGGTGAACTACGACCGCATCATGCTGTCGCCGGTGCTTTCGGGCGAGAAGGCGTTCGAGGAAATCGTCATCCACGGCGACGGATGGTACATCAAGCACGGCATCACCCTCTACAAGGGCCACAGGATCGTCGCCATCGACAGGGACGCAAAGACCGTTACCTCGGACCACGGCGTGACCGAGAGCTACGATCAACTCGTAATCGCTACCGGCTCGGTTCCCTTCATCATTCCGGTGCCCGGCAAGGATCTGCCCGGCGTGCTCAGCTACCGCGACCTCGACGACGTCAACGCCATGCTGCTCGCCGCGCAGTCGCGTGCCAAGGCGATCGTCATCGGCGGCGGCCTGCTCGGGCTGGAAGCCGCAGCTGGGCTCAAGGAACGCGGCATGGACGTGACCGTGCTCCACGTCATGCCGACGCTGATGGAGCGCCAGCTCGACCCGGCTGCTGGCTACCTTCTGCAAAAGGCGGTCGAGGCGCGCGGCATCAAGGTCATGACCAAGGCCAACACCAAGGCCATTGTCGGCAACGGCAAGGTCGAGGGCGTCGAGCTCATTGACGGCACGATCATCCCGGCAACGCTGGTCGTGATGGCGGTGGGCATCCGGCCAAGCAGCGCCCTGGCAAAGGAGGCCGGGCTGGAGGTCAATCGCGGCATCGTCGTCGACGACCGCATGCGGACCTCCGATCCGGCGATCATGGCGCTCGGCGAATGCGCGGAGGTCGGCGGCCATGTCTATGGGCTGGTCGCGCCTCTCTACGAGATGGCCCGCGTCGCGGCAGCCGGGCTCGCGGATGGCGAAGACAAGCGCTTCGTCCACTCCGACACGCCGACCAAGCTCAAGGTCACCGGCATCGACCTCTACTCGCTGGGCGACTTCGCCGACGGCGACGATCGCGAGGAGATCATCCTGCGCGATGCGTCCGCCGGCATCTACAAGCGCGTCGTGCTGCAGGACAACCGCATCATCGGCACGGTGCTGTTCGGCGAGACGGCCGACGGCGCCTGGTTCAACGATCTGAAGAAGAAGGCGACCGACATCTCGGAGATGCGCGACACGCTGATCTTCGGCCAGGCGTTCCAGGGAGGCACCTCCTCGGACCCTTTGGCGGCCGTTGCGGCACTGGCGGATGATGCGGAAATCTGCGGCTGCAACGGCGTCTGCAAGGGCAATATCACGGGCGCGATCACGGGCAAGGGGCTGACCGGGCTCGACGACGTGCGCGCCCACACCAAGGCCTCGGCCTCGTGCGGATCGTGCACGGGTCTCGTCGAGCAGCTTCTGAAACTGACGCTGGGCGAGGCCTACAATCCGGCGGCGGTTCAGCCGATGTGCGGCTGCACCAGCCTCGGCCACGACGATGTGCGACGCCTGATCAAGGCGAAGGGCCTGAAGACGATTCCCGCCGTCATGCAGGAACTCGAATGGAAGACCTCCTGCGGCTGCGCCAAGTGCCGACCGGCGATCAACTACTATCTCGTCTGCGACTGGCCGGACCAATATGCCGACGACTATCAGTCACGCTTCATCAACGAGCGCGTGCACGCCAACATCCAGAAGGACGGCACCTATTCGGTAGTGCCGCGCATGTGGGGCGGCGTCACCAGCGCCGGCGAATTGCGCGCCATCGCCGACGTGGTCGACAAGTTCCGCATCCCGACGGTGAAGGTGACCGGCGGCCAGCGCATCGACATGCTCGGTATCCGCAAGGAAGACCTGCCGGCGGTATGGGCCGATCTCGGCAAGGCCGGCTTCGTCTCCGGCCATGCCTACGCCAAGGGCCTGCGCACGGTGAAGACCTGCGTCGGCTCCGACTGGTGCCGCTTCGGCACGCAGGATTCGACGGGGCTGGGCATCCGCATCGAAAAATTCATGTGGGGCTCCTGGACGCCTGCCAAGGTGAAGATGGCAGTGTCGGGTTGCCCGCGCAACTGCGCGGAGGCAACCTGCAAGGATGTGGGCGTGGTGTGTGTCGACTCCGGCTACGAGATCCATTTCGCCGGCGCCGCCGGCCTCGACATCAAGGGCACCGAAGTGCTCGGCCTGGTGAAGACCGAGGACGAGGCGTTGGAGGTGATCGTGGCGCTGGTCCAGATGTATCGCGAGCAGGCCCGCTATCTGGAGCGTATCTACAAATGGGCCAAGCGCGTCGGCACCGCCGAGATCAAAAAACAGATCCTGGACGACGTCGAGAAGCGCCGCGCCTATTTCGAGCGCTTCGTCTTTTCCCAGAAATTCGCGCAGGTCGATCCGTGGTCCGAGCGCGTCTCCGGCAAGGACAAGCACGAGTTCCGGCCACTTGCCACCGTTGGCTTTGCGGAGGCGGCGGAATGATGGAGATGTTTGCAAATTCTAGCTCGGAGCCCAGTCGTGTCGCATCGACTGGGCTCGACGCTCAACAAAAAGGCCCCTCCAAATGACCTGGATAGCAATCGGCACCATCGCCGACATCCCTCGCCGCGGCGCGCGTTGCGTTGCGACCCCGCAAGGCAAGATAGCTGTCTTCCGCACGGCCGACGACCGGGTCTTTGCCATGGACGACCACTGCCCGCACAAGGGCGGGCCGCTCAGCCAGGGCATCGTCCATGGCGCGGCGGTGACCTGCCCGCTGCACAACTGGGTGATCTCGCTGGAGACGGGCGAGGCACTGGGCGCCGACGAAGGCTCGGTCCGGACGATCCCGGTCAGGATCGAGGGCGAGCGGCTCTTCATCGCGCTTGAAGCGCTGGCCTCGAAAGCGGCCTGAGGCATGGAAGAAGCACGCGAGGTGAGGACCACCTGCCCCTATTGCGGGGTGGGCTGCGGCGTGCTGGCCGAGATCGCCGCGGACGGCAAGACGACCGTCCGCGGCGATCCCGAGCACCCGGCCAATTTCGGCCGGCTTTGCTCGAAGGGGTCCGCGCTTGCCGAGACGCTCGGCCTCGAAGGCCGTCTGTTTCAGCCGGAAATCCGTGGCAAGCAGGTTGGTTGGGACGAAGCGCTCGATCTCGTGGCCGCGAAATTCTCGCAGGTGATTGCCGAGCATGGCCCGGACTCGGTCGCCTTCTACGTTTCCGGCCAGTTGCTCACCGAGGACTATTACGTCGCCAACAAGCTGATGAAGGGTTTTATCGGCTCGGCCAACATCGACACCAATTCGCGGCTCTGCATGGCTTCGTCCGTTGCCGGCCACCGCCGCGCCTTCGGCGAGGACATCGTTCCCGGCGTCTATGAGGATTTCAAGTGCGCCGATCTCATCGTGCTCACCGGCTCCAACACCGCATGGTGCCATCCCGTGCTCTACCAGCGCATGCTCGCAGCACGTAGGGAGCGTGGTACGAGGATCGTTGTCATCGATCCCCGCCGCACCGCGACTGCCGACGAATGCGACCTGCATCTCGCGCTCGATCCGGGCACGGACGTGCTCCTGTTCAACGGCTTGCTCGCGCATCTCGTCCAGGCCGGAAAGATCGATGCCGGCTTCATCCGCGACCATACGTCGGGCTTTGACGCCACAGCCTCGCTGGCCGGCGCCGATGCGCCGTCGATCGCGCGCGTCGCGAGAGGATGCGGATTGGCGGTCGCCGATGTCCAGGCCTTCTACGATCTCTTCGCCGAGACCGAGCGGACGGTCACCGTCTACAGCCAGGGCGTCAATCAGTCGGCGCATGGAACCGACAAGGTCAACGCCATCATCAACTGCCATCTCGCCACCGGCCGCATCGGTAAGCCGGGAATGGGGCCGTTCTCGGTCACCGGACAGCCGAACGCGATGGGCGGCCGCGAGGTGGGAGGCCTGGCAAATCAGCTCGCCGCGCATATGGACTTCGCCGACGAGACCAACATCGACCGGGTCTCCCGCTTCTGGAACGCACCCGACGTCGCGCGGCGCGGCGGCCTGAAAGCCGTGGACATGTTCCAGGCGGTCGCCGACGGCCGCATCAAGGCGTTGTGGGTCATGGGCACCAACCCCGCCGTCTCGATGCCGGACGCTTCGCGCGTGCGCGCCGCTCTGTCCAAATGCGATTTCGTCGCTGTCTCGGATGTCACCCGCACGGACACCACGCGCTATGCCGACGTGCTGCTGCCGGCCGCCGCCTGGGGCGAGAAGGACGGCACGGTCACCAATTCGGAGCGGCGCGTCTCGCGCCAGCGGCCCTTCCTGCCGCCGCCCGGCGAAGCGAAAGCCGACTGGCGCATCATCTGCGAGGTCGCCGCGCGCATGGGCTTCGGCGATGCTTTTGCCTACCGGACGCCGGCCGAGATCTTCCGCGAGCATGCCGCGCTTTCCGCCTTCGAGAATGACGGCGAGCGCCTGTTCGATCTCAGCGGCCTCGCCGATCTCAGCGACGCGGACTACGCCGCCTTCCCTCCCCGCCATTGGCCTGCGCCGGAGCGGCGCGAGCAGCAGACAAGACTGTTTGCCGATGGCCGCTTCCCGACGCCCGACGGTCGCGCGCGCTTCGTGCCGGTGCGGCAGGAGGCGACGGCCTTCACGGTCGATGCCGACTATCCGCTTGCCCTGAATACGGGCCGGCTGCGCGACCAGTGGCACACCATGACGCGCACCGGCAACGTACCGCGCCTGATGGCGAATGCGCCTGGGCCCTCGGTCGACCTCCATCCGGCGGATGCGGCCGCGCACCATCTCAAGGATGGCGACCTCGCCCATCTGTCGACGCGCTTCGGCTTCGTCCGCGCGAAGGTGCGCGTATCCGACGCGCAGCTGCGCGGCCAGGCCTTCATGCCCATGCATTGGAGCGGTCAGTTCGCGGCCAGGGCGGCCGCAGGGATGCTGTCCTCACCGGTCACGGATCCGTATTCCGGCCAGCCGGAGCTTAAGCATGTCCCGGCGAGAATCGTGCGGGAGAAAACCGGCTGGGCCGGCGTGCTCATCACGCGGCGCGATCTCAGGCCGACCGGTTTCGTCCATTGGAGCCGGCATGCGGCCGAGGGCGGCTGGGTCTACGAACTCACCGGGACCGAGCCGCCGGACCAGGGCATTCTTCTGGCGCGCAAGCTGCTCGGCGTGCAACGGCAGGATCAACTGCTCGAATACACCGATCGCCGAGGGCTCGCCTATCGCGCCGCGGCCATCGACGAAGACGGCGCCATGGCCGAGGCCCTGCTGGTCGCCGCTCCGGAGCAGTTGCCGACGCAGGACTGGCTGGTGTCGCTGCTCGCCACGCGCCAGCCGCTGTCGGCCACCGATCGCCACGCGCTTCTATCCGGGCGCTCACCCGCGCCAATGCCCGCCATCGGACGGGTCGTGTGCTCGTGCTTCCATGTCGGCGCCAACCAGATCGCTTCGGCGGTCGCTTCGGGATGCGACAGTCTGGAGGCGATCGGGTCGACGCTGCGCGCCGGCACCAATTGCGGCTCCTGCCGCTCCGAGATAAGGGCGATCATCGAGGCCCGCCAGGTTCAGGCCGCCGAGTGATTAGGAACGCCGCTCAGATCACCGCCTCTTCGAGGAACGGCTCGTTACGTGGAATGCGCTCATAGCAGAACGGCGACAGGTCGAGCGTCTGGAAGGCGCCGTGGATGATCAGCTCGGACACCGCCCGGCCGACCGCCGGGGACTGCTGCAGGCCATGCCCGGAAAAACCGTTGGCGAACATGAAGTTCGTCACCTCGGGGTGGAAGCCGACGATGCCGTTGTGGTCGAGCATGTTGTATTCGTAATGGCCGGTCCAACTCGTCTGGACCTTCAACGCGTCGAAGGCCGGAATGCGGTGCCACAGCGCCGGCCAGATATAATCGTCGAACTCCTCGAAATGCATTTCGAAGTCGTCGTAATCGGCGGGTCCGTCGCCTTGCGGCGTGTTGCCGGTGAGGAACAGCTCGCCTTCCGGACGCACAAAGGTGCCGGAGAGATCGATGACGTTGGGCATCCGCCCGGGGATCGGATTGGCGCTGGCGAAGACGAAGCTGTAGCGCTTGTAGGGCGCGACAGGGATCGACAGTACGGCCATGGCTGCGACCTGCTGCGCCCGCGGGCCAGCCGCGTTGACCAGCGTGCCGCAGGCGACGGTCTCACCGGTTGCGAGGCGGGCGGACACAACCCGCCCATCGCGGACATCCAGCGCTGTCACGGCATTGTCGATATATTCGACGCCGCTGGCGCGCGCCGCGCGGCGGAAGCCGTTCAGCAGGCCCATGGAATCGAACCAGCCTTCTTCCCGGGAGCCCCAGGAGCCGCCGCCGAGATCGTCGACATTCAGCCAGGGAAAGCGTTCCTTCAACTGACCGGGTTCGAGGAAGAGCGTGTGGGCGCCGAGACTGCGCTGCAGCTCGACCCGTTCGCGCGCCGCCTCTACGCCCTCGGGCGAGCAGCAGTAGAGATATCCGTGTTCCTTGAAGCCGAGATCGGGGGCCGGCTCATTCGTGTAGAACGGGGCCATCCGCTCCCGGAAGCCACGGATGATCTCGATGCCGAACTGGCTGATCTTCACATTGATCGGATTGGAATATTGCTGGCGGATGGCGCTGGTGGAGAGCGCGGTCGAGGAAAACTCGTAGCTTGAGTCGCGCTCGACCACGAGGATCGAAGCGCCGTTGCCCAGCGCCTGGCTCAGCCAATAGGCGGTCGACGAGCCGATGACGGCACCGCCGACGATGACAATGTCATAGGCGCTGCGCGACGGTGCTTTGTAAGGGGGGATCGCCACGGCTGTCTCTCCGCTCTACTGGTTGCCGCTCTTATTGACCGAATGAGGCGATCAGGGCATCCGAGCCCCGCGCCAGCAGGCCGAGGTCCGATCCGACGGCAACCATGATGAAGCCGTCGGCGAGATAGCGGTCGGCGTCGGCTTTCACCGGAGCCAGAATGCCGCTCGCCTTGCCTGCCGCAGCCGCGGCCTTGCGCACGGATGCGATCCCCTCCTGCACATGCGCATCGCCGGGGTTGCCCATCGCACCCATGTTCGTGGAGAGGTCGCCCGGGCCGACGAAGAGAACATCGACGCCGTCAACCGCCGCAATCTCGGCCGCATTGGCGACGCCGGATTCGTCCTCGATCTGTACGGCGAGAAGCTGCTGCTCGCGCGCCTTGGCATGATAGCCGGCGATGCGGCCGAAGGCGTTGGCGCGGTGGCCGACCGAGAAGCCGCGAAAGCCGCCGGGGGCATAGGTCATCGCCGCGACGATGCTGCGTGCCTGGTCCGCCGTCCGCACATTCGGGATCATCAGGCTGCGTGCGCCGACATCAAGCGCCTGCTTCATCAGGTTCGCGTCGTCCGACGGCAGACGCACCACGGCTTCGCAAGGAAACGCCGCAGCGACCTGAAGCTGCGCCATGATGCTGCGCAGATCGTTCGGGCTGTGCTCGCCATCGATCAGCAGCCAGCCGGCTCCTGAACCGGCGACGACCTCGGTGGTGAGGGCCGAAGCCAGCGAGCACCAGATGCCGATATGCGGCCGGCCAGCCTGTACGGCCGCCTTTAGCGAATTCACACGCTCCTGCATTTTGCGATCGGTCTCCAGAAAGAAGGTGCATTGAAATTTGTATGATGTCCTATATCATACGCCTTACTTGAGCTGCAAGGCGCTCTGACGCCGAACGGGAGTTGCGCATGAAAATTGGCTTCATCGGGCTTGGTGTCATGGGTGCGCCGATGGCGCGGCATCTCGCCGATGCCGAGCACGAGATCGTCACGGTCCTGAACCGCTCGCCTCTTCCAAAGGACCTAAAGGCAGCGGTCGTCACCTCCCCCGCCGAGGTGGCCCGGGTGTCCGATATCGTCATCACAATGCTGCCCGACACGCCCGACGTGGAACGCGTCCTGCTCGGACCTAACGGCGTGCTCGAAGGGATTTCGGCCGGCAAGCTGGTCATCGACATGAGCTCGATCAGCCCGATTGCGACGGCGGAATTCGCGGCGAAGTTCAGGGAAGCCGGCGCCGGTTATCTCGATGCGCCGGTCTCCGGCGGCGAGGTCGGCGCCAAGGCGGCGAGCCTCACCGTCATGGTCGGCGGGCCGGCCGCGGAGTTCGAGCGAGCGCTGCCGATCTTTGAGAAGCTCGGCAAGAACATCACGCTGATCGGCGAACAGAACGGCTCCGGCCAGACCTGCAAGATCGCCAACCAGATCATCGTCGCGCTCAACATCGAAGCCGTCGCCGAGGCGCTTGTCTTCGCCAGCAAGGCGGGCTGCGACCCGGCGAGGGTCCGCGCCGCGCTGATGGGCGGCTTCGCCTCTTCGCGTGTGCTCGAAGTGCATGGCGAGCGCATGATCGCCCGCAGCTTCGCGCCTGGGTTCCGTATCCGGCTGCACCAGAAGGATCTCAATCTCGCGCTCGAAAGCGCCCGCGCGCTCGGCGTCGCCCTGCCGAGCACCGCGACGGCGCAACAGCTGATGAATGCCTGCTCGGCCCGGCCGGGCGGCGCGGACGCCGATCATTCGTCGCTCGTCAGGGCCCTCGAGGTGCTGAGCGATCATGAACTGTCAAACGAAAAGGAGTGAACCGATGCGCGGAACCGGCAAAGCCGAAATCTTCGTGATGCTGGCCCATCCAGTCGGGCATGCCAAGAGCCCCGGAATCTTCAACGAAATCTTCGAGCAGAAGGGGCTCGACAGCCTAATGGTGCCATTGAGCTGCCGTCCGGAAGATTTCGACACTTTCTGGGCCGGCATCACCGCGGCCGAGAACATCCGGGGCGTGATCATCTCGGTGCCTTACAAGACGGCGGTCTACCACAAATGCGCCGCCGCTCATGACCGCGCCGCGCGCGTGCAGAGCGCCAACTCGGTGCGCAGGCAGGCGGACGGCACCTGGTATGCCGACAATTTCGACGGCGTTGGCTTCATCGACGGGCTGAAGGCGGGCGGGCACCAGATCGCCGGCCGCCGCATCCTCCAGGTCGGCGCCGGCGGCGCAGGATCATCGCTAACCTACTGCCTGGCCGAAGAAGGCGCAGCGGAAATCCGCCTCGCCGACATCGACAGAGACCGCGCCGCAAAGCTCGCTTCGCTGGTCAACAAGTCGTTCCCCAATTGCCGCATCGAGGTCGGGGAACCCGATCCGTCCGGAATGGATATGGCAATCAACGCGACGCCGTCCGGGCTGAAGGCCAGCGATCCGCTGCCGATGGATGTGAGCAAACTGACACCGGAGATGACCGTGGTCGACATCATCATGGAGCCGGCCGAGACGGCGCTGCTCAAGGCGGCGAAAGAGATCGGCTGCCGCATCCAGCCTGGTCGCCCGATGATGGATTTCCAGGTCGAAGCCATGTCCGAATTCTTCGACATCGAGCGGAAGGATCGCCGCAATGGCTGACATATCGACCGCCGTCGTCATCGGCGGCACGTCCGGCATCGGTCGCGCGATCGCGCTGCGCTTCGCCGAGGACGGCTACCAGGTGGTCGTCGCCGGCCGGGACGCTGTCCGGGGCAAGGAGGCGTCCGTCGCCTGCGAGAGTGCGGGCGCGCCACGCGCCCTCTTCGTGCAGACCGATGTCGCCGATCCCGCCTCCGTCGAGGCGCTGGCGCAGAACGTCGCGGATGCGTTCGGCACGCCCCATGTCGTGGTCAACTGCGCCGGCATCCTGCAGAGCGGCAAGCATGTGCTCGACCAGGAGCTCGGCGAAGACGAGCAGATGTGGCGCATCAACTATCGCGGCACGCTGCTTGGCTGCCAGGTGTTCGGCCGGCTGATGTCGGCCGCCGGACGCGGCGCAATCCTGAACGTCGGCTCCCTCGCCTCCTTCGCGCCACTTTCGCTGCCGGCCTATACGCCTGGCAAGCACGCGGTTCTGGCTCTCACCCAAATTCTTGCCGCCGAGCTTGGCCCGCACGGCGTTCGCGTCAACGCCGTGGCGCCGGGTTACACGCTTTCCGATGGGCTGAAGGCCAGGATCGCCAAGGGCGAGCGCAATCCGGAAGCCATCCAGGCCACGACTGCGCTCCGTCGTTTCGTCGAGCCGCGCGATGTCGCCGAGGCGGCGCTGTTCCTCTGCTCCGACCGTGCCGCGTCAATAACCGGCGTCACGCTACCCGTCGACGCCGGCTGGCTCGTCCAGGCGCCTTACGCGCAATACCTGCAGGGCAACCCCATCCGGCAGACGCCGGCAATCTGACGAGAAAGAATCCAGTGGGCGATATCCAGCGCTTCGACTTCGACACCCGCATCCATCACGGCGTCATCCACAACGGCACGCTCTACCTCACGGGCCAGGTCGCGCGGCCGGGCCAGTCCGCGACCAACCAGATGCGCGAGGTGCTCGGCAAGATCGATGCGCTGCTCGCCAAGGCCGGCACCGACAAGACCCGCATCCTTCACGTCCAGATGTGGCTGGACGACGTCCGCGACTTCGATGAGGTCAACACGGTCTGGGACGCCTGGATGCCGAAGGAGCACGCGCCGGCGCGCTCTTCCGGCGAGGGGCGGATGGCCAAGCCCGGCATGCTGGTCGAACTCATCGTCACCGCGGCGGTTTGAATGGTCTTGCCGGTTCGGGCATCATCCCGAATCTGAACTTGAACAGCCCGAATCTGAACTTGAACGGAAGGACCTAAATGACGAAGCGCAAGCCGCTTTCCACCGTCGTGGCGGAGAGCTTGGCCGAAAAGATCCGCTCCGGACGGTTGCAGCCTGGCGCGCAACTGCCGACCGAGGCGGAGCTCTGCGCCGAATATGATGTCAGCCGCACCGTCGTGCGCGAAGCGGTGGCGCGGCTGCGCTCGGAGGGCATGGTGGTGCCGCAGCAGGGCCGCGGCATGTTCGTCAGCGAGACGCCCGTGCCGCGCAATTTCTCGATCCCGGACGAGGCGCTGAGAACCTTGCCGGAAACCATCGCGCTGCTCGAGCTTAGGTTGAGCGTCGAAGTGGAATCCGCGGGGCTCTGCGCGGAGCGCCGCACCGATGAGGAGGCCACCGATATCCGGTCGATGATGGAGCAAATCGACGCTCAGCAGGCGGATCCCGCCGCCGTCCAGATTCACTACGACTATGATTTTCATCTTGCGATCGCCAAGGCCGCGCGTAACGAATTCATCCATGGCTTCCTCGCCTATCTCGGGCCGATGATCGTGCCCCGCTTCCAGCTCGGCTATGTCGTCGAGCCCGCGCTCAAGGACAGTTATTACGCGCGCATCCACAGCGAACACCAGGCAATCGTCGACGCCATCGAAAGGCAGGACGGCGGCAAGGCCCGACAGGCCATGCGCAAGCATCTGCACAACAGCCTGGGACGCGTGCGCGCCCTGGCGAGGGCCTCCGGCGTCGAGGCGACGGACGCGGAGCAAAAGGCCGCCGCGGCCTCGCTCTTCACCAAAATGAAAAGGCCGGAATCGACCGGCGGGTAAGCTGCGACGACTTGCGATCCGGAGAGCCTGCGCTGAAGGCAACCGCCGGGCGGTTGCGAAAGCCATGTTTTTGCTCGGCCGAGCGGCCGGAAGCCCCTCGCCTGCGCCGAACATCTTGTTTTCCTCTGGTTTGCGGCTTTCGAGGTCCTGCGGTCGGCGTAGAACGTTTTAACCTCCGAAACGGCTTTCGAAAGTTTATCTTTCCTTTTTGCTGCTTTTCTTGGTTTCGCGGCATCGGCCAAGGTCGCACACTGACGCCAGGCAATTGGGGAAGCCGCAATCGGGGAAACCAAGGTGACGACAGCCTTCATCACAGGAGCGACGAGCGGCATAGGACGAGCGATTGCCATCGCGTTGAGCGATGCGGGCTACGACGTCTATGCGGTCGGCCGTAGCCAGGCGGCGCTCAAGGAACTGCAGGCAGAGCGGCCGGCCATTGTTCCCATTGCGGTCGACGTCACCGACCGCGAGGCGCTGGAATCGGTTCTGGCCGATCTCACCATCGACGTGCTGATCAACAATGCCGGCATGATGCCGCCGCTCGGCAACTTCGCCGACATGAAGATCGCCGACATCGACACCACGCTGGAGGTGAATCTCAGCGCCGCGATCCTGCTCACGCGCCTCGTCGTGCCGCAGATGCGCGAGCGGCAGTCGGGGCACATCCTGTTCACCGGCTCTTCCGCCGCCCATGCGGCCTTCCCCAATGTCGCCGTCTACTCGGCGACGAAGGCGGCCATCGCCGGCTTTGCCGCCGCGTTGCGCGCCGATCTCTCGCAACACGGCATTCGCGTCACCGAGATCGTTCCGGGCCGCGTCGAGACGCAACTCTACAAGGATATCCTCGACCCGGAGGCGCGAGCGGCGATGTACGCCGGCAATGTCGCCGTGCAGCCGGACGACGTCGCCAAGATGGTCGTCGCGCTGCTCGGCCTGCCCGCATGGGCCGACGTTACCCGCTTCGACATCATGCCGACCCGGCCGACCACGCCGAGTGGCAGCAAGCAAGGAAAATAGGATGAAAGACCTTTCCGTTCTGATCGTTGGTGGCGGCGCCGGCCTCGGCGCCCTTCTCGCCCGCATGGCTGTGGAGGCCGGTGCGGCCAAGATCGGCATCATCGACATCAACCAGGAAGCCGCCGAGAGCGCGCTCGAACCGGCAAAGGCCAAGGGGCTGCCGACCGCGGCCGCGGCTTGCGACATCCAGGTCGGCCCGCAGTGCCATGCGGCCTTCGACGCCATCGTCGCGAAGCTCGGGCGCGTCGATACGCTGATCAACTGCGCCGCGATCTACCCTCGCCGCCCCCTCCTCGAGATCACCGACGCCGAGTGGGACGCCTCCAACGGCATCAACATCAAGGGCACCTATCACATGATGGTGGCGGCCGTTCGCCATATGCAGGCGCAGGAACCGAAAGCCCATGTGCGCGGGCGCATCGTCAACCTGACCTCGGTCGACGCCTTCAAGGCGCACCCGCAGAACGCTCATTACGCGGCGACCAAGGCCGCCGTCGTCAGCCTGACCCGCTCCTTCGCCCACCATGTCGCCAAGGACGGCATCCTGGTGAACTCGGTGGCGCCGGCCGGCATGGCCACGGAGAAGGCAAAGGCCCTCGGCTTCCTCGAGGAACTGGCCAAGGCAAGCCCGCTCGGCCGCGGCGCCGAGCCGACCGAGATCGCCGAATGGGTGCTGATGACCGGCGGCCCGAAGAACACCTACATGACCGGTGAAAACGTAATTGTCTCAGGCGGTTACATTTACGCGTGAAATCAAATTTTCAGAAGCCGGCGGCGACTGAAATACGGCAGTGCATGATCAACGGAGTTTCCAGGGAAAGGAGGCGGACTTCACCATGACCGGCAAGCTTCGCCTTCCTTCGCTGAATGCGCTTCGGGTCTTCCATGCCGTCGCGCAGCACAAGAGCTTCCGGCAGGCGGCCGACGAGCTGCTGGTGACGCCGCAAGCCGTCGGACAGCAGATCAAGCTGTTGGAAGACACGCTTCAGGTGACGCTGTTCGAGCGCAAGGGCCGGTCGATCGAATTGACGGAGTCGGCGATCCTTCTGTCGCACTACGTGAAAGCCGGCTTCGACGAATTTTCCGAAGGCGTTCGCCGCGTCACCAAGTCGAACTACCGCGACCGCATCAACCTCAATGCGAGCCCCTACTTCGCCACGCATTATCTGCTGCCCAGGCTTTCGCTGTTCCGCGAGATCCTGCCGGGCGCCGATCTGCGTCTCACGACGATGGTCGACCTGCCCGACTTCGGACGCGACGACATCGATATGACGGTGCAGTGGGGCTACGGCAACTGGCCGGACTACGAGACCACGCTGTTGGTGCCGGACCCGAAGATCATCTGCTGCACGCCGGCGATCGGCGAAAAGATCAAGTCGGCGCAGGACCTGACGCGGTTCACCCTGCTCGACACCGTCAAGTCGAAACGGCTGTGGCCGGATATATTGCGCCACCTCGGAGTGGAGCTGACGGAGGGCGACCGCAGCGTCAGCTTCGATGACGCGGCGACCATGCGCCGGGCGACCCTGCAGGGCATCGGCGTGGGCTTAGTCTCCGTCATCGACGCCGAGGAGGATTTCCGGTCTGGCGCGCTGGTCGCGCCGATCGGCCGCGACGCCATTGCCGATATGAGGCCAGAGGAAGTCCCCGGCTTCTATCTTGTCGTCCCGCGCGGGCATCTGCGCGTGAAAGCTGTGGCCGCCCTTCATCGATGGCTGGCCCAGCAGGATTGGCGGAGCGATCTCACGATTTCCCTGCCGAAACCGACCCCGCTTTCCGACTAGGACGCGGCTTCCAGACCGGGCTCCGAAAGGCAACTTGCGGAGCTCCAACAATAAGAAACGGAATAACTCAACAGTGGAGACGACAACATGAAAATGATGAAATGGGGGGCTGCCGCCTTGGCCCTTGGCCTGGTGCATTTCGCGGTGCCTGCGGAAGCGGCGGGCGGCAAGACGCTTGAGACCGTGAAGGCGCGCGGCGTGCTCAACTGCACCGGCCATGACGGCTCCTATCTTGGCTTCGCCGAGGTGGACGACAAGGGCAACTGGAAGGGCATGGACATCGACCTCTGCAAGGCGGTGGCGACCGCCGTGTTCGGCGATCCGGCAAAGCTGAAAATTGTGCCGATCAGCTGGGCGCAGCGCTGGCCGTCGCTCCAGTCGGGCGATGTCGACATCATCATCAAGGCGTCCGGCGGCACGCTCAGCCGCGACACAGAGCTCGGGCTGCAATTCTCCAACTCTTACTACCTCGGCACGACCAAGGTGATGGCGCACAAGGAGCTCAATCTGAAGTCGCTCAAGGACGCCAATGGCGGCACGATCTGCATTCCCGCCGGCACGTCGCAGGAGCAGCAGGTCGCCGCTTACGCCCAGAAGCTCGGCATCAAGCTGGAACCCGTGCTCATCGAAAAGACGGAAGAGCTCGAACAGGCTTACTTCTCCGGCCGCTGCGATCTCTATGCGCAGTGGGGACCGACGCTCGCCATTGCCCGCATCGCCAAGAGCAAGGTCGAGGACCACGTGATCCTGCCCGACGTGCTCGCCGTCGAGCCTGAAGTCATGATCATGCGGCAGGGCGACGACAACTGGGTCGACATCGCCAACTGGACGCTCAGCGCCCTGATCTTCGCCGAACAGGAAGGCATCACCTCCAAGAATGTCGACGAGATCAAGGCCAAGCCGACCTCGCCGCAGGTGGCGAAATTCCTCGGCGCCACGCCAGGCATGGGCAAGGGTCTCGGTCTCGCCGACGACTGGGCCTACAACGTGATCAAGAAGGTCGGCAATTACGGCGAGATCTTCGAGCGCGATCTCGGCAAGGACTCGCCCTACAAGATGGATCGCGAGCTCACCAACCTGTGGAACAATGGCGGCGTCCTGTTCCCGCTGGTGATCGACTGATCCGCCTAAGCATTTGCAGCCAAATGAAATCCATTTGGCGTCGCAGTAATGCGACGAAGCAAAATTGAACGCATCCCGCTCTTGGCTCTGCCTGGCTCTTGCCAGGCGGAGCTGGCGCCAATTCGGGAAAGACGCTGATGATCAGCCTGCTGAGAAATCAGAGGATACGCAACACGCTGTTGCAGGTTCTTTACGTCGGCTCGCTTGCCGGGATGGTTCTTGCCTGCGTGATGATCGCAAGGCGGAACCTGGCGGAGCAAGGGATAACCTCGGGATTCGACTTCCTGTTCAAGTCGACCGGCTGGGACGTGAACTTCTCGCTCCTGCCCGCCACAGCCAATGATCCCTACTGGTGGTACTTCCTCATCGGCATCATCAACACGCTGTTCCTCGGAACCACCGGGCTGATCCTGGCGACGATCGTCGGCACGATCATCGGTCTGGCGCGCGCCTCTTCGAATGAATTGGCGCGGCTGCTCGGCCGGACCTATGTCGACATCTTCCGCAACATCCCGCTGATCCTCCAGGTTTTCTTCTGGTACGCCGTCATCACCCATCTGCCGACGCCGCGCGCCGCGCATGAGGCCTTTGGCATGCTGCTGACCAGCCGCGGCCTTTACGTGCCGGTCCCCAACGTCGGCGGTGCTGCGCTCGCGGCAGCGATACTTGCGGTGATCGCGGCGATCGCGCTTCCGGTTTGGCTGGGCAGGACATCTCGCCTCAGCCGGCCTGTCGGCGAGCGCCTTGGCGTTCAATTCGCCGGTGTCGCGGCGGCGCTGGCCTGCGCGGTCATCATCCTGACGGCCGGCCGCCTGCCCGACCTGCCGCTGCTCGATTTCCCTGCCCTGCAAGGCCTCAACCTCAAGGGCGGCTTGCGCATTCCGCCGGAGTTTTCCGCTTTGGCCATCGCCATCGCCATCTATGGCGGCTCCTACATCGCCGAGATCGTGCGCGGCGGCTTCAAGGCGGTCGGCAAGGGTCAGATGGAGGCGGCGCTCTCGCTTGGCCTCAGCCCCTGGCGGGTCTTCACGCTGGTGCGGTTGCCGCTGGCGCTGCGCGCCATGCTGCCGATCCTCGCCAACCAGTATGTCTGGCTGATGAAGGCGACGACCATGGGCATCGCGGTGGGCTTCACCGACTTCTTCATGATCGTGGCGCTGACCATCAACCATTCCGGCCAGACGCTGGAAGCGATCGGCATCCTGATGGCGGGATTCCTTGCCATCAACCTCAGCCTTGCCGCGATCTTCAACCGCATCAACAAAGCCATTGCCCTCGAGGGCAATCAGTTGAGGGGGTGAGAGATGGAGATGGTCGTTGTCGCTCCCCCTGCCCCGGGAAAGCTCGAGGATCTGAAGCGGCGCTTCTTTGCGACGCCGCTTCAGGCGCTGTTGTCGCTGATATCGGTGGCGATCATGGCTTTCGTCGTCTGGAGGCTGCTCGACTGGGCGGTCTTCTCGGCCGTGTTCACGACCAGCGGCGGGCCCGAGGCATGCCAGGCGGCGGCGGGAGCCTGCTGGTCGGTCATCGCTGCCCGGTGGCGCATCATCCTCTTCGGCCTCTATCCCTTCGAGGAGCAATGGCGCTCGGCGCTGGCCTGTGTGGCCGTGGTGGTGATGACGGTGCTGAGCTGCATTCCAGCCTTCTGGACGGGCCGCCGCATCGCGCTCGTCTGGGGGGCCGGAACAGGCCTCTATTACGTGCTGATGAAAGGCGGCCTGCTTGGTCTGCCTTATGTCGGCGAGGAAGCCTGGGGCGGACTGGCGCTCACCCTCTTCATCTTCGTGACCACCTGCCTGATCGGCTTTCCGCTGGCGATCTGCCTGGCGCTGCTGCGCCGGTCGGACCTGCCGTGGGTTTCCAGGACAACCGGCCTCATCATCGACGGGGTCCGCTCGCTGCCGCTGATCTCGATCCTGTTCACCTTCGCCGTCGTCCTGCCGTTCGCGCTGCCGCAATGGCTGGTAGGCGACAAACTCTACCGGGCGATCATCGGCTCCGCCCTGTTCTTCTCCGCCTATCAGGCGGAGATCGTCAGGGGCGGCATGCAAGGCGTGCCGAAGGGACAGGAAGAGGCCGCCATGGCGCTCGGCATGAGCTACTGGCAGCGCATCGGTCGCATCCTCCTGCCGCAGGCCATGCGCAACGCTCTGCCGGCGACGATCAACCAGTTCGTCATCTCGTTCAAGGAAACCTCGCTGGTGGTCATCGTCGGCTTCTTCGAGATCCTGGCTTCGGGCAACGCCGCCTACGGCACCGGCGAATGGCGCTTCGCCTATGTCGAGGTCTATGCCTTCATCGCCATGATCTATTTCGTCTTCGTCTTCAGCCTGTCCCGCTACGGCGCCTTCCTCGAGCGGCGCATGTCGGTCGGCGAACGATAGGAGAGGCCCGCAAGTGAATTCGACCCAGCCATCCGGCGCCGCCGTGCGCATCGAAAACCTCGACAAATACTATGGGACATTCCAAGCGCTGCGGAAGATAAACCTGTCCGTGCAGCGGGGCGAAAAGATCGTCGTCTGCGGCCCCTCCGGTTCCGGCAAGTCGACCATGATCCGCTGCATCAACCGGCTCGAGCAGCACAATGGCGGCCGCATCACCGTGCTCGGCACCGAGCTCAACGACGATGTCGGCAACATCGACGGGATCAGGCGCGAAGTCGGCATGGTGTTCCAGCACTTCAACCTGTTTCCGCACATGAGCGTGCTGGAGAACTGCATGATCGCGCCGATGATCGTGCGCAAGCGGCCGCGCGAGGAAGCAGAGGCGACCGCCCGGCGCTATCTTGAGAAGGTCCGCATTCCCGAGCAGGCGATGAAGTTTCCCGGCCAGCTCTCCGGCGGCCAGCAGCAACGTGTGGCGATTGCGCGCGCGCTCTGCATGGAGCCGCAGATCATGCTGTTCGACGAGCCGACCTCGGCGCTCGATCCGGAAATGATCGCCGAAGTGCTGGACGTCATGGTCACGCTTGCCTCGGAAGGCATGACGATGATCTGCGTCACCCACGAGATGGGCTTCGCGCGCCGCGTCGCCGACCGGGTGATTTTCATGGACGGCGGCGAGATCGTCGAGGAAGCGCCGCCGGAGGAATTCTTCACCTCGTGCCGGAACGAGCGCACGCGGCAATTCCTGTCGCAGGTCCTGGGTCATTGAGCCGGGCGCCGCACCTGTCTATACGCGGCTCGTCGTACATCTCAGGTATCCCGATGGCTGATCCCGTTAGTGTATTGCAGGCAATTCTCGGGCCGAAAGGCTGGCTTTCGGGCACTGACGCCGAGCCCTACCAGCGCGACTGGCTGAACCGCTATGGCGTCGCGCCTTTGGGCGTTGCCAGGCCGGTGAGCACCGCTGAAGTAGCGGCGGTCGTCAAGGCTTGCCGGGAGGCGGGCGTGGCGGTGATCCCGCAAGGCGGTAACACAGGCCTGTGCGGCGGCGCCGTCGCCGATCGGCCGAACGCCGTGATCGTCTCGCTTTCGCGCATGACGGCGATCGGCGAACCGGATCCGGAGAGCGGGTCGATCGCGGTTGACGCGGGCGTCGTGCTCGCCGCGCTGCATGAGGCGCTGGAGCCGCATGGCCTGATGTTTCCGATGCATCTCGGCGCCGAAGGCAGCGCCAGGATCGGCGGGCTGATCGGCACCAATGCCGGCGGCAGCCAGGCTTTCCGATACGGGATGATGCAGGATCTTGTGCTTGGCCTCGAGGTCGTGACGCCGGACGGCGCAGTGTGGGACGGGCTGCGCGCGGTGCAGAAGGACAACGCCGGCTATCAGCTGCGCAAGCTGTTCTGCGGTTCGGAAGGCACGCTCGGCATCGTGACGCGCGCGGTGTTGCGGCTCTATCCCACGCCAAAGCAGCAGGCGAGCGCGCTGCTGGTCATGTCCGACTTCGCCGCCGCCGTGTCGTTCGGCGCCTATCTGCGCGGCGAGGCGGGCGAGTTCCTCGCCGGGCTCGAATTCTTCTCCGATGTCGGCCTTGCGCTGGCGCTGAAGCACCTGCCCGACCTCGCCTATCAGCTGGAGACGCGCGGCGACGTCTATCTGCTCGTCGAGCTGGCCTCGGGTTCGCCGCGGGTGCCGCTGGACGAAATCCTGAATTCGGCGCTGGAATGGGGCATGGAGCAAGGCCTGGTCGAGGATGGCGCGCTGGCCAATTCGGGCGCGCAGCGCGCGCAATTCTGGCGCCTGCGCGAGGAGCAGCCCGAGGGGCAGCGGCTGGAAGGCGAGCAGTTGAAGCACGACATCTCTGTGCCGCCGGGCGCCGTCGCGCGCTTCATCGAGGCCGGCGCAAAGATCTGTGACGACATCCTATCGGGCGTGCGGATCAACCCGTTCGGGCACCTCGGCGACGGCAACATCCATTACAATCTGTCGCCGCCGGGAGGCCGTGCCGATTTCGACGGCAAGGCCGGAGAGTTCGCGGAGGCGCTGGCAGCGCTCGCCACCGAAATGGGCGGCAGCTTCGCGGCCGAGCATGGGCTTGGCCGCGCCAAGATCGCCATGGCCGACCGGACCAGGGGTGTTATGGAGCGGGAGCTCATGGCGCGGCTGAAGGCTGCGTTCGATCCGTCGGACACGATGAATCCGGGCGTTCTGGTGCATTCGCCAAAGTAAAGAAAAACTTTCGATTAGACCGCATTTCTTGATTTCGCCGCGGTCCGCCAGCGTGCAGGTATAGATCGAAGGGCAGGCTCAGTCCGCTTGCCGACACAGCGGGGTGTTCGAAGCATGATGCGCAATGGCGGTCGCCTTCTTGTCGAGTGCCTGATCGCGCTCGGCGCGACCAAGAGCTTCGGCATTCCCGGCGAAAGCTATCTGGCCGTTCTCGACGCGCTGCACGACACGCATGGCAGATTGGATTATGTGCTCTGCCGCAACGAAGGCGGCGCGTCTTTCATGGCCTCGGCCTATGGCAAGCTGACAGGGACGCCGGGCATCTGTTTCGTCACCCGCGGCCCGGGCGTCACCAATGCCAGCATCGGCGTGCATACGGCCATGCAGGACTCGTCGCCGATGATCCTGTTCGTCGGGCAGGTCGGCACCGACATGAAGGGCCGCGAAGCCTTCCAGGAGATCGACTACCGGGCGGTCTATGGGACCGTCGCCAAATGGGCGGTCGAGATCGACGACGTCGAGCGCCTGCCCGAGATCGTGGCGCGGGCCTGGACCACCGCCTCGACCGGACGGCCCGGCCCCGTTGTGGTCGCGCTGCCGGAAGACATGCTGACCACCCTGACCGAGGCCGCGCCGCTCAGCGGCCCGGCGGCGATCTTCGAGCCCGCGCCGGCGCAGGATGCGATCGCGGCGGCGGTCAAATTGCTGGCATCGGCCGAGCGGCCGGTGCTGCTCATGGGCGGCACCAACTGGACGGCGGACGGACGCGCCGCGCTTCAGGCCTTCGCCGAAGACTCCGACATCCCGGTCGTCGCGGCCTTCCGCTACCAGGACCAGTTCGACAACCACTCGCCGGTCTTCGTCGGTGAGGCCGGCGTCGGCATGGTGCCGCATGTGAAGACCCTGATCCGTGACGCCGACGTGATCCTGGCCGTCAACATTCGCTTCGGCGAGATGACGACGGACGGCTACACGCTGCTCTCGGTGCCGGTGCCGCGCCAGAAGTTGATCCATGTCCATGGCTCCGACCGCGAGATCGGTAAGATCTATGTGCCGGCGATCGGCATCCACGCTGGGCCGAACGCCTTCGCCAAGGCGCTCACCTCGGTGAAGGGTGGCTGGGCCGACTGGCGCGCCGCGGCTCGCAAGGCCTATGAAGGTACCTTCGCCGCGCCCATGCAGCCTGGCCCCGTCGACATGGTCGCGGTCAGCGCCTGGCTTCGCGACAACCTGCCGGCAGACGTGATCCTGACCAACGGCGCCGGCAACTTCACGGTATGGCCGAACAAGTTCTTCAAATTCGGACGCCAAGCGCGGCTGCTTGCCCCGCAGTCCGGCGCCATGGGCTACGGCCTGCCGGCCGCGATCGCCGCCAAAGTCGCGTATCCGCAGCGCACAGTCGTCTGCTTTGCCGGCGACGGCGACTTCCAGATGAATTGCCAGGAACTCGGAACCGCCATGCAGGCGGGCGCGCAGCCGATCGTGCTGATCATCAACAACGGCATCTACGGCACGATCCGCGCGCATCAGGAGCGCAACTATCCGGCCCGCGTCTCCGGCACCTCGCTCGAAAATCCGGATTTTGTGACGCTGGCAAAGGCCTACGGTTTCCACGCCGAGCGGGTCGAATCCACCGGAGATTTAGCGGCGGCGTTCGAGCGGGCGCTGAAGTCCGAAACAGGCGCCGTCCTCGACATCGCCGTCTCGCCCGAAGCGCTCACGCCCCGGCAGACTCTCACCCAGATGCGCGACGCCGCATTCGCTTCCCGGAAGGCCAAGGCATGACCTCCAGAACTGACGACATCCGTCTCGGCGCGGACATCGGTGGCACCTTCACCGACATCGCCCTCGACGTCAGGGGAACGATGTTTTCGACCAAGGTGCTGACCAACTATTCGGCGCCCGAACAGGCGATCCTCGACGGCATCGCCATCGTCGTCCGAGATGCCGGAATCGCGCCGTCCGAAATCGGCATCATCATCCACGGCACAACGCTCGCCACCAACGCGCTCATCGAGCGGCGCGGCGCCAAGACCGCGCTGGTCACGACGGAAGGCTTCCGCGACGTGATCGAGATGCGGACGGAAAACCGTTTCGAGCAATACGATCTCAACCTGCAACTGCCGACGCCGCTCATCCCGCGCGAAGACCGCTTCACAGTCAAGGGCCGCATCGGCGCCGAGGGCCAGGAGCTGCAGCCGCTCGACGAAGCCGCCCTGAAGGAAATAGCGGACCGGATCGCGGCCGGCGGCTTCGGCTCGGTGGCAATCGGCTTCATCCATGCCTACGCCAATCCGGACCACGAGCGCCGCGCCCGCGAAATCCTTGCTCGCAAGGTGAACATCCCGATTTCGATCAGCGCCGAAGTCTCGCCGCAGATGCGCGAATTCGAGCGCTTCAACACGGTCTGCGCCAACGCCTATGTGCGGCCGCAGATGGCCGACTACCTCGCCCGCCTGCAGACGCGGCTCAAGGACATGGGCGCCGAGTGCCCGGTTTTCATGATCCATTCCGGCGGCGGCCTGATCTCGGTGGAAACCGCTTCGGAATTCCCGGTGCGGCTGGTCGAATCCGGCCCGGCCGGCGGCGCCATTTTCGCCGCCGACATCGCCAGACGCTTCGGGCTCGAAAAGGTCGTCTCCTATGACATGGGCGGAACCACCGCCAAGATCTGCCTGATCGAGGATTACGCGCCGCGCACGGCGAGAACCTTCGAGGTGGCGCGCACCTATCGCTTCTCCAAGGGCTCGGGCATGCCGATCTCCATCCCGGTGATCGAGATGATCGAGATCGGCGCCGGCGGCGGCTCCATCGCCTGGGTCGATGCCATGGGCCGCATCCAGACCGGACCCGAGAGCGCGGGATCGGAGCCCGGCCCGGCCTGCTATGGCCGCGGCGGCAAGCGCCCGGCCATCACCGATGCCGACCTGGTGCTCGGCAAGCTCGATCCACACAATTTCGCCGGCGGTGCGATCAGGCTCGACACCTCTGCCTCTGAACAGGCCATCCTGCGCGATGTCGGCGAGCGGCTTTCGTTGAATGCCATGTCGACGGCCTTCGGCATCTGCGAGGTGGTGGACGAGAACATGGCGAATGCCGCGCGCGTCCATGCCGTCGAGAACGGCAAAAACATCTCCGACAATCTGATGATCGCCTTCGGCGGCGCCGCACCTCTCCACGCCGCAAGGCTCTGTGAAAAACTCGGCATCGACCAGTGCATCGTGCCGCGCGGCGCCGGTGTCGGATCGGCGATCGGCTTCCTCAAGGCGCCGTTCGGTTACGAGGCGCTGGCCTCGAAGCTGACGCGCCTGTCACAATTCAAGCCGGCCGAGGTCAACGCCCTGCTCGCCGACCTCAAGGCCTCCGCCGAGGGCTTTGTGCGGACCGGCGCCAGCGGCAGGATCGTCTGCGAGATCACCGCCTTCATGCGCTATGCCGGCCAGGGCTGGGAAATCCCTGTCCCGCTGGCCGACGAGCCGTTCGGCGACGACGCCGTCGCCAAGCTCAAGGAGCTGTTCGAGGAGAACTATCAGCGCTTCTTCGGCCGCGCCATCGAAGGGCTCGACGGGCTGGAGATCGAGATCGTCACCTGGTCGGTCAAGGCGACGGATGTTCGGCCTGCCGCTACGAGGCACGAGCTGACCACCGGCAGGAAGACGAGCGAACCGACCACGACGCGCGAGGTCTTCGATCCGGTCAGCGGCGCGCCGCGCAGCTATGGCATCGTCGAGCGCGACACACTGTGCACCGGCGACCGTGTCGCGGGCCCTGCCGTCATCGTCGAACGCGAAACGTCGACCGTCGTCACCACCAGCTTCGACGCCGTCATCCAGAGCGACGGCGCAATCCTCCTGATCCGCAAAGGCAGCCAGGCATGAGCGATATTGGCGAAATCCGCATGCAGGTCATGTGGAACCGGTTGATCTCGGTGGTCGAGGAACAGGCGCTCACCTTGCTGCGCACGGCCTTCTCGACCTCGGTGCGCGAATCCGGCGACCTTTCCGCAGGAGTGTTTGACCCGCGCGGCCAGATGCTGGCGCAGGCGGTGACCGGCACCCCCGGCCACGTCAACACCATGGCAGAAGCGGTGCTGCATTTCATGAACGAGATCTCGCGCGATCAAATGTTCGCGGGCGACACCTACGTCACCAACGATCCCTGGCAGGGCACGGGCCATCTGCACGACATCACCATGGTGTCGCCGTCCTTCCTGAACGGCGAGCTCGTGGCCTTCTTCGCCTGCACGGCGCATGTCGTCGATGTCGGCGGACGCGGCTTCGGCGCCGACGGCAAGTCGGTCTATGAGGAAGGCATCCAGATCCCGATCATGAAGTTCGCGAAAAAGGGCAAGGTCAATCTCGACGTGGTCAGGATCCTGCGCGCCAATGTCCGTGAGCCTAACCAGGTCGTCGGCGATTTCTATTCGCTCGCCGCATGCAACGAAGTCGGGCATCGCCGCCTCGTCGACATGATGAAGGAGATCGGCCTGACCTCGCTCGACGGTCTCGGCGAGTTCATCTTCTCGCGCACCCGCGACGCCATGCTCGAACGCATCGAGGCGCTGCCCAAGGGAAGCTGGTCGAACGAGCTGGTGACCGATGGTTATGACGAGCCGGTCAAGCTCGCGGCCATGGTCTCGGTGCGCGACGACCATGTCGAGGTCGACTTCACCGGCACCGACCCGATGAGCCGCTGGGGCATCAACTGTCCGATCATCTACAGCAAAGCCTATGCCTGCTATGCGCTGAAATGCATGGTGGCGCCCGACATTCCCAACAATGCCGCCTCGCTCGCCTTCTTCACCGTGTCGTCGCCGGTCAACATCCTGAATGCGGTGCGGCCGGCGCCGGTGGCGCTCAGGCACATTTTCGGCCACATGGTTCCCGATCTGGTGCTGGGGGCGTTTTCCAAGGCGTTGCCCGGCAAGATTCTCGCTGAAGGCGCCGGCGCGCTGTGGAACATCCACATCTCGGCACGGCCTGTCGCCGGCGGCTCCGGCCGCCGCGCCGAAGTGCTGATGTTCAACTCCGGCGGCATGGGCGCCCGCCCCGAGCTCGACGGATTGTCGGCGACGGCCTTCCCGTCGGGCGTGCATACGATGCCGATCGAGGCAACCGAGCATACCGGCCCGATCGTTATCTGGCGCAAGGAGCTGCGGCCTAACTCCGGCGGCGACGGCGAGTTCCGCGGCGGCCTCGGGCAGATCATCGAGATCGCGGCGACCGACGGTCATGAGTTCGACTTCTCCGCCATGTTCGACCGCGTCAACCATCCTCCTCACGGACGCGATGGCGGCAAGCCCGGCGTCGCCGGCGTGGTGAGGCTCGATGACGGCACGCGGATGCGCCCCAAGGGCTGGCAGCACGTGCCGGCCGGGCGCAAGCTGATCCTCGAACTGCCCGGCGGCGGCGGCTATGGCGATCCGGCCAAGCGCGGCGCGGCGGCGCGAGCCAACGACCGATCCAAGGGATACATCTCGGAGAACGAATGATGAGCTATGTTGCCTCGCGTCTGTCGGTGGTGAAGCCTTCGGCTTCGATGGCGGCCTCGCAGGCCGCCAAGGCGCTGCGCGCCAAGGGCGTCGACGTGATCGACCTCGGACTGGGCGAGCCCGATTTCCCGACCCCTCTTCACATCATCGACGCCGCCCACTTCGCGGCGAAAGCGGGACAGACGCTGTACACCGCCGCCGCCGGCACCGCCGAAGTGCGCGAAGCGGTGGCCGGCAAGTTCCGTCGCGAGAACGGACTGGATTGCACGGCCGACGATGTCGTCGTCGCCAACGGCGCCAAGCAGATCATCTTCAACGCGCTGATGGCGACGCTGGAGACCGGCGACGAGGCGATCCTTCCGGCGCCCTACTTCGTCTCCTATCCCGAGATGGTGAAGCTGCTTGGCGGCACGCCCGTCGTCGTCGAATGCCCAGAGACCACCGGATTCCGGCTGACGCCGGCGCTGCTGGAAAAGGCAATCACGCCAAGGACCAAGTGGCTTTTTCTCAACATGCCCGGTAACCCTTCTGGCGCGGTCTATTCGCAATCAGACCTCGAGGCGCTGGGCGCCGTGTTGGCAAAACACCCGCAGGTGCTTGTCCTCTCCGACGAGATCTACGAGCACATCCTGTTCGACGGACGCGAGTTCGTTTCCTTCGGCAAGGCCTGCCCCGAGCTCAAGGACCGCACGCTGATCGTCAACGGCGTCTCGAAGTCCTACGCGATGACCGGCTGGCGTGTCGGCTATGCAGCGGGACCTGGGCCGCTGGTCAAGGCGATGTCGACGATCCAGAGCCAGTCCTGCACGTCCGTGTGTTCGATCGCGCAGGCGGCCACGGTCGCCGCGCTCAACGGCCCCCAGGACGAGGTCGCGCGCTTCCGGCATGCCTTCGAGGCGCGCCGCGATCTAGTCGTGGACGGCATCAGAAAGATCAACGGGCTGACGCTGTCGCCGCCGGAAGGCGCCTTCTACGCCTATATCGGCTGCGCCAGCCTGATCGGCCGCAAGACACCCAAAGGTGTTACGCTGGAGGACGATGCGGCTGTGGCAAACTATCTTCTGAACGAAGGACGCGTGGCGTCGGTGCCGGGCGCTGCCTATGGATTGTCACCCTATTTCCGCATCTCGACGGCGACCAGCGAAGAGGTGCTGACCGAAGCGATCGCGCGGATCAACGCCGCCGTCGCGCGAGTGGAGTAAACGATGCCGCACTACGAACGTATCCTGATCACCGGCGCCGCCGGTCGGCTCGGCTCGCAGCTCAGGAAGGGGCTGGTGCCGCTGGCAAAAACGATCCGCCTGGCTGGGCGCGAGCCGTTCGGCGATCTTGCCCCTCACGAGGAAGAAGCGGTCTTCGACCTTGCCGACATGGAAGCGACGATCGCGGCCACCAAGGACTGCGACGCGATCGTGCATTTCGGCGGCGCGCCCCTCGAATGCGAGTGGCAGACGATCCTAGATTCCAGCATCCGCGGCTCCTACCACATCTACGAAGGCGCCCGGAAACACGGCGTGAAGCGCGTCATCTACGCCTCGTCGGTGCATGCCGTCGGCTATCACGAGATCGAGGCGCATATCGGCGTCGACGCGCCGGTGCGTCCCGACAGCCTCTATGGCGTGTCGAAGAATTTCGTCGAGAGCCTCAGCCGGCTCTATTGGGACAAGTTCGGCATCGAGACGGTATGCTTGCGCATCTTCTCGTCCTTCCCCGAGCCGGCCGACCGCCGCATGCTGTGGTCCTACCTCTCCTTCGCCGACTGCGTGCGGCTGGTCGAGGCGTCGCTCACCGCGCCGCGTGTCGGCCACACCATCTCGTTCGGCATCTCCGACAACAAGCTGAAGATGGTCGACAACAGCGGCGCCGACCACCTCGGCTTCATCCCTCAGGACAGCGCCGAACCTTTCCGCGCGGCGATCGAGGCGAAGACGCCGGTTCCCGATCCGACGAAGCCGTCGGTGAAATATCTCGGCGGCTGGTTCTGCGAGCTCGGGCACCCGGACGACAAGCCCGCGTGACCTTTATAGGCCGGCAAATCAGTTTGGCATTGCCGACCTGACCTTGCTGGGCGGCACGCCGAACGTCTCGCGAAACGCCCTGGAGAAATGCGAGGCATTCTCGAAGCCGACTTCAATCGCGATCTCGACCATCGGAACGCTGGTCTCGAGCAACAGCTGCTTCGCCCGCTCGAGGCGCACTCTTTTGTAAACGAGCGCCGGGGAGCTCTTTGTTTGCTCCATGAACAGACGCTCCAGTTGCCTGCGCGATAAGCCGACCGATGCCGCCAGTTGGGGAATGGAGATCGTGTTCTCGATATGGCTCTCCATCATGATGAGCGCCGCCTGGAGCCGCGGGTCGTCGCATTCGATGGCAAGCGGCCTGCGCGGCTGGATGTGCAAGGCCGAGCGCGCCTTGTCGATCTGCAGCACTTCGAGCGCATTCCGTTCCGCCCGTTCGCTGATGTGGCGTCTCACGATCGACGCCGCCATGTCGGCCGCGCTGCTGCCGCCGGCGCATGATCCCCTGGTCCGATCGAGGTTGAAAATGCGGTCGGCCCGGACCTCGTGATCAGGGAAACGCTGGCGGAACGCCTGATAATGCAGCCAGCTGACGCAGGTCCGGTGGTACTTCATCAGGCCGGCGTCCGCCAGGATGAAGGTACCCGTGCAAACCCCGATCAACGGCACCTTGGCTGCCGCGGCTCTCTTGAGGTAGCGGACGGTTTCGTCGTCGACCGGGAATTCATTGTTCAGCAATCCGCCGACGACGACGATGTAGTCGAACAGGCCGGGATCGACGAAATCCGATGTCGGCGCGACCTGCACGCCGCAGCTGGCTGTGATCAGGTGTCTGGTGCTCGCCAGAACCTGCCAGTCGGCAAAGACCCTTCCGGATCTGTCTGCTTCGTCGCTGGCCAGGCGCAGCGTGTCGACGAACAGAGCAAACGCTGAAAGAGTGAACGAACGGGCGAGAATGAAACCGATTTTCAGCCGGCTGGTCTCCGGAACCGCTAATTTCATACTTGCCTCGCTCCTGTTGGCGGACAATGCGCGCACTCTGATGCGCTATTTTCAAACCGGCGCCTGATCTCGCCGTCAACACCTTTTCACGCATGGTAAGATGCCAGCCGCTGCCGTCCTCGGATAGTCCATCAACGACTTGGCCGCCTCGGAAGGAGACGCGCTGTCGGGCCCGGATCGTCGCGCCGGCCGGATCTCAGCGCTGGCCGGCAGAAGGCTAGCGGTGTCTTATGCGGCGACGCGGAATAGACGGTGTCGCGGCTTTGGATTGGCTCAGCCCTGCGGCCGAACCTGCGGCAGGGCGGCGTCGAGCGACCGTTCGAACGTATCGACCAAGGCGTCGACCTGGGCCTCGGTGATGATCAGCGGCGGACAGAAGGCGATGGCGTCACCCATGTTGCGCGAGATCACGCCGTTCTGCTGCAGCAGGCCGTTGACCAGCGCGCCGAGCGCGGCGGGCTTGCCCCACGGCGCCTTGCTTTCCTTGTCGGCGACAAGCTCGACGGCGGCGATGAGACCGACGCCGCGCACCTCGCCGACCAGCGGATGCGAGGCAAGCTTGCGCAATCGCGCTTGAAGGTGGGCGCCGACCTTGCGCGCATTGCCGACGAGGTCGCGCTCCTCGATCAGCTTGATGTTTTCCAGAGCGACGGCCGCGGCGACAGGATGGCCGCCGCCGGTGAAGCCGTGGCCGAACGTGCCGATGCGGTTGCTCTCGTCGGCGATCGGCTCGAATACCTTGTCGTTGATGATGAGCGCCGAGATCGGCAGGTAGGAAGACGAGATCTGCTTGGACAGCACCATGATGTCGGGCTTGATGCCGAAGGTCTGCGAGCCGAACATCTCGCCGGTCCGGCCGAAGCCGCAGATCACCTCGTCGGCCACCAACAGGATGTCGTATTTCGACAGCACCGCCTGGATCTTTTCCCAGTAGCCGGCGGGCGGAACGACGACGCCGCCGGCGCCCATGATCGGCTCGCCGATAAAGGCGGCGATGGTCTCCGGCCCTTCGGCGAGGACGAGCTTTTCCAGATCGTCGGCAAGCCGCGCGGAGAACTGCTCTTCGCTCTCGCCTGGCTCCGCGTCGCGCCAGTGGTGCGGCGTCGAGGTATGCAGGATGTTGGCGATCGGCAGGTCGAAGGAGAGATGGTTGTTGGGCAGGCCGGTCAGGCTCGCCGAAGCGATGGTGACGCCATGATAGCCGCGCTTGCGGCTGATGATCTTCTTGCGCGCCGGCTGGCCGAGCGCGTTCGAGCGGTACCAGATCATCTTGATCGCGGTGTCGTTGGCCTCGGAGCCAGAATTGGTGAAATAGGCCTTGCTCATCGGCACCGGCGCCATCTTTACCAGCTTCTCCGCCAGGTCGATCAGCGGCGAATGCGCCTTCGAACCGAAGTCGTGATAGTAAGGCAGCTTCGACATTTGCCGCGTCGCCGCCTCGACCAGCCGCTTTTCCGAAAAGCCGACGGCGACGCTCCACAGGCCCGCCATCGCTTCGATGTAGCGGTTGCCGGCAATATCCTCGACATAGACGCCGTCGCCCTTCTCGATGACCAGCGGTCCGGTTTCCTGATGCTTGCGGGCATTGGTGTAGGCATGCATATGGTAGCGGACATCGCGCGCTTCAGGGGAATTCGGTCTGGCGTCCATGCTGGCTCCTGTCTGCAGGCTCGAAGCGAAAACGGCCTGTCTCCCTGAAGGAGATGTTCACAAAATCCGCCTCACGTCTGTACTGCTGATGCATCATGGCGGGATGCCGCCGCAAGAGCCGCTGTGTCACAATCGATAGCGCCATGAGGTTTCCGAGGTGGACAGAGACTGTATGGTTGCAGGGGCTTTGGCGCGGCGCATGCGCAACCGGAGGGACGTGGCATGGAACAGGTCGACTGCGTAATTGTCGGCGCCGGCGTCATCGGACTTGCGGTTGCGCGTAGCTTTGCGGCGAAGGGCCTCGATACGCTGATCCTCGAAGCGACGGAGGCCGTAGGCACTGGAACGAGCTCGCGCAACTCGGAAGTCATCCATGCCGGCATCTACTATTCCGAGGGCTCTCTTAAGGCTCGTCTCTGCGTCGCCGGCCGCGACATGCTCTACCACTACTGCACGGAGCGCTCGATCCCGCACGAGCGCTGCGGCAAGCTCATCCTCGCGACCGACGAGGCACAGGAGCCGGTGCTTGCAACCATTCGCGCCAATGCCGCCGCTTGCGGCGTCAGCGATCTGCGTTTTCTTTCCGCTGCCGAGACGCGGGCGCTGGAGCCGGCGTTGCATTGCACGCAGGCGCTGTTCTCGCCCTCAACCGGTATCGTCGACAGCCACGCCTTGATGCTGGCACTACGCGGCGACGCCGAGGAAAAAGGCGCGATGCTGTCATTCAACACGCAGGTCGTTTCGGGATATATCGAAGCCGGCCGTATCGTTCTGCAGACGACCGACACGGCCACCGGCGAAGGTTTCGAGATCGCCACATCGCGTCTCGTCAACGCGGCCGGCCTTGGCGCTGTGGCGCTGGCTGGCTCGCTGAAAGGCTTCGACAGGCAATTCCTGCCAACGCTTCGTTACGCCAAGGGCAACTATTTTTCGGTGGCCGGACGCGCGCCCTTCTCGCGACTCGTCTATCCCGTGCCGGAACCCGGCGGCCTGGGCGTCCACCTGACGCTCGATCTCGGCGGGGCAGCGCGCTTCGGACCTGATGTCGAATGGACTGAGACGCTGGACTACCGCGTCGATCCGGCGCGCGGCGAGCGCTTCTACGACGCGATCCGCAAATATTGGCCGGGCCTAGCCGACGGCAGCCTGCAGCCCGCCTACAGTGGGATCCGGCCGAAACTCTCCGGGCCAGGCGAGCCCAACAGCGACTTCGTCATCCAGGATGCCGCGACCCATGGCGTCGAGGGCGTGGTCAATCTGTTCGGCTTCGAAAGCCCTGGGTTGACCTCGTGCATGGCGACCGCACAGCATGTGACGCACATCCTCGCCCTGGAGCAGCGCTGATGGACGCTCGAACCGCAAGCGCCACATGACGTCAGCTCGAAATGTAGGACCGATCAAATCCAGCTGTTTCGATCAGTCCCGCATGGTCATGCAACTCGACCACGCCGTTGCGGAATGACGCCAGCCCGGTCTCCCGCAATGTCTTCAATACACGGCTCACATGCACAGCCGAAAGCCCCAGCGCGTCGCCCAGTTCCGCCTGGGTCAGCGGACATGCAAAGCGGTCCGGATAACTCGTTGCCGATCGATTTACGCGGCAGGCCAGCTCGAGAAGAAGATGGGCCGTGCGCTCCACGGCCCCCCTTCTGCTGGCCCCGGCCAGATGTTCCGCGAGCCGTGCGTATCGGCTTGCCTGAGCCACCAGGATAGCCTCGCAAATCGACTGCGGGTAGCGCGAAAAACAAGTATGGACGGGACCGGCCAGCTCGATCGCAGTCACGTCCGATAGAGCGGTTACCGTCTCGCCGGCTTCTCCACCGAACTCGATAGGAGCTATTTCGCGAGGAAGCGCGAAGTCGACGATGACACGTGATCCGTCCGGCAGCGCCTTCGCGAACGCCGCCCACCCCGCAGTCATGATTAGTACACAGGATCTGGCCTGATACTCGCCTGCAATTGTCGTGTTGGCCGGATAGGTGCGGCGCATAGCTCCCGGCAGTAAAGATATCCCCCGCTCCCAACTTGCCTCAGCAAGCGTAGGTCCCCGCGCCAATCCAAGAGCCAGCTTTGATAAGCTCATTTTGTTCTGAGCACCCCAACGCGTTGACCACCCCCTGATCAACCTCAAGCTGCAACCATCAACTACACAAAAGGTTCCATCTGCCATTTCATCCGAATTGCTGCCCAGTCTACCACCTTTGGGCATAAGCTTGCCACCCGGTAATCGGAGGCCTTCCTTTGAAGGCTACCATGACTCCCGGAACAACACGACAATGCAGCCGCTTGCATTGGGCAAAAGCGTGGCGGCAAACCGGCACGCCATGCGTAAGGCCAGACATCGATCTTCGTCCGCTCGGCGCCTTCGCTCGGGCGGCAGTGGCCGTGTGGCCATTGGCAAGTTTCTTGGGAAATCAGCTGCGTCTTGCCGGCGCAGCACTGCTGCCCGCGCGACCTTCCATATCGGGATGAAAGTCGTATCAGAATGCCGGCGATCTCGGCCATGATCGATGGCCGCTCGTGCAGTCCCGCCTGCCGGACCGGCTTCGGCGAGTTGCCTGTGGCCTGCCAGCAAACCGATGGCGAACCGACATGCTTGCGGTTTACTTCAGCCGGCTCGAACCATCACCGGCATAATTGTTCAACTCGATAGCAGCCCCTCTTTGACGTTCTTTCGAAAGCGGATCGTGTTCTGCCGGTCGAGTTGATGCCGGACGCGCGGAGTCCAATCGGGCGTCGAGCGCTTGTAGCTCTTGCCAAAGCGGACCGGGGATCGACTGCCCCTCTCTTGCGGGCCTCTCCTCTGCGCTCACCGAAGCGGTTTGCTCCATTGTTGCGGCCGGCCGCTTCCTGCGCGACTGAAACCGCGAGACCGTGGGATGCTTGGCGCTGTAAGTCTGCCGTCTTTCCTCGGCAACTTCCAGCTCGCCGAGCGCCGACATGACCGATGCGAGGCGGTCTTCGATTTGCGTCAAACGCCTCCGGGTGGAAAGCAGGGCAACTGAAACCAGCAAACTGTAGGCGAGAAAGACGATAACTGCTCCGCCCGGATTCTCGATGCCGAAAGAGATCAATGTGACAGCCCCAACAAGCACGGCGAGGGCGCCATAGCCCAGTAGCCGGCCTTTCTGCAAAAGGAGCATCAACGGCAAGGTTGTTGACAGCATCAGAATGGTTCCCGGTCTGTTGGTGATCCAATCCGCAAATTTCACAACGATTTCGCTGTAAGTGTCCATGTCAACCTCGGACTCGCCTTCGATCTCGGACCCGCCGGCGGCCAGCCGCGTTCTTGTCGTCCAGGCACAGGGTTCTCCTGCGAGACGCTATACGTCGGCAGTGTTGTGGGCCTCTCGGAAGAGCGGCAGCAAGGTGTCCAGGCGACGTCCCAAAGCTCTGAAAGGCCTGCCGGGTAGACCAGATCGACCTTTAGCCGATTTACTACTCAATAATGGTAATGGCGAGAATGTCCGCGAAGCTGATATGTTTCTAAGCCGACCGGTGACGCGATCGGTCAGGTGGGTGGAACAGCGATTTGGACATGCCGGCGGGGCACAAAGGCCCGCGCGATGAGTTTGAGCGCGCCTAACAGCTAACTGCCCGAACCTTTTGGAAAGAAAGCCATTTCAGCCGACGCTGAAGGGGTGGTGTCGTGCTGCTGATCGCAAGGATTCCGAGATGGCAAGTCCAGCTGACAATCCGACGATGATCCGGGAGTTTTTGCCGCTCGACGTCAGGGAGATCGTTGATTTCTTTCTCCGGCGTTGGAAGCTTGTGTGCAGTATTGCAGCGCTCACCTTCAGCTTATTTCTAGGCGCCGCCTATGTTATTCCGGCATCGTATACGGGCGTTGCGCAAATCCTGCTTGACGCCCCGATCGACTATATGACTCCGCAAGACTATTCCAATTCTGACTTTGCCGACAATCCAACATTCATCGAAAGTCAGATTGCAGTCCTGAGATCTGCCTCACTTCTTCAACAGGTCGTCGACAGCCAGAAGCTTACGGAAGATCCCAAGATCGGGCCGGCGGCATTGGTATGGCTCCAAGGCGCGCTGGGAGTCTCGCGCGTCGGGCTCGGCAACGTCATTGAGCTTGATGTGAGCACCTACGACCCGCAGAAAGCAGCATCGCTCGCCAATGCAATTGCCCAGGCCTATGTCAACGATCGAATAAAGTCCCGTTACGAAGGGGTCCAGAAAGCCTCGACATGGCTTAGCGAGCGGGCCTCCTACTTGCGGGCGGAGCTCAGCCGTTCGGAACAGGCCGTCCAGAAATTTCGGATCGATCACAATCTGCTGGCGACGCCGGCGGGCAGCCTGACCGACCAACAGCTGTCCGAATTGAACGTCGCTTTGATCAATGCGCGCGCCGAACTGTCGGAGAAACGGGCGCAGTATCAACAAGTCGACAAGCTGCAGATTGCCGGCGGCGACATCCAGTCAATGCCCGACGTCTTGCAATCCGTCGTGGTCAGCGCACTTCGATCGCAGCTGTCTCTGGTGAGCCGGAAGGAAGCCGACCTCAAATTGAAATACGGCGAACGGCATCCCGAAGTCATGGCGGCCCAGGCCGAGCGCCACGACATCGAGGGGCAGATTGCCGCCGAGGTCCAGCGCCTCATCGGCAACCTGAAGAATGAAGTCGACGCCGCCGAAGCCCGCGAGGCTTCACTGGCTCGGGCCCTGGACTCAGTATCCAACCGATCCGAGATCGAAGGTCAGGTTGGCGTTCAGCTGCGCGATCTCGAGAGGATCGCCGCCGCGAACAAGGAACTCTTCGAGACATTCCTGTCACGCGCCAAGCTCACCGAGGAAAAATCCACCCTCCTCAACAGCGGCGTGCGTGTGATCACCGATGCCAGCGTTCCGGGTGCACCGAGCTTCCCGAACAGGTCTCTTTTTGCGGCTCTGGGTTTGGTCTTCGGCATTTTCTTCGGCGGCGCCGGCGCCGTTCTTCGTGAGCTTTTCGCTTCCGGCTTCATGGCAAAGAAGCAGATCGAGGACGAACTGGCCGTTCCGGTTCTTGCGTCCATGCCAAGGATGTCGGGCTGGTCGAAGGACGCCCAGTCCCAGGCGCAGCCGGTGGCCTACCTCGAGCGCAAACCACTATCCAGATACAGCGAAGCGGTGCGGCGGCTCCGCCTCGGCCTGGAGGCGACGCCGGAATGGGACCGTTCGCCGCGCCTCATGCTCGTGACGTCGGCGATGCCCGGCGAAGGAAAGACAACTCTAGTGTTGAGCCTGGCCTGCTCCGCCGTGGCCGACGGCAAACGGGTTCTGGTCATCGATGCGGATTTGCGGCTGTCCGCCACAACGGCTTTCTTCGGCATGGCGGACAAGGTCGGCTTGGTCGACCTCCTCACTTTGCCGGTGAAGGCTGCAAACGCAATTCACCTGGACGAACGCTCGGGGATCTCCCTTCTGCCTGCCGGCGCAAGGACCCGCAACCCGCCTGCCCTTCTCGCTTCGGCGCGAATGCGCTCCATTCTCGATGAGCTTCGCGGAAAATTCGACACGGTGATCATCGACGCGCCGCCCGTTGGACCCGCTGCCGATGCCACGATCCTGGCGAAGCATGTCGACAAGGTCGTCTTTGTCGTGAAGTGGCGCGAGACCTCGCGCGAGGCCGTTGCCGAAGGAATTCGACATCTCGGCGGTCGGTCCAGGATTGCCGGTATCGCCTTGACAATGGTGGAGGAACCAAAGCTGCCGAGATACGGCCGTTACACGTCGCTCGAAAGCAGTGTCTCGGACAGTTACTATCTCAATTAGGAAAGAGACAATATTGCGCCATGCTCAACGCTGACTTATACCACAATCGGCCCCTGGAGCCGGCAGCACAAAGTCACGACGGCGAACTTGCCCGTTGGTGCGTGGTCCAGACGCACCAGCATTCCGAAAGCCTCGCCGAAAGGCACCTGCTGTCGCAAAGCTTCCGAACCTATCTGCCCAAGCGAAGGCGAACTGTCCGGCACGCGCGCAGTGTCAAAACCGTCTCCAGTGCATATTTCGACTGCTATCTGTTCGTCTCACTGGCTGTTCATCAGCAGAGCTGGTACCCGATCAACTCGACCGTCGGCGTCCGGAAGCTGGTCATGAGCAAAGGAATGCCGATACCGGCACCTTACGGCGTGGTCGAGTCGCTGATATCGGCAACCGACGATGACGGAATTTTGCATCCGGACATTCTGTTGAGGCCGGGTCAAAGAATCAGGATCATAGACGGACCGTTTTCGGACCAGCTAGGGGTTCTTGACCAGGTCGGCAGCGCTGGGGCGGTCAGGATTCTTCTTGATATTATGAACCGTTCGATTCCGATTACTATCGGCAGAGATAAACTCTCGGTAATTTCTTAATACTTATTGTGAAGTTTCATTTACTGTTTTCTGGTGGGACAATAGCCGAACCCACTCGACGGAATTGGCACCCAATTCACCCTGGGTGCGGCAGCTTGCAAAGACAACATCCGAACTTGCAGGCCGGCATTGAGAAGCTTGGCGCCGCAACGCTGCAGCGAAGTCAGCCGCCGAAGATTGGACAAATCTCACGTCGATCCAATGATGTTTCTGCTGACGCAGAGCGAATTGCGCCAGCAGAAACAAAATAGCGCGAAACCCCTTGCAGCCCGCACCCAAATCCAAATCAGGAAGCTACCGCCCCGACGGACCCGGTGAGCTTCACGATGACCTGCGGCCGCATCAGTATCGTCGCTGGTCCCCGGATGCCAAGGCAAGGATGGTGACGGAAGCGCTGGCGCCGAGAGCGAATGTATCGGCGCCGGCCCCTTCGCTTGGCGTGAGCCCGTCGGGCAGCCAAGCAGATGCAAGGCCCTCTCAAGCCAACGGAAGCGCTTTGCGGCCCCGCGAAACGGCACCGGTGCTGCCGATTGCCGTCGAACTATTTCGAGCGTTCAATGAAGCCGGCCTGAAATACGGGATAATTCAAGATCTGGCATCTCTACATGACGGACTGTCTGGCCGGGACGATCTGGATGTCCTCTTGGACAAGCACGACTATCCGGCCTTCTGCTCGATCGTAAGTCAGCTGCACGGCCGTCGCAGCGTCAGCCTGTCCTGTTACGACAATGTCTGCGCCGGACGGGAAGACTGGTTCCTGCCTGATTTCTCGCATGGCCGCTATCTCCATCTCGACATGCATATCGGCGGCCGGGTCGGCAGGGAATTTCGCAAGCGCTATCCGGTCTTCGATTATCCGGCGATTACGGGCTGGGGGTCGATCAGCATCGACGGCGTAGCGATTCCGGTGGTCTCCTCAGAAGACGAGCTTCGAATAACGATTGCCCGTTTCGCCTTCCGGGCCTGGGCGCCACCGTGGAGGCAATGGATCACCGTCGGCGATGGTTGGAAGGACCAAATTGCACGCCTGCCGTTTCTGTCCAGCGAATCCGGATTGCGTGTGATGGAATACGAACTTGGCGGCGGGCGAACGGTAAGCTGCAGGTTCATGCAAAGCGGCGACGTTTTGGCCGCCCATCGCGGAGATCTCGCCAGGCTGCGGCGTTCGATCCGGGAAATGTGCGGCTTCACGGGGCGCTATGGGATAGCCGATGCCGCGGTCCATCTGGCCCGCAAGACCTCATATCTCGGCTTGCGGTTCCTTCAGCGCTTGATGCCCGGCAGCTTTCCACCAAAGCGACGGCCCGCGGCAGGTGGATTCGTGGTGGCGCTCATAGGCCCGGACGGCACGGGCAAGAGCACCCAGGCTGACCGGCTGACCCAGATTTTTCGATGGAAATTTGGCTGCGCGCAAGCCTATGTCGGAACCGGCGATGGCAATGGATGGTGGCTTCGCAAGGCGCTGCAGGCTCTGGTTTTCCCCCATAGACGCCGCCTCAAGTCCCTGGCCGGCCACGACGGCAAAGATTCCCTCGGCCGGAGCGGAGCCAAGGAGGGCGTTGCAGCCGCCGCATTGGCATTGTGGGCGGTTTTGATCGCGTTTGAACGATACGCTGTGGTGAAACGCGCACATCGGTGGGCGACGCGCGGGCTGATCGTCATTTGCGACAGGTGGCCGCAGGCGCTCCGAAGCGGATATCTCGACGGGCCGACCATCCCACCGCACCTGTTCTCCGTCCCGGGCTTGTCAGCTCTCGCCCGGCTCGAGCAGCGGCTCTATCAGAAGATGGCGGAGTGCCGGCCGCACCTCACTTTGCACCTCGTCTCAGATTTTGCCGTCTCCGAACAGCGAAAGCCGGGAGACATCAAGAAAGAAGCGTTCGATGCGCGGCTGTCATTGATGGCGGAGCTACGAGCCAGGGACAAGAACATCCGGACCGTTGACGCCAGCACGGACGTAGAGGCGGTCGGCCGGGAACTGTTCAGGCACATCTGGCTGTCTTTGTAACAGGCGCGGCCGCGGAGTCCTCGGCCCACATCCATTCCTACACTAGACGCAACCTCGCCCGCGATCGCGCCAGGCGACAAGCGATCCCGGCCATGCCTGCGAAAGGCAGGAGCCGCCAGGCATCTCGCTCGATGCATTCGATCCTCTACCCGAGCCAGGATTTCACGTCCCCTGAGGTATAGGCAAATGAAGATCGTTCATGTGCTTACCCGACTGCTTCGGGCAGGCTCCGAAGAGAACACATTGGCTTGTTGTCTCGCTCAGGCGCGGCACGGCCACGAAGTGCTGCTGGTTCACGGCGAGGAATACGACCCGAGTCTACGGTTGTCCGTCGCCGGAGCCCTTCGAGTGGTGACGCTCGGAAAACTCATCAACTCGATTTCGCCCTCGCGCGACTTTTCCGCGTTCGGGCAGCTCACGCGCCTTATGCGCGATTGGCAGCCCGACATCGTGCACACACATCAAAGCAAGGCCGGCATCGTCGGCCGTCTCGCCGCAAGGGAAGCCCATATCCCCGGCATCGTGCATGGCGTGCACATTTTGCCGTTCGTGCATGTGGGCACTGCGCAGAGGCTGATATTCCTGGCTGCCGAACGCCTGGCCGCGAGGTTCACGCGCGCTTACATCGATGTCAGCCAGGCCATGCGCGACATTTGCATCTCCAATCATTTGGGCCGCCCCGATCAGCATCACGTCGTCCACTCCGGCTTCGATCTGGCACGTTTCGCGAACGCGAAATGGCCGCAAGAACCGCATCTGCTGCTGGGGACGGGCGCCGGCGAGCCAAAGCCACCGGTGGTCCTGATGCTGGCCGCGCTGGAACCGAGAAAACGCCACGTCGAGTTCATTGAAGCATTCGGGCAGGTCGTCGATCGAATTCCGAACGTGCGACTGCTCGTGGCCGGTGAAGGGTCGGCGCGAGCCGCGGTTGAATCGGCGATCGAACGATCCCCGTTCGCGAACAACGTTCGCATGATCGGCCATCACCGCGAGCCGGAACGGCTGATCAGCCTGGCGGACGTGTGCGTGCTGACATCCATGCGAGAAGGGTTGCCCCGCGTCATGATGCAATATCTGGCGGGCGGTCGAGCCAGTGTGATCTCGCACCTGCCCGGCGTGGAAGAGGTTGTGAAGCATGGCGTGAATGGAATTGTGACGCCGTCGGAAGACGTGGGTGCCGCCGCCGCGGCGGTCGCCGATCTTCTCGAGAACCAGCATCATCGCGCTCGACTGGCTGACGGCGCGAAACTCACCGATCTTTCGTCCTGGGGACTGGATTCCATGTGCGAAAGGGTCGAGCTGATTTATCAATCCGTCCTGGAGTCAGCCCCTGCAGCCGCAAGGCCAACCGAGGCGCGAATTCGCGACCGCCTGGCCAAGCAAACCATGGGGCTGCCCGGATTTTGATCGCCCTTTCGCTCCTTCGAACGAGCAGGGAGTTGCAAGGCCATTTCTCCAACCGAACGGATCCCCGCTGTCACGCCCTGGTCGACGCGTGTCGACTGGCCGTGAAGGCAGTTGTCAAGGCAAGCGGAGTACAGACGATGTGTTTGCGTGCTGACCAGCAATTTCCATCCCAGCCTTTGCGAAGCTGGAGCCGATGGCTCCTTACCGGATTCGAACCGGCGGCCGGCGTGTTCGCAATGATCGCCGGTCTCGCAATTGCTTTTGTCCTGCTCACGGCGCATGCGTCCCGCGCCGACGGCTATGCCTTCGACACCGGCGACGTCTTGCGGATATCCGTGATCGGCGAGGCGTCCTATCCGCTGGATGTGGTGGTCGATGATCGGGGCTCGATATCGCTGCCCATGTTGGGCGATATCCAAGCGCGAGGCCTCACCACCGTCGCCCTTTCAGAGGCCATTGAGCATGCATTTCGGCAGCAGAAGCTCATCCTCGAGCCGTTCGTGAAGGTGGAGATCGGTCAGTACCGGCCATTCTTCATTTCCGGAACGGTGGCTCACCCCGGATCCTACCCGTTTCAACCGGGAATAACGGTTCGCCATGCGCTCGCCATAGCGGGCGGCTTTCGGGCTAGCGCGGTGGGAAACACGGAGCCGGCCCTGCAAATAGCCGACCTGCGCAGCACTCGCGCAAATCTGGCGATCGAAGAATATCGCCTGAAGGTTCGGCTCGCCCGGCTCCTGGCGGAAAGCCGCGAAGACAAAACCTTCGTTGCTCCGGCGGATCCGCCGATCGAGTTCGGCGGACACCTGATTGCCGACATCATCGCGTCCGAACAAGCCCAGTTGAACGCGCGGCTTGCCGCGTATCAGGACGACGTCTCCTATCTGCAGGCCTCGCTGGATCGGTCGAAGAAGGAAGCTGATATGGTCGCCGCCACCAGAACGGAACGGGAAAAGACTGCAAACCTTCAGCTTGAAGAATTACAGTCTGCCCGCTCGCTGCGGGAAAAGGGGCTGATAACGAACTCGAATGTCAATTCGGCGGAAAGAGCGCATACCAGCTATCGGGCCGAATTGGCGCAGACCGAGCTGCAGCAGGAGCAGGTCCAGCAGGAGATGCTGAACGCGCAGAGCGAACTGCGAAAAAAGCGTCAAAGCCACGAAGTGGAGTTGATCGGGCAGACCCAGGACACGCAGGTCGAGCTTGGAAAAGTCCAAAGTCAGATCAGGTATGTCGCCGACAAGCTTCTGTTTATCTTTACTTACGGCGAACAGAGGACCTTTGACGACTTGCAAGGTTCGGTGAGAATTTCGATTTTCAGGCGCGACCAGAAGATCGCTCACGACCTCGTCGCCGACGAAAATACGGAAGTGAAAGCCGGCGACGTCATCGAGGTCTCGCTTGTGGCCAACAAGGGGTTTTACGCTCCGGACTCCGGAACAATGGCGCCTCCGAATACGGAAGGTGCGGCCACCCAGCCCGGCATCATCGGCCAATAAGACGAGCCTCGCTTTCTCAAGCAGCGCTAGGCTTCGAGCCTGCAGTCGCCGCTCCGCAATGCTCTGGATGAGCTGTGCATTTGATCGGTCTCCGGCCGACTGCACTTAGGGGTTAAGATCTCATCATCGGAACTTTGACAATGACCTTGGGGGCAGCACTGACCGCCTTGGGGAGCCGACTCCACAAGGCGAATTCTGATGCCGCGACGGAACTGAGGCCGCTCAGCCTCCTCCGTGCAACGGTGCGCCGCAAAACGTCTCGTCGCGCCCTGCGCCGCCGGCCCGTCGTCCGGTCGCACATCCCCGGAGCAATCCTGTTCGTCCTCGCCCTTGCGTTGGTTGGAGCCGATCTTTTACCGCGCTTCGTTGATTTCGGCAGGATCTCGCAGGCGCGGCCGTGGACCGATCTCGCGGCCGACTGGCGCCATTTTTCCGATCTGCCTGTATGGCTGGCCGGTCCGGGCGCTCTGCTGGTATTGCTGGCTATCGCGATCCTGGCCTTGCTCGCGGCTGTCGCGCGCTACGCAAGGCGCAAACGGAAGGGCAACTTGCCAGGCGCGTTCGCGAACGCCGGTGCCTCGATCACGGAGCCGGCGCCCGGTTCGGAACTGGCCGATGCATTGCGCTCTTGCCGGGCAGCGTTCGCCGGCGTCGCGCTCTTCAGCGGCGTGAGCAACATCCTCATGCTGACCGGCGCGATGTTCATGTTGCAGGTCTATGACCGCGTGCTGCCGAGCCGCAGCGTACCGACCCTGATAGCCATGGCGATATTGGCCGGCATTCTGTTTGTCGGACAGGCACTGATCGACCTTGCGCGCGGCCGCATCATGATCCGGATCGGCGCCGAGCTGGACGACGCGGTAGGGGGACGCGTCTTCACGGCTGTTTCAAGGCTGCCCCTGTATATCGGCCAGCAGGGCGATGGATTGCAGCCGCAGCGCGATCTCGACGGCATCCGCACATTTCTGTCGAGCCCCGGGCCGGGCACGCTTTTCGACCTCCCGTGGCTTCCTTTTTATCTGGCGATCATCTGGAGCCTTCATCCGACCCTCGGGATCACCGCCACCTGTGGCGCGATCCTGTTGGTGACGCTGACGGCCGCGACCGAGGTCTTTACGCGCAAACCGATAAGCGCCGCGGCTGTGACAGGCGTGCGGCGCAACAGCCTCGCCGAGGCCAGCCGCCGCAACGCGGAGGTGCTTGCGGCGATGGGCATGGGCAACCACCTGCACGACCACTGGCGGGAGGCGAGCCGTGAATATCTGGCGCAACAGCAGCGCGTCAGCGATATCGTGGGCGGCTTTGGCAGCTTCGCCCGCGCCTTGCGGCTGATGCTCCAGTCGGCAATGCTGGGTGTGGGCGCCTGGCTGGTGATCCAGGGCGAGGCGACGTCCGGGATCATCATCGCCGGCTCCATCCTTGCCGGCCGCGCGCTGGCGCCTGTCGATCTCGCCATCGCCCATTGGCGCAACTTCGTGGCCGCGCGTCAGAGCTGGAGCAGGCTGAGCAAGTTGCTCGCCCGATTGCCGCCGGACGCGCAGCCGATGGCACTTCCGGTTCCCGGTGCGAATTTGACGGTGGAGCGCATCGCGATCGGCGCGCCGGGCGCGCAGCGGATCATCGTGCAAGGTGTGGAGTTCAGCCTGGACGCCGGCTCGGTGCTCGGCATCATCGGACCAAGCGGCTCCGGCAAATCGAGCCTCGTTCGTGGGCTGGTCGGCGCGTGGCGACCGCTGGCAGGCCGCATCAAGCTGGACGGCGCCGCACTCGATCAGTGGTCGTCGGAACGCCTTGGCCGCTACATAGGCTACCTGCCCCAAGACGTCGAACTCTTCGCCGGAACCGTTGCCGCCAATATCGCCCGCTTCGATCCCGGACCGGATCCGGAGGCTATTGTTGCCGCCGCCCGCGCGGCGGGTGTCCACCAGCTGATCATCGGTCTTCCCAACGGCTACGAGACGCAGATCGGAGAGGGCGGAACCGCGCTTTCGGCAGGGCAGCGCCAGCGCGTTGCCCTGGCACGCGCGCTCTATCGCGATCCGTTCCTGGTCGTCCTCGACGAGCCCAACTCCAATCTCGACAGCGAAGGCGAAATGGCGCTTGCCGCAGCCATCCTAGGAATCAAGGCCCGCGGCGGCATCGTGGCGATCGTGGCGCATCGGCCGAACATCCTCAGCACCGTGGATTTCCTGCTGCTGATGAAAGAGGGGCAGATGCAGATCTTCGGCACCAGGGAGTGCGTCCTGACGAAGCTCCTGCCGATGCCGCAAGTCAGTGCCGAGGGCCTGCAGCCGGTAGCAAGCGCGCCACAATTGCGGAACTGAACACAGGACTCGGGCAAGCAAGGCGACGGACTTGAAGCGGCCTTCCTCCAACCGGCGTTCCATTCGCCGCAACCTGCTGGGCGGGACAACCGTCGTCGCGCTGCTCGTCGGCGGGGTCGGAGTCTGGGCCGGAACCGCGGACATTTCCGGAGCCATCATTTCGCGTGGCGCGGTAGTTGTCGAGACCAGCGAGAAGAAGGTGCAGCATCCGACCGGCGGCGTTGTCGGCAAGATCTTCGCGCACGACGGCGACCGTGTCCGAGCCGGAGACGTTCTGGTCCAGCTCAGCGACACCATTCCGCGCGCCAGCCTGGCCTATGTGACGAAGAACCTGGACGAGCTTTATGCGCGAAAATCGCGGCTTGAGGCCGAGCGTGACGGCAGTGAGCGGATTGTGCTTGCTCCCGAGCTTGCCGCGCGAGTGAACGACCCCGAGATTGCAGCCACGGTGGCCAGCGAGCAACGTCTATTCGATCTTCGCCGGGTCGAGGTGTCCGGCAACAAGGCACGCTTGCGCGAACGCATCGAGCAACTCGGCAAGCAGATCGAAGGCTACTCGGCCCAGGAATCGGCAAAGGCCAAGGAGATCAAGCTGATCAACGACGAGCTCGTCGACATCCGCAGCCTCGTCGAAATGAAACTCACCCTCAAGTCGAAGCTGACCGAATATGAACGCGAGGCGACACGCATCGAGGGTGAACGGGCGCAACTTGCATCGAGCATGGCGCAGGCGAAAGGGGCCATCGCCGAAGTCGAGCTGCAGGTCCTGCAGCTGGACAAGGAATTTTCCAGCCAGACCGGGAGCGAACTGCGCGATGTCGAAGCCAAGATCGCCGAGTTCGAGGAGAAAAAAGTCGCCGCCGAGGACCAGCTGTCGCGCATCGACATTCGCGCCCCTTCCAGCGGCACGGTTCATCAATCTTCGATCCATACCGTGGGCGGTGTGATCGGCGCAGGGGAGCCGATCATGCTGATCGTACCCGACACCGACACGCTCACCGTCGAGGTGAAGGCCGCTCCGCAGGACATCGACCAGCTCTCGATCGGCCAACGCGCGCTTCTTCGCTTCACCGCCTTCAACGTCCGCACCACGCCCGAAACCGAGGGTGTGGTCTCCATGATCTCGGCCGATGTGACGCGCGATCAGCACACCAATGAAGTCTACTACGTGGTGCGCATCACGCCCGGCCCGAAGGACCTGAAGAAACTCGGTCCTGTCTCGCTCATTCCCGGCATGCCGGTGGAAGCGTTCATCCGGACCGGTGACCGCAAGGTGTTCTCCTACCTGATGAAGCCTTTGACGGACCAGATGATGCGCGCCTTCAGGGACCAGTAGCGGCTTGCCGTGCGGATCGCGCAAATCCTAGTTCATCTTTAGCGACGGAGACTTGTCATGATGACAACCGAGCTGAAACCTCCGATTTTTCTGATTGGCAATTATCGGTCCGGCACCACGATTGCGCAGAAATTGATCGGGCTGCACCCCGACATCGTTACCTGGTACGAGCCAAAAACGGTGTGGCTTTATGCCGACCCGGCGCGGCGTCATGACGAATTTGGCGAAATCGATGCCACGAAAAAAGTCGCTCGTTACATTCGGGGCCGGTTCCTCGAATACCAGTTACGAAATGGCAATCGGCAGATCATGGAAAACACGCCCGCCAATGTCTTGCGCGTGCCGTTTGTCCACGAAATATTTCCTGAAGCCATATTTCTGTATATTACGAGGAATCCATTCTCCTACATAAGCTCGATGGAGCTCAAGTGGCAGCGAGCCAAGTCATTCAAGGGGCTTCTGCGTCTCCTGAAAATGACCCCCGTCACTCAGATTCACTACTATGCCACAGACCTTGCTAAACAGATCATTGCCAAAAGAATATTACGAAGAAAATACACCTCCATCTACGGCCCTCGCTACAACGGGATAGATCGGGACTTGAAGGAGCAAGAAAAACTGACGGTGATCGCGCGCCAATGGGCGCGCGGCAATCGGAAGGCTCGAGAAGATCTCGCGAGGCTGGGCAACAGCCGCGTGCTGTCGTTTCGCTATGAAGATCTTATCCAGGATCCTGAGCTGGTCTTGCGGCGCATCTTTGATCATTGCGGGCTGAACTGCACCGACGACATCGTTCGCACGGCCAAGGAGATGATCGATCCCGGCCGCCAGCAGAAATGGCTGCGCCTGGATCCGAACGAACTGGCGGCGATCATTCCCGAGGTCCAGGATGAGATGGATTTCTACCGCTACGAGATCCCGTCCCTTCTCGTTGAACATGGCTCGCGGCCAACGCGGGCTCCGTTGGCGTTTCATCAAGGCCGTCCGGATATTCCGTCTCCCCGCTGAGCGGTTCCGGGAAAGATGCATGGCCGCCCGCCTGGGTCGGTCGAGTAAGTAACCTGCACGTGGAGATTGGCGTGAGCGACATTCGGCGCGGGCTGGCAAAACGCAGTGTCGTGGGCATGTTCTGGACGGGCCTGTCCATGGGCGCCCTGGCGGTTGCGGAGCTTGTCGCCCTTCTCCTCCTGGCCCGGCTGCTCTCGCCCAACGAGTTCGGCCTTTACTCGGCAGCACTGATCGTCATCAAGTTTTCGGCCATCTTCCAGGGCCTTGGCATTACGCCTGCGATCGTGCAGCGGCCTGTACTGGAGGAGCGGCATCTTCGGGTGGGGTTCACCTTGTCGTGCCTGCTCGGACTTGCCGTGGCCGCGCTGGTATGGGCGATGGCACCTGCAATCGCCAGCCTTCTTCGCCTCCCCGATCTCATTCCAATCGTGCGCGCGATCTGCTTCATCTTTCTTTTCCAGGGAGCTTCCATGGTGGCGTTGGCCTCGGCCCAGCGCGCGTTGCGGTTCCGTTGGCTCGCGCTCGTCGACGCGGTCGCTTTCGCAATCGGTTATGTGGTCGTCGGTCCTGTGCTGGCTTGGCTCGGCTTCGGCATCTGGGCACTTGTCGCAGCGCTCCTGGTCCAGCAGTTGTTCCGCACGATCGTGCTGCTCGCCGGGCAGCGGCACCCGATGCGGCCGTTGCTCGAGCGAAGCGCGATTTTCGAACTGCTCTATTTTGGAAGCGGCTTCACCATTGCGCGGGTCTGCAACTACCTCGCCACTCAGGTGGACAGGCTCGTCGTGGGCCGCTACCTCGGCGCCGATGCGCTCGGCGTCTACGGCTTGTCGTCCCAGCTCATGACGACTCCGGCGGTCATCGTCGGCCAGGTGCTCGATCGCGTGCTGTTCCCCACCATGGCGCTGGTCCAGGAAGAGCCCGTCAGGCTTGCGCGTGCCTATCGCAGCGCGGTCGCCGGTTGTGGCCTGCTTGTCCTGCCGGCCAGCGTGGTTGTGGCGATCGTCGCGCCCGAATTGGTTCGGGTCATTCTCGGACGAGGCTGGGAGGGTGTAGTAGCCCCCCTCCAGATCCTGGCGTTCAGCATGCTGTTCCGCACGAGCTACAAGCTTAGCGACTCCGTCTCGCGGGCAACCGGAACGGTTTACGCACGAGCCTGGCGCCAGGCTGTTTTCACCGTCGGTGTCTTCGTCGGAGCCTTCATAGGGCAATTTTGGGGGGTGGAAGGTGTGGCGTTCGGTGTCGGCCTGGCATTCGGGGCCAACTTCTTCCTCATGGGGCAGTTGAGCCTGCGCGTGACCGGGATGACATGGGCGGATTTCTTCCTGGCGCACTTGCCTGGCCTCGCGCTAGCGGGCGTCGTCGGAACCGGCGTCTGGGCGTTCGTGGAATGGCTTCGCGCCTTCCAGCTGTCTCCTCTTCCGCTGCTCATCGATACGGCATTGCTGGCGTCTGCGGGGGGCCTGCTGTTGTGCTGGCTGCTGCCGTCGCTGTTCCTTGGGCGGGAAGGCCTGTCGCTGCTGCGCTTGCTCGCTGCAGTGGTGCCCGCGTGGCCTAGGATGAAGCAGGCAACAGACTGATCATCGGCGGAACTCGAGATAGGTCCGAGGATCACATTCTTCACGCGCAACGAAATCATCGCCTTGCTCGATCATGGGTCGGCCTGACCCGGGTCGGGCACCTGGAGGTTTCGTTGTTAATCGAGGGGAAATGCGGAAAGGAGATGTATCATGGCTGAACTATTCGAAACGCGGGTGGCGACAGCAGGCGACGATGTCGAGGAGAAAGGCTCCGGTACGATCGGAACCAACACCGGCGACCTGGAACTGGGCTACGACAGCACCACCCGCCAGACCGTCGGCATCCGCTTCACCGGCATCGACATCCCGCAAGGCGCGATCATCACCAGCGCCTACATCCAGTTCCAGGCCAATGAGGTGAAGACCGGCGCGGCCTCGCTGCTGATCCAGGGCGACGACACCGACGACGCCAGTCCCTTCACCAGCACCGCGTTCAACGTCTCGTCGCTGCCCCGGACGACGGCGTCCACCGCCTGGACGCCGGACCCGTGGACCACGATAGGCGAACAGGGTCTGGCCGAGCGCACGCCCGACCTTACGGCTATCGTCCAGGAGATCGTCAACCGCTCGGGCTGGGTGGCGCTCAACGACATGGCCTTCCTGATCACCGGCACCGGCACGCGCACGGCAGATTCATATGAATACAATCCCGCCGGCGCGCCGCTGCTGCACATCGAATATATCTTGCCGGGATCCGGAAATCCGGTGGCTTTCAATACACCCGCCGATAGCAATTCCGCCACCAACCAGATCGCCGAGCTCGCCGCGGCTGGTGCCCCAACCGGAATCACCGCTTCGGCCACGGATCCCGATGCCGGATCGAGCGTCACCTACAGCATCAACGATGCGCGCTTTGCCATCAATTCCAGCACCGGTGTCGTCACGCGCTCGGCCATCGGCACACTCGACTTCGAAACCCAGTCGTCCATCAACCTGACGGTGACGGCGACCTCCTCCGACGGCAGTACCGCCAACAAGATCTTCACCCTCGCCGTCCTCGACAGCCCGGAGCCGGTCGCGTTCAACACGCCGCCCGATGCCAACACCGCGGCCAACCAAATCTCCCAGAACGCCGCCGCAGGCACGGCGGTCGGCATAACCGCCTCGGCCACGGATCCCGATGCCGGTTCGACGGTCACCTACACGATCGACGATACGCGCTTTGCCATCAATGCCAGCACAGGCGTCATCACGCGATCGAGCACCGGCGCGCTCGATGCCCAATCCGAACCGTCAATCAATCTCCACGTGACAGCCAAGTCGTCCGACGGAAGCATCGACATCCACACCTTCACCGTTGACGTCACCGGCGGCAGCGGCCAGTTGCCGACATCGGTGACCTTGGCGCATACCATTCTGACTTCGCAGTGGTCTCCGCCAAGTCCCGATCCAACGGATATCGTCTATATTTCTCATCTCGGCACGCTGCTGGTTGCCGACAGCGAAGTCGATGAAATGTCCATTTTCACCGGCAAGAATCTCTACCAGATGAATCTGAACGGCACCCTGGCGGGTACGCTCACGACCATCAATTTCTCCGATGAGCCGGCCGGGGTCACCTACAATCCGACGAACCACCATCTCTTCTTCTCGGACGATACCGGCACGAAGAGCGTCTACGAGTTGAACCCAGGCAAGGATGGGCTTTACAACACGTCCGACGATATCGTGACCTCATTCAAGACGTCCGCGTTCGGCAGTTCGGATTCGGAGAGTCTTGCCTACGACACAAACCGCGGAGTGCTCTATCTCGAGGATGGCTCAACCCATAGGATTTACACCATCGCTCCGGGCCAGAACGGCAAATTCGACGGCGTCCCAAGCACGGGCGGCGATGATGTCGTGACGAGTTTTTCTGTACAATCGCTCGGAACCCCTTCTGACGGGGGGCTCGCGTATGATCCGGTCCACGACCTGCTTTATGTCATCACGTCACGCAACTCGGTGGCGATGGTGACGCCAACCGGGGATCTGCTGGGCACGCTCGATATCTCCGCCGCTCACGCGAAGAAACCGGCGGGATTGGCGCTGGCGCCGAGCAGCGACGATCCGAGTCATCACATGAGCCTCTACATCGTCGATCGGGGCGTGGACAACGACTCGAACCCGACCGAGAACGACGGCAAGATCTATGAATTCCATTTGAATGACTGGCTGCTCGCCTGACCCGTCAGCTGCGATCTTTCAGGCCCCCGGAGCGCGTCATGCCCGGCTCGAAAGGGCTGGGTCTGGTGGTGCCGAGCCAATGCGCCCCGGACGCGCGAGCGCGGCGCGTTGCAAGCGCGAGCGAGACAAACCGCCGCCGGCAAAAGAAAAGCCCGGATCGCTTGCGGCAGCCTGGCGTGCCGCAAGCGATCCGGGCTTTCAACGTAGAACCAAATAAATAATTAGAGCAGTTCGCCGTTTCCATGAAACGGTGAACTGCTCTGCTCTAAGCCCTATGGCCTCAAAACGCTGTTTTCAGCGATCATGCCGGTCGAAGAGGCTTACGATTGGCCGGGAGGGCCAAGGTGAATATGGTTCGTGTCTCCCCAGCCATTGCCCGGGCGTGATCCTCCCGACTGGGCAATCGCCTTCGAGTTCAGGCTCGTGCCGAGCAGAAGCGTTATCGCCGGCGGGGTCACCGCCGCAAAACGCCCCGCCTTCTTGAGAAAGTCCCGGCGCGCCTGAGACTCTGAAACCAGCGTTTCCGGCTTCCGTTCCGGGCGTTTTGTGCTTTCGGTTGGCATGTCAAATCTCCCCACACGCGTTTCAAGATTTCACGGACTTTACTCTATGCTTCCCGGGACGGAGGTACTAGTTCACCAAAAGGCTTAGATTTTCGCCCTGGGGTTCAAGAGCGTGCGAGCGATGCGCCGCGCAAGATCGGTCGAGCCACGCCGTGCCAGATCATCGGCCTGTGAAAACCGCCGTGCGCCCCACATCAAATTGCCGGCCAGGCGCAACGGAGCGCCGATGATCGGATGGGTCGCCGTGAACACGCGCCTCCAGTGCTGGAAACGGATCATCGGCCGCTGTGCGCATTTTGCCGGAATGTTGGTTCCGAAGAAATGCTGCAGGGCGAGGAGCTGGGTGTCGAGCGCATTGCGGGCGCGCCGATCCGCCATGGATGCCCGCAGCGCCGTCCAGTCCACGTCCTCCCTTTCCGCCAGTCGCGCCAGATCATGAAGGTGCCGCAGATCAATCCTTCCGCGCCAGTAGTCCCCCTCCTTAAGCAGGTCGTGCACGATCCAGTGCAGGGCGCGGGACCGGACAGACGGAATATTCACCCGCAGCCCGTTTCGCCGGACGAGCTTGGGCAGCTCAAAGCCGTTGCCCCTGCTCGGCCGGAGCTCCAGCATTCCGGCGTCCTGCTGCCGGACCATGCCTCGGGCGCCCGCCATCTCGACGTAGCCAAGCTCCTCGAGGCAGCTTCGCGCGACCGCTTCATCGGCCGGTTCCACGGCCAGATCGAGGTCGCTGGTCATCCTGCTGGGGACCCGATCGATCGGGGAAAGGAATAGGGGAACGGCCCCCTTGAGCAGGAGCGGAACGATGCCGCGGCGGTTGAGGGCCGCCACGGCTTCACGCAGTTGGGCTCGCAAGCGCAGATTTCGTTCCCGATTGCAGCCGTGAACGAACCGAAGATACTTGCGTACGTCCCGCGGGAGCCGACTGATCTGGCCGGCCCGCAACAGCGACGAGAACAAGTCCGGCGTGAGCAACGTGCGATTGGCCAGAGCAATCACCGCACGCCAGTCGGCCGCGTCGGCCGGACAGCCGCGAAGCCCCGCGACCAGTGCCTCAAGCGCGTTGCCTCGATGCTTCATCGGCAAGCTTTCGCGATCAGCTCTATTGCATCATCGAGCTTTGAATAGGTCAGGCGGTAGGTCTGCGCCGATCCGATGAGTTGGGTCAGCACGTCGAACGCGGCGCCACTCAGTTCTCGGCCGGGTGCAGACGCGCCGTTGAGCAGGACGCGCAATGCGCTGGCCGGATCGACCGGTTCCAGGCACGCTTTCGCGTCGCGACCTCGACGAAGCTGGATCACACTGCCGATGGGCGCAGGAGAAGGCGGCACGAACTGCCCCGGCACGGCAAACCGAACGCGCCTGCGGTCCGGGCGGCGACAGATTGGGACAGCGTCGATATCGGGGTAATATTCGGCCACAAGCGGCCATGCTCCCGCCTTGACCGCGGGGGCAAACGGAAGCCCCACGCCATGCCCCTTGGCGTCCAGCAGCGTCACGTCATCGGATGCGAAGCCGAACCCTGCATGGATCAATGCCAAGGTCAGCGTTGTCTTGCCCGCGCCCGGATTGCCGCAAAGAAGCACGAGGCGTTCATTGCCGACCAGCGCAGCCGCGTGCAGGGCAAGTTCGTAGGCGCCGTGATCGAGAACCTCGGTCAGCAATTGCCCTTTCAGCATGACGGGCAATTCGTCGCGCGAACAAGACAGGATCCAGTCGCCGTCCCGAAACAGGTGGACCCGTCCCTCGTGTTCAACCACCTGGAGCAGAATGTCGGCAGTCTCTGTTCGGACCTCGAGATGGCGAAATACGGAGACGGCGGGAAAGGCGCAGGCGGCCGGATAGACGATGCGTATGGTAAGGCCCGCAACGGCGACCACCTGGCTCACAGGTTCTTGAGCCGATGATGGAGAGAACGGCGCGCATGGCCGTATCAGGCTCAGTCGCTGCCAGTCCCCAAGCGCTGCCTCGACATGCCTGTTTGCCTCAAGCCTATCGACGCCGCTGCGGGCCATCTCGACCGAGATGGCCTGCGGCGATGTGCCTTCCTCCAGAGAGCGCCAGATGTCGGCAGCAGTATCGTTGACGGCGAAAATTGCCCGCTGGGATGGGCTGAACAAGATGTTTTGCCCCCTGACGCGGGCCAATCGCCCTTGGGTGACAAACCTCGCAGCGTGATCGGCAGAAGCTGGCGACATGGTTTCATCGACCGCCTTGTCCTGTTTCATCGCCTTCCTCTCGTCTACCATGCGGTGACGGTCTAAACTGTCGTTTGCAAAGCTGGCGGCAGCTTGCTGCCGGCGCGATTTCTCACAGCGCTTCGTCGGTGAACCGGGCCACGTCCCGATGCGCTGCGACCCACTGGCGATACGCCTTGTTCCAATATCCGCGGGCATCGGCGCCCGTCAGCACCTTGAACCCGGACGGCGGCAGCGGAAATTTGAACGGAATTGGTTCGTCGGACAGCCACAACAAAGCGTTGTCGCGACTTTCAACCGTCAGCGCCCACGTTCTTTCGAGACGACGCAATCCACGCATGTTTGCCGAAGTCAGCGCGAAAACCGATCCCGTGATCCTCAACCTGGGTGACTGATCGACAGCCTTGATCGGCGCTTGATGTGTGATCTCGCCTTTGGAGAGAAAGGCGTGCATGCGAATGAGGGTTCGGTCGATCCGCACGGTCTCCCCTGTCCCGTCCCGTTCGTTCGACGCAGGATCCACACTGATCCCCGAGAAGCACCCGTCGAACAGGCAATCTTCGACCGTGCCGCTGAGGAGATAATCGTTCTCCACCGCATCATCCCTGACCTCGCTGAGCCAGCACCCTTTGAGGTGAAAGCCGTCGGCCCGCTCGGCCAAGCGGATGCCGTCCCAGCAGCGGCGCACACGAACGCCTTCTATTGTCGCATTGGCGGTTCCGTCCCTGACAAGCAGTGCCGCGCTGTTGCAATAAGTATCCCGCCAGTCGGAGGTCAGCGGCACCTGACCGTCAAAGCGCCCTCCGAGGAAGTGGACGCCGGGGCAGTTGCGGATGACGACCGGATAGCGATTGACCGGCAACGTCCCCTCGTCGCAGCCCATCATCGCGCTGGGATCGCTGTTCCTGCTGTTGGCGACTGTGAAGGAAGCGTTGCGGGCGTCGATCGTCGTTCCGGCTTCGAGATTCCGAATCGATTGTTGCTCGTAGCCGTAGTCACCCGTCAGGACGAGTTGCTTGCCCCTCGGCGTCTGTCCTTCCGCTTGGCACGAGCCCGGCAGCAGAGCGCACACGGGATACAAACCGGCAAGGCCTATGAACGAGCGGCGATCCATCCCCATGCTCATCGATCAGCCGAATCACATGGCCGATGTCGTTCCAGACAGGCCAAAAGCACCGTCTCCAGCGCTCTTTCAGCCACGTCTTCGGGCGACGCCAGTCTTTCCACGTCGACTGACGCCAATACGCCGACGTGATCTTCCGTTCCCATTTCCTTCTCAAGATCGGCCGTCAGCTCATGGCAAGTTCGATCCGCCGCCGACCAGAGATCGAGGTCGCGGCCAGGGGACGCCCTTTGCATTCGCGAGGATTGATCGCCCCTCTTCAGAAGTCGATCCCGCGCCACGCCGGTCTCGGCGCGAAGATGGAGGAAAAGCATGTCATCGACGCCAATGTCAGACAGGATATCAACCCACCTCTCGGAAGTTGCCCGGCGCTTGCTCTTCAAAAATATGGACCAGAAGCCCTGCAGCAATCCCTGATCCATAATGACGATGGCGTTTTGTCTTGGCCTCTCGCTCTGAACGAAGGCAACCAGAACCCACATGTTCCAGATCACCCTGACTGCATCGGCAATCGATGACTGTCCGCTTTCGAGGACGAAGCGGGCTATTCGCATCAGCAGCAAGCGAAACTCACGATCCTTGATTCTTGGGGCGACAATGCCGACCCTGTAGATCTGCCGGCTGATGAAAGTTCTTGTCCCCCACGCCATTCGCACGTCGCCGACCAGCGGGCCGCAACGTCGCAAACCGTTCGCCAACAGACTGGAGGCGGTTGTCTTTCCGACCCCCGGCAGACCAAAGAATTCCACAAATCGGATGTCTGTTTGAAGCGCGCGCGTTCCGACGCTTGGCGGAAGTCTTGCCGCCAGGTCGCGAACCGCGTGCGAGGTCATTGGATTAAAGCGCTAAGGTTGACTCTTGAAGATCAAAGAACCTGAAGAGGCTCTTCCTCTTTTCTTCAATGCTGGAATAGTTGAGGTCCGGTCCCGGCATGCAGCTCTGGCTTCTGGTCGAGCCCGGTCTGCAGTGATCGCTGCATGCCGCGGTAGACCATGAGCAACGCCAGCGGCAACCAGAAGAAAGCCGAGGTTGATGGACCGAAGGAATCGCTCATCTGGTTTGCGACGAGGTAATTCCACACGGCGACCGACGTTCCGAGCACCATCACGTTCACTTCGGTCGCTTGCTCGCCCTTCCCCCTGTCGACCAATGTGTGAAGAACGGAGCTGATCAGATAGGCAACGACCAGCACAACGATAACCGATACCAACGCCAGGCCGGGCACTCCCAGCGTTCTGAAGGCGTCGATGAACAGGTTGTGGCTATGCGGAGCGATGTCGCCCACCCACTGGCCTGCCCCCACTCCCATGAACGGATGCGACAGGCCCAGATCGATCGATATGGACCACAGTTTCTGCCGCGACACGATCGAATGCGCCTCACCTCCGGAAAGCTGAAGTGACAGCAGCCTGTAGGCCCGCGGATTGAGGAACTGCAATGTCGCCAAGCTCAACTGGAACAATATCGGAGCCGCAATGGTCCCGGCGATCACAGTTACTGGGCGCTGCCTCCTTATCACCAGATAGACGCTGTATAGCCCGAAGAACGTGCCGAGACCTGCCACGCCAAGGACGAAGTTTGTCTTTGAGCCCGATTTCACCAAGCCCAAAAGCCCCGCCAGAAGGCAGCCCGAGAGGAGAATCCTGTGCCTTCGAGAAGCGACCAGCTTCGCGGCGACAAGCGGCAGACCGGCCGACAAGGCAATTCCGAGCTGGTTTGCGTGCTTGAAATAGCCCTCCGCCCGATCGGCGAACCGAGCATCGCCCAGCCCGATGGCGACGAGGCAGGATGTCGCGGCAACCATGATGACCATCGCCATCCCGATCCTGTCGATTGCCTCGAAACCCCTGGGCCTCGCGGCGATCACCGCAATCGTCGGAATAATGGCGAAACCAAATACCTGCGCGAAGACCGCGCGCATGGTCCTGATCGGATTGTCTGCATGAAGCGCCGACAGCAGGGACAGAACCATGATGAAAGCAGACATCGTCAGCACGGCAATCGCCAAGCCCGCTTCGGTTCGGTGAAGGCGTTTTGTCGCTTCGGCATAGGGAACGATACTTACCAGGGCGCAGAACAGGGCCAGCAAAAAGGAAAGCGAACCATCCGTCCCGGCGATCCGCGTGGCGCCGGGAAACCATATCGACACGATAAGCAAAAGGATGGATGCCTGCAGCATAGATGGAGACGTCACGCTGAAAGCGCTATGCGGCAACTGTGCGCCGACACTGCTCAGCCCCGCCGAGCAACGTCCAGCGGCCTTTTCGTCCTGATTGGCTGCGCCCGGGAACAGGGCTCCGTGCCACCATTCAAGACATGCTGCCGCACCGCGGGTGAATGTTCCGCGTACTATTCCATAAGCAGCGTAGGCTGAGCGCCTGGACAAGGAAATGAGCGAAAACGCGTCATTCGGAGAAGGTGTCCTACGCCTTTTGTGCAAGCAGCGGAGATGCAGCGATTTCCCGCCACCTGGTTGAGGCCGTCAGGCAGTGCGCCGAGATTGAGAGTTGGTACGGATTCGCAGATGTGGGAGACTTGTGACACGGCACACTTTTGAGTCTTCCACATTATAGGAGATCGCCGTGTTTTGGGGCCTTGTCGCTGTCGGCGCGATTGGCATCTTGCTGGGATTGCGCGTTCGTGCGCCTGCGCTCATCGTCGCGACCGCGGCGACTGTCGTGGTCGGCGCCGTTGCAGGCGGCATTGCCAGCTCGTTTGATTGGCACCGCCTGCTTTCGATCCTGCTTCTCGTTGTCACGCTGCAGTGTGCCTACCTGCTCGGCCTCCTCCTCGGTGTCATGTGGCGTCGGATGCCCCCCGAGCAATGACGGCCGCGGCTGCCATCTCCGTCGCCGCCGGTGCAGGTCCCATTCACCTCTGAGTGCCGCAAGATGCTGCGGTCTCTGCGGCAAGGACATGCATGAAGAAGAATTTGCGATCCGCTTGATCAGGACGCGTGGTCGAATTTCATTACGGCGAAAACGGTCCGCGCAAGAATGACGACATCGGCCCAAATGGACCAGTCTCGCACGTAGCGGCTGTCGATGGAGACGCGGCTGGGATAGTCGATTGCGTCCCTGCCCGTCACCTGCCAGAGGCCGGTCAGCCCCGGCCGGGTTCGGAGATAGTCGATCGCGCAGGCGCCGTAACGTTGCAGTTCGTCCGGGACGACCGGTCGAGGGCCGACACAACTCATTTCGCCGCGCAGCACGTTGATGAGCTGAGGCAACTCGTCCAGGCTTGATTTCCTGAGAATGTGCCCGAGGAACGTGATGCGCGGGTCATTCCTGAATTTCCAGTTCTGCTCCCATTCCTTGGCAGCTTCGGGATTGTTCGCAATATAGTCGGCGAGAACCTGATCGGCGTTGGCGACCATTGTCCTGAACTTGTAGCAGGCGAACCGCTTGCCGTTGAATCCGACCCGGGTGTGCGAGAATATTGCCGGTGAACCGTCGGTCAACAATATCAGTAGAGCAATCGCCAACATGACCGGGGCGGCGAGGACAAGCGCGATCGATGCGACCGTCACGTCCATGATTCTCTTGCGACGCCCCCCCAGCGGGCGATGGTTTTGACCCACGCTGATGCCGGGTCTGCGGGGATTCATGCCAAATGCGCTGATTGTCATGAGTTTCGCCAACGAACGCGGCTGGTTTTCCGCTCCCGATTTCACAGCGGCTGGTCATCCTCGGCAAGAACCGCAAAGGAGGTAGCGCCGCACCCGACCCTGATTACCCGTTAGCCTGATCCGCGCCTTGCAGGCATGATGGCAATAAGCCTTCTGATCGAATGACGTGTCACCAAGCACCCGTTTTCTGCAGTAGCAGTTCGGGCGGGTTCGGCTGTATTGCGGGAGCGACACAGGCCCGCAAAAGGCGTCCGCCGACGCAATGCATGAAAAAGCGTGCGCATCGCGTCCGGACGAGATCCGGCAGGACAGTTTGTTCCGCGTCAGGGATGTGAGCCTATCTGACAGTGGAGACCGCGCAACGTGGCGCCCAGCCTGAAGCCTTCGCCCCGTGATTTCCCTGCAAGGCCGCTTGCTCGTCATGCTGCCGAGATCGACCATGCGGAAGCACTGGCTATTGTGCGCAACCAAATAGCCTCGCTCGATCTCGATCTCTCTGGCCTCACCGTGGTCGTTGGCGCTTCGACAGGATACCATGCGGTGACAGCGACAGCCGCGGCGCTCGCCAATGCCGACCGCGTCATTGCGCTCGCTCGCATATCCGCCAGACATCCGAACCTGGCGGCGGCCGCAGACTCGACATTGGCATTCAGCAAATACGCCAAGGTCTCCGCGCGCGTGGAAGTCACACACCGCATCGACAGCCGCAAATGGCAGGACGTGGACGTCCTCACGAACTGTCCGCAGGTCGCGCCGATTTCGAGATCGCTTATCGAACTCTTGCCCTCGCGAGCGGTCGTTTCGCTGATGGCTGAACCCTGGGAGCTTTGGCCAGGCGCTGTCGATTTCGACGCCTGCGACGAGGCCGGCATCAAAGTTGCGGCTCCCAATCTCGCCCATCCGGCCATAGACCTGCTGCCGGAATTCGCGCGGCTGTGCTGCGCCTTTCTTGGTGACGCCGGCGTCGATCAGCGTGGCGCCAGGGTCGCAATCGTCTGCGACACGCCTTGTGCGCCGTTCCTCGAGCATATGCTGCGCGAAGGCGGAGCGAGGGTAGGTGTTTTTTCGCACCCGGCACTCCTGAGCGACGACGCATGGGATGTGATCGTCGTCGCTATGCGACCCTCCGACAAACCACCAATGGACATCAACTGCCTCGGCCGTATCGCCCGGAACTCGCGCCATGCGCTGCTGTTGCAGTTCAGTGGCGGAATCGATCGCTCGGCCGCCAGCTATTTCGGTCTCGGGGTTTGGCCGCCGAAGCGGCCCGCCCGTGGTCAGCTAGGCCTGCCGCTCGACCTACTCGGAGCCGCTCCGGTGATCCGCAGACTGACGGGAGGGCTGAAAGCCGCCGAAGCTGCATATCGCAACGCGGAGTTGGGCGAAGACAGTGTTGGATTTCTGGTGAAGGCAGGACCCGAGACGGTTGGCCGGAAACGTGCCTGAACAGTCGCCCGAACGTATCCGTTTCGCCAAAGGCCCCAAGCTGGCGCCCAACTTTCCTGACTCCCGGATCTGAGCCGCGGCCTCACAGAAACCCGCAGCTCCGATCCGAGGCAAAGGTGCCCAGCAGTCGTACCGTCGGACCCGCTAGGCAGAGACCGGTCGAGGAGCTTCAAAGCATCATCTGTCTGAGCTTGTAGGCTACCTCCGTGCGGTTCGTAGCCTTCAGTTTCTTCATGATGTTGCGGATATGGACCTTGACGGTGCTCTCGCAGAGATTGAGCTCGTAGGCAATTATCTTGTTCGCCTTGCCTTTCCTCAGCGCCTCCACAACCGCCGCCTCTCGTGCGGTGAACATGCCGGTAAGCGGGCGGGCGCCGTTTGCTGTCGAATGGATGATCTCGCGAAGCGCCAACACGCAGCTGGCGGGCACAAAGATGCCTCCGGCGCGAGCCAGGCCGATGGCCTCGGCGGCGACCTTCACCTTCACGCTTGTGGGAATGTAGCCTCGGGCGCCGCATTCAAGAGCCGCCAGGATTTCCCCCGGCTCATCGGAATCCACCACGACAATTACAGGTACCGTGCCAACCTCGCCAATGAAATGCACGAGCTCCGCCCGAACGCTTTGATCGGTAACCTTTCTGGCCCCCAGGATGACGAGGATCGCGGATGGCTCCGCCTCGCCGTCACTATGCTGGATCTCGTCAAGCGATCCCACCGCGCTGACGCGCAAAGCGGGATTGTGTTCGATAAGGCCACGAGCAAGGCATTCGCGCTCAAGTGCCCGCTTGTCGACAATTACAACCAGGCCTTCGCTTGGCTGTCCTTCTTCAGCATCGGACCTGTTAAGGCCGGTAGCGCTCGGCAGATGCCCATTTGGTACCGGTCCTGTTGCGTCGCTCCAAAAATCGGAAATCTGAGGATGTCCCATCGCCTTTTACTCCTCTCCGCCGCCGACCTTGCTTTCTCCCTTTTTGTATTTGCTCCCTCGCAAAGCCATGTCGAAGGCATGAACTGATACGCTCGTCTACCCGTGTGGCAGGCTGCCTAAATGTTGACTGGGGATTCTGGGAGTAGAGCACACGCCATCGCAACGTCCGGACGTATGGCACCCCCGCTCCATTGAGGTAACTCAGCCTGAGAGGCATACTACGATGCTGTGGAAAACGCGCATTAATCCCGGTTAACAATTTGGTAATTATATCTTAGGTGGCTAATATGCCCGAAAGGATTACAATCTGAAGTTGTGCATACATAAAGAAACACCAAAAAGACGAACGCGAGATCGCCACGGGCCGAGTGCGGAACCTTGCGATTTGGAGGAAACGGAGCCACAATTTTTGAAAGCTTATTGACCTCGGCTGTCAGTGCCCCCACCCAACCCCTGCAGTCGAGGTTCCTTTTTTGGCCGTACGCGGCGTTGCCCGGACGGGCAAAAATGGCGGGGAGCACCGGCGAGCGGATAGCTCGCTACGATCGGACCTCCTGCTACCGACCGCCTTTCGGCTGATAGCTTGTCTATGCCGTGGATCAGGTGTTCATGCGCTCAACCGTGGTCAGCAAGCCTCGATTAATGCATGTCGCCAGTGTGCAGCGGTTTTGGGAGAACGACATGCATCAAAACAAAGATTTAAAGCATGTCGCCCAGAAGTGTGCAGCGGTTCTGGGGCAACGACATGCATCAAAACAAAGATTTAAAGCGCGTCGCCTGAATCCGTTTCGACGCGGCGCGCCTTAGACAGGCACTGCGCGCTCCATGGCCAGTTCGGCTTCCAGGCTCTCGACATCCCGGAAGATCGAGGCGGCAGCCAACGTGCGCCCTCCCCTCTTGAAACGCAGCAGGCAGTCCCTGGCGGCGATGTCGCCCTCGACCACGATCTCTTCCCATCGTTCGGCATGAGCGACATAGTTGATCGGGACGTCGTAATGCTGGCTCCAGAAGAACGGGACTGCAACGTACTTCTCGCGGTATCCGAGCATGTTGAGCGCCGCGGCCTGCCCCTGTCTCTCAGCAACCACCCAATGTTCGACCCGGATATTCTCGCCGCTGTGGGGATCGGGCCACCGCGCGATGTCGCCGGCAGCGAAAATCCCTGGCTCGCTCGTTTCCAGGAAAGCGTCAACGGCGACGCCGCGGTCAACGACCAGCCCTGCCTTCTCGGCAAGCCCGGTGCGCGGCCGCACACCAATGCCGGCGACGACGAGATCCGCCGCCAGAGTACTGCCGCCGCTCAGTCTCACCGTCCCGCCCTCGATGCTGCCTAAGGTTTGCTCGAGATGGAACACGACGCCCTGCTCTTCATGCAGGGCGCGGATGAAGTCGCTCATCTGCGGACCCAGGATACGCTCCATGGGCCGCTTCTCCGGCGCCACGACATGGACGTCGATAGCGCGCGCACGCAAAGAAGCGGCAACCTCGAGCCCGATGAAACTGGCGCCAAGCACGACCGCACGACGTGCGGTGGCAGCTCGCGCGATGATCTCCCTGCAGTCCGCGAACGAACGCAACGTGCGGACATGCGGCTGGCCGGCGCCGGGGACGGCCAAGCGAACGGGTTCGGCCCCGGTCGCAAGCAGCAGCCTGTCATAGGGAATCCTGCCCCCATCCGCGAGGATGACCTGCCGCGCACGGGCGTCGACATGCATGGCTTCCGTGTTGAGCCGCAGGTCGATGTTGTTCTTGGAATAGAATTTTTCGCCGCGGAGCGGGATCCAATCCTCAGGGGCTTTTCCGGCGAGGTAGTCCTTGGAGAGGTTTGGCCGGTCGACGGGCGGCGATTGGTCGTTGCTGAGCATTACGATGCTGCCTTGGAACCGCTCCCGGCGCAGCATTTCGGCCGCTGCGAACCCCGCCGCGCCGCCGCCTATGATGACGATTTTCTCAGGCACCTGGCCGGAGCCCCCGGAGCGCGGTTTCGGAGCCGTCCGTTTCAGTTTCTCGCCGACGAATATGCGGCCGTCCCGCTGTTCGACCGCCCAGCAGGCAAGAGGATTGAGCGCAGGGGCGCGCAACGCTTCGCCCGTCCGCAGATCGAAGCAGGCATGGTGCCAGGGACAGCGGACGGTATCATCCGCGACAAGGCCATCGACGAGCGGCCCGCCGTAATGCGTGCATGTCGCACTGACCGCGAACACGTCGGTTCCGCGGCGCACCAGCAGCACCTGGTCGTCGCCACATCGGCCGGCCAGCTTGCCGCCGTCAGGAAGGTCCGCGAGCGCGATGCCCTGAATCAGATCCGGTCCGGTCGACTTGCCTTGGTCCTGGGCCATTGCCTTCTCCCGCGGCGATAGGCTCGGAATTCAACGGCAGTTTCTCGCCATTGGGGACATCCTGCAAACGAATTCAATCGGCAGTCGGGTGCAAATTTCATGATAGGAACCGGACTGCTCGCGTTCGTCGCGCAGATCGCGCCTTACTGAACTACCCGAGAGTTTGACTGGCAAGGGCATAGGTCATCGGTGCGGTTGCGCCGCCGACGGAATAATCGGCGAGGCGCTTGCCCATGGACATGGTCAGCACCGTGTCGAAGACAGGCATTCCGCTGTGCGACAGAAATGCGGCGAACTCGCCGCTCTCCATATGGGTATCGACCCGCAGGAAGCCACCCGAATGATCGGCCACGTGCGGCCGGACCACCGCGATGGCATCGGCATCCCGCTGCGCCACCACCGGGCCGATGACGTGGCCGCGGCCGAACGGCCGGCACAGGGCAAAGGCCTTGAGCCGGCCATCGTCGAAGAGCCCGTAGCCGACGGATTGATCGAGCAGCTTTTGGACGAGCGCTTCTCTAAGCACGCCGAAACCGGCGGCGTCGAGTGGGATGATCGCTTGCAGGTGCTCCGCACGCAATTGCCGCACCTCGCCATGCGCCTTGCCCATGCCGGCCGATCCGATCGCATGGACAACTCCCTGGCATTGGTAGACGGTCCTCTCCGGTTGGAAATCCAGCGAAAGATAAAGCCGCCTTGCCGCCCGGGTTGCGTTGAGACGCAGGTTACGCCCGGCGACCTTATCGAAGACCCGCTTCATCAGCCACTGCCCTGCCCCCAGCGTCTGCAGTCTCGGCGAGGTGATGACCATTCCGACCGTCGCGAAATCGGCGCCATGTGGGAACCACATGGCCGAGCCGAGAACGCGGCCGATATCATCGAGCGCCACGAACCCGTGCCCGCATTCGCGCAGGAACTGCCAGTCTTCGGCTCGATGCGGCCATCCCACGGACAAGGAGTGCGCGTGCAACCGGTCGAGATCGATGCCATCGATTTCGCCGATGCGCATCGAGAAGGTATCGATTTTCAAGCTTCCGGACGGCTTCAATTTCATGCCTCTGAAAGATTGCCTGACGGGTGCACGCAATGGCCGCTCCGCCCTGCCAACGCTAAACAACCAGACCGATACGATTTGCTCGAAAGCCCCGCGCCAACGCAAGATTCAACTGAAACACTTCCGCTTTCGGCACGCAATCGCGAAAGAAAGCCCACATCCTCTGCCGAATTGCTGCAGCATGCGGTCGACGGCACCAATCCCGGCGAACCCAAAATGCTTTTTGAGGACAGGAATGGACGTCCTAGACATCCTCGACCGTCTCGTCGCCTTTCCATCGGTCGCCGGCAAGCCGAACGGCGACATTGCCGGCTGGATCGAGGCCCATCTCGCCGAACAAGGAGTGAAGGTCACCCTGCTTCCGGGGCCGGAAGGCGACCGTTCCAATCTTTTCGCGACGATCGGTCCAGCCGATGTCCCAGGCTACGTCCTGTCCGGCCACATGGACGTCGTCCCCGCCGGCGAGCCGCAATGGAGCTCTTCTCCCTTCGCGCTGCGCCGCGACGGCGAGCGGCTCTACGGGCGCGGCACTACGGACATGAAGGGGTTCCTTGCTGCCGCGCTCGCGGCTGTGCCGCACGTGGCGGGCATGCGCCTGGCCAGACCGATCCACCTTGCCTTCTCCTATGACGAGGAGGTGGGATGCCGCGGCGTGCCGCATCTGATCGCCCGCCTGCCAGAACTTTGCGCCAAGCCGCTGGGCGTCATCGTCGGCGAGCCAAGCGGCATGCGCGCCGTGCGCGGCCACAAGGGCAAGGCGGCCGCCCGCGTGACGATGCGGGGCCGCACCGGTCATTCCTCGCGGCCCGATCTCGGCCTCAATGCCATCCACGCCATGGCCGAGGTGCTGAGCGCGACCGTGAGCGAAGCCGAGCGGTTGACGCACGGTCCGTTCGACGCTGCCTTCGAACCGGCCTATTCCTCGCTGCAGGCAGGCGTGATCGCGGGTGGACAGTCGGTCAACATCATCCCGGACACCTGCACGCTGGACCTGGAGGCGCGCGCCATACCCGGCGTCGATCCGGCCGGCCTGCTCGCACCCGTCAACGCAAGGGCCGAGGCCTGCGCATCCGAAGGCTTTCAGATCGAGTGGACGCCGATCAGCGCCTATCCGGCGCTGTCGCTGCCGCAAGACGCTGCACTGGCGGCATTGCTGCATGGGCTTACCGGCGAAGAGCCGCTTGCCGCCGTCAGCTACGGCACGGAGGCCGGGCTTTACCAGGCCGCCGGCTTCGACGCGATCATCTGCGGCCCCGGCGATATCGGCCGCGCCCACAAGCCGGACGAATATATCCTTGCCAGCGAACTCGCCGCCTGCCAGCGGATGATCGAGGCGCTGGGCGCGGGCTGCGCGGTCTGAGGGCACCGGAATGACATTCCTGTTCAACTCCGATGCGCGCCGCGGGGCTGTCTTCGCAGAAGCCTTTGCCACAGAGTTGCCCGACCTCCCCTTCGCCATGGACGCCGCGACGGTCGATCCCGACGCCGTGCGCTATCTGATCACCTGGACCGTGCCGGAAAATCTCGCCCGCTACAGGAACCTCGAAATCCTGTTTTCCATCGGCGCCGGCGTCGACCAGTTCCGCTTCGACGCGGTGCCTGCGCACGTGAAGATCGTGCGCATGATCGAGGACGGCATCGTGCGTATGATGCAGGAATATGTGCCGCTGGCAGTGCTTGCCCTGCACCGCAACCTGCCGGACTATCTGGCGCAGCAGCGCGCCGGCGAATGGCGCGATATCCCTCAGCTCCAGGCCGCCTCGCGGAGGATCGGCGTGCTCGGCCTCGGGCAACTCGGCCACGCCGTCCTCGACCGGCTGAAGCCCTTCGGCTTTCCGCTTGCCGGCTGGAGCCGCTCGCCGCGGCGGATCGAAGGCGTGACCTGCCATCATGGCGAACTCGGGCTGGATGAGATGCTGGCGGCCAGCGACATACTGGTCTGCCTGCTGCCGCTGACTGAGGACACGCGCGGTTTTCTCGGTGCCGGCTTGTTTGCGAAACTGCCCAAGGGCGCGGCGCTCGTTCACACCGGCCGGGGGCCGCAACTCGACCATGAAGCGCTTATCACCGCCCTCAACAGCGGCCATCTGTCGGCGGCGATGATCGACGTGACCGATCCCGAACCGCTGCCCAAGGGCCATTCGTTCTGGTCGCATCCGAAGATCATCCTGACCCCGCATGTCGCCAGCGTCACCCAACCGGCGACCGCGGCGCGGGCCGTCATCGACAACGTGAAGCGTCACCGCGCCGGGCTCGATCCGATCGGGCTCGTCGACCGGTCGCGCGGCTATTGAAATCCAACGGAAAGGCCATCCTTTGTCCCTGCTCAAGACCGTCGATACAGACCCAATCTTTTCGCCGCGCGAATCCAAGGCGCTGCCCGAACGGCTGATTGCCGGCAATCCCGCCTTCAAGACCTGGGCACAGGATGTCGCCAAGGACGACCTCGTCCATACCGGCGTCTGGGAGGCGACGCCGGGCGAGACGCGCTCGATCAAGGGCGACACCTTCGAGTTCTGCCATATCCTCTCCGGCGTGGTCGAGATCACGCCCGACGCCGGCGAGGCGATGACCTACCGCGCCGGTGACAGTTTCGTCATGAAGCCTGGCTTCACCGGAGTCTGGAAGACCATCGAAACGGTGCGCAAGATCTACGTGACGGTCGGCTGACAGGCGCTGATCTGCGCGGAAGATTTTGCCGTCCCCCGCGCTTGGCACGCAACTTTCGTCGGCGGCGGATCGGCGAACAGCGCATGCTGCGTGCCAGCACGCGCTAGGCTCGGGCAAATGCTCGAAAGTGATCGCCCCATGACGTTGAGCTTCGAATGAGCCTGAGCTTCGATCCCGACAAAATTCCCCTCCCCGTCGGCCATTTCGTTGGCGGGGAGCTGATTTCGGCCGAGGGCCGCATCGAGATGCGCCGCCCGTCGGACGGCAAGCCATATACCGCCTGCCCAGTGGCCAGCGCGGACATGGTCGACCGTGCGGTGGAAAGCGCCAAGGCGGCGCTGAAGGCGAGCAATTGGGGCGGCGTCCGGCCGCGCGAGCGCACCAGGGCACTCCAGGCCTGGGCCGACCTGATCGAGGCGGAAGCCGAAACGCTCGCCAAGGTCGAGGCGTTGAGCTCGACCCGCCCTGTCGGCCAGCTCGTCGCCGGCGACATCGCCGTCACCGCCGAGCAGATCCGCTTCTTCGCCGAATTCGCCGACAAGGAAGGCAGCGACCTCGTGCCAACTGACGACGCCAGTCTCGGCATGATTATGAGCGAGCCCTATGGCGTGGTCGGCGCGATCACGCCCTGGAATTTTCCGATCTCGATGGCCGGCTGGAAGCTCGGCCCGGCGCTGGCTGCTGGCAACGCGGTCGTGCTGAAGCCGTCCGAGATGACGCCTTTCTCGGCGGTCTACATGGCGCAGCTTGCCGTCAGAGCGGGTCTGCCGGCAGGACTAATCAACGTGGTTTTCGGCGACGGTCCGACGACCGGCACGGCGCTGACCGGCCATCCCGAGATCGCCAAGGTCAGCTTCACCGGCTCGACCCGCGCCGGCTCGGCCATCATGGAGAACGTCGCCCGCACCGGCGTCAAGCCGATGACGCTGGAACTCGGCGGCAAGAGCCCGCAGATCGTGTTTGCCGATGCCGATCTTGACAAGGCGGCGACGGCAATCGCCGGCAGCGTCACCTTCAACGCCGGCCAGGCCTGCGTGGCCGGCACGCGCCTGATCGTCGAGAAGAGCGTCGCCGACAGCCTGACGGCCGCCATACTGGAGAAGATGAAGGCGGCGCGTCCCGGCCCGACCTGGGACGAGGCGACGCAGTATTCGCCGATCATCTCGGAACGGCAGCGTGCACGTGTCGACGGCGTCGTGCGGGCCGCGGTCGAGGCCGGCGGCGAATGCCTGACGGGTGGCGGCGCAATGGATGCTCACGGCTATTTCTATGAGCCGACGCTGATTGCCAATGTCGATCAGGCCAATCCGGCGATCGTCGAGGAGATCTTCGGCCCGGTCCTGACGGTTCAGACCTTCGAGGCCGAGGAGGAGGCCCTGACGCTGTCCAGCCACCCGACCTATGGGCTGGCCTCCGGCCTCTTCACCGCCGACCTGTCCCGCACCATCCGCCTCGCGCGCAAGCTCGAAGCGGGTACGGTCTGGGTCAACCGCTACAGCCGCTCGCGCGACCACATCCTGCCGACCGGCGGCTACAAGCGCTCCGGCATCGGCAAGGATCTGGGGCGCGAGGCCTATCTCGCCAATCGCAGGACCAAGAGCGTCCTGATCAGCCTCTAGAGAGATGCCGATGAAGTCCTACTCGATCGCCCTGATCCCCGGTGACGGCATCGGCCGTGATGTGACCGCCGCTGCCTGGACGGTGCTGGACATGGCGGCCCGGCATTCAGGCTTTGCCGTAACCGGAACTGAGTTTCCCTGGTCCTGCCGCTTCTTCAAGGAAACCGGCCGCATGATGCCCGAGGACGGCATCGAGACCTTGCGCGGCTTCCACGCCATCCTTCTCGGCGCCGTCGGCTGGCCGGCGGAGGTGCCCGATTCCGTTTCTCTCCACGGCCTGCTGCTGCCGATCCGCAAGGCGTTCGTGCAATACGCCAACATCCGGCCGCACCGCCTGCTGCCGGGCGTGACGGGCCCGCTGCGGGCCGAAAGCTTCGATATCCTGTGCATTCGCGAGAACACCGAAGGCGAATATTCGGGCGCCGGCGGGCGCGTGCATCAAGGCACGCTGGACGAGGTGGCGGTGGAGACCTCGATCTTCACCCGCGCCGGCGTCGAGCGCATCCTGCGCTTCGGCTTCGAGCAGGCGCGGGCACGCCGGGGCAGGCTTGCCTCCGTCACCAAGTCCAACGCGCAGAAACATTCGATGGTCTTCTGGGACGAGATCACGCACAAGCTGGCGGCAGACTATCCGGATGTCGCGGCGACCAGCTATCACGTCGACGCGCTCGCCGCGCGCATGATCATGGCGCCGGAGAGCCTCGACGTGGTCGTCGCCTCCAACCTGTTCGGCGACATACTGACGGACATCGGCGCGGCGATCCAGGGCGGGCTCGGCTACGCCGCTTCCGCCAACATCAATCCGGACCGCTCGGCGCCGTCGATGTTCGAGCCGGTGCACGGCTCCGCGCCCGACATCGCCCATCTCGGCATCGCCAATCCGATCGCCGCCATCTGGTCCGGCGCGATGATGCTCGACCATCTCGGCGAAAGAGACGCAGCCGGCCGTGTCATGAAGGCGCTCGAAGCGACGACCGCTCGGGGCGTTGGAACCGTCGCCGGCAAGGACAGCACGGACGCCGTCACCGCCGCCGTCGTCGCGGCGCTCAACTGATTGCAGGGGTCGTTTCCGATGAAAAGCCTGAAAGACAAAACCCTCTTCCGCGAAGCCGGCCTGATCGGCGGCAAATGGGTCGCAGCCGGCTCCGGCAAGACCGTTGATGTGATCGATCCGGCGACCCAGTTGGCAATCGGCACCGTGCCCGACATGGCCGGCTCCGAGACCCGCACGGCCATCGAAGCCGCGGCTTCCGCCTATCGGGATTGGAAGAAGAAGACCCACGCCGAGCGCGCTGCCCTGCTGGAGGCCTGGCATGGCCTGATGCTCACGCATCTGGACGACCTCGCGCTGATCCTGACGACTGAACAGGGCAAGCCGCTGGACGAAGCCAGGGGCGAGATCCGCTACGGCGCTTCCTTCGTCAAATGGTTCGCCGAGGAGGCACGCCGCATCAACGGCCATACCATCCCCTCGCCCACGGCCGACCGCCGCATCATCGTGCTGAAAGAGCCCGTCGGCGTATGCGGCATCATCACGCCGTGGAATTTTCCCAACGCGATGATCACCCGCAAGGTCGCGCCGGCGCTGGCCGCCGGCTGCACGGTGGTGATCAAGCCCTCCGAGTTCACGCCCTATTCGGCGCTGGCCCTTGGCGTGCTCGCCGAACGGGCCGGCATCCCCGCCGGCGTCATCAACATCGTCACCGGCATGCCGGCCGGGATCGGCAACGAGATCATGGCGAACGAGACCGTGCGCAAGATCTCCTTCACCGGCTCGACCCGGGTCGGTTCGCTGCTGATGCGCGGAGCGGCTGACAGCGTGAAGCGGCTCAGCCTCGAGCTCGGCGGCAACGCGCCCTTCATCGTCTTCGACGATGCCGATCTCGACCTCGCCGTCGAGGGCGCGCTCGCCTCGAAATTCCGCAATGGCGGCCAGACCTGCGTCTGCGCCAACCGTATCCTCGTCCAGGCCGGGGTCTATGATGCCTTCGCCGCGAAGCTCAGCGCCCGCGTCAACGCCATGACGGTCGGGCCAGGCACTCAAGCCGGCGTCGCCATCGGGCCGATGATCAATATGGCGGCGGTCGAGAAGATCAACCGCCACGTCGAGGACGCGCTCGCCAAAGGCGCCGAGATCATCACGAAGAGGCCAGCCTTGCCAGAGGGGCCGCAATATGTCGCGCCGCTGGTGCTGACGGGCGCTACGAACGAAATGCAGCTCGCTGGCGAGGAAACCTTCGGCCCGGTCGCGCCGCTTTTCCGTTTCGATACGGAAGAGGAGGCGATCGCGCTCGCCAACGGCACGCCCTATGGGCTCGCTTCCTACTTCTACACCGAGAACCTGAAACGCGCCTGGCGCGTCGGCGAGGCGCTGGAGTTCGGCATGGTGGGGCTCAACACCGGCTCGGTCTCGATGGAGGTGGCTCCCTTCGGCGGCGTCAAGCAATCCGGCCTCGGGCGCGAGGGCGCGCAGGCCGGCATCGAGGAATATCTCGAGATGAAGAGCTTTCACATGGGAATAGGGCAATAGGGAATAGGCAACAGCCTACCTCACCCTGTCGAGCGCCTTGTAGTAGAGGCCGACCATCGGCAGGAACCAGGGCTTGCCGGAATAGCCGGGAATGGCAGGCCACTCGAGCCCCTTCATCGGATTGCGGTCCTCGCGGCCGAGCATGGCATCGGCCATGATCATGCCGAGATGGGTGGAAAGTTGCGCGCCGTGGCCGGAATAGCCCATCGCGTACCAGACCCCGTCATGGTAGCCGGCTCGCGGAAAACGGTCCTTGGTCATGTCGACCAGCCCGCCCCAGCAATAGTCGATCTCGACCTTGGCGAGTTGCGGGAAGATCGCGGCGAGGCCTGCCCGCAATATCTCTCCGCTCTTGGCGTCGGAGCGCTGGTCCGAGGTCGCCGAGAAGCGGGCGCGACCGCCGAAGATCAGGCGGTTATCCGGCGAAAGCCGGAAGTAGTTGCCGATGTTCATCGAGGTCACGCATGTCCGGTTGCCCGGCATGGTCGCGGCGATCTCCGCGTCGCTCAGCGGCCGCGTGGCGATGATGAAGCTGCCGACGGAGATGATCCTGCGGCGGAAAAAGCCGAAATTCGGCGTCGTGTAGGCGCCGGTCGCCACCAGCACATCGTTGGCGCTGATCCGGCCGCGCGATGTGGTCAGTTCATGTCTGGCGCCGGCCTGCTTGCGGTCGGTCACCGCCGCATTCTCGTGGATGACGGCGCCATGGCGAGCGGCGGCCGTGGCGAGACCCGCCACATAGCGGCCCATATGCATCATGGCGCTTTTCTTCGACAGCATCGCGCCATGGAAGGGCGAGCCGATCTCGGACTTGAGATCGGCCGCCGACAGCAGCGCCGTGTCCGGATCGACCTCGGCATGGACGGCCTCGAAATTGCGGGCGATCGCTTCGAAATGCTGCGGCTTGGAGGCGAGCTTCAACTTGCCGGCGCGGCGGAAATTGCAGTCGATGCCTTCCTCTGCGACCAGCGCCTCGATGGTCTCGACGGATACGTCCAGCGCGCGGTAGAGGGCGCTAGCCCGCTCCTTGCCGAGCTCCGCCTTGGCCGAGAGATAGCTGTGGGCGAGGCCGTTGTTCAGATGCCCGCCATTGCGGCCGGATGCGCCCCAACCCACCCGCTCCGCCTCGAGCACCGCCACCCTCGCGCCGGCCTTCGCCAGCTGGCGCGCGGCGGCGAGGCCGGTGAAGCCGCCGCCGATGATGGCGACGTCATAATGCCCCTCGACCGGGCCTTGCGCCCCGCCGGAGAAGACAGGGGCCGTGTCGTGCCAATAGGAAACGAATTTCATCGGCAATCCGCCTGTTTCAAAGCCCGACCACGCCCGGCAGACCGGAAATATCGGCGATCTCGACATAGCCATAATACGGGTTGGCCGGCTCGTGGTCACGATTGACCCAGACCTTGTTCTTGATGCCGAGATCATGCGCCGACATCAGGTCGTAGCGGAACGAAGACGAACAGTGAAGGATATCCTCCGGCCCGCAGCCCAGCCTATCAAACATATACTCGAAGGCCTTGAGGCGAGGCTTGTATGCCTGCGCCTGCTCGGCCGTGTAGACGGCATGGAACGGCGCGCCGAGCTTCTCGACATTGGACATGATCTGCGCGTTCATGGCGTTGGAGAGGATAACCAGCGGAATTTCCTTGGCGACCTTCGCCAGCCCGGCCGGAACGTCCATGTGCGGCCCCCAGGTCGGGACACGCTCATAGACCATCCTGGCGTCGTCGGCACTGAAGGCGACGGCGTTGCGCTTGCAGGCGCGCTCGAGCGCGTTGTGGATGACGTCGGCATAGGGCTTCCAGTCACCCAGGATCTCATCGAGCCGGTACGCCGCGAAGTTCTTGATGAATTCCAGCATGCTCGGTTCATCCAGCCGGTTGCCATAGAGGTCGCGCGCCGCTTCCGCCATCTGGAAATTGGTCAACGTGCCGTAGCAGTCGAAGGTGATGTATTTGGGCCTGAAAGAAGCCATGTCCGTCGATCTCCGGTGGAAGCACATCCGCGTTGGATATATTTCATCATAGGCCGGCCAGCAGCGGGCCACCTGATCGAAATGGCCTTTCCAAAAGCAGAAAGTTCCGTATCCGCCGTCCGGTTTGGCACGCTGTAGCATCTTGCCTGTCGATGGCGGCGCCGTCCCGCGCCGTGCAGCGCATGTGCCGGAAGCAGTGCCAGCACAAGATGCGGCGCGCACCCCGCGCTACGGCGAAAGATACCGCCGAAGCCGAAACCTTCAGACGATCTGCGGCGCGCCGATGCCCGAGACTTGGGAGCAGACGGAAGGATGCTCCATGCAGCAGTGCGAGATCGAACTCCAGGACTTCGGGCCGGACCATATCGAGGGCGCGGTGGCGCTTTCTCGCCAGGAGAATTGGCCGCATCGTCCGCAAGACTGGCAGATGGCGCTGCAGCTCTCCAGCGGCGCGGTAGCGCTCGACGACCAGGGCCGGGTCGCCGGAACCATCCTGGTCACGCCATACGGTACGGATTGCGCGATGATCAATATGGTGATCGTCGACAGGAACATGCGAGGCAAGGGGCTCGGGCGCCGGCTCATGGAACAGGCCTTCGCGCTTGCCGAGAGCCGTCCGCTGCGGCTCGTCGCGACGACCGACGGCATGCCGCTCTATCAGAAGCTGGGCTTCGTGCCCTCCGGCACGATCCTGCAGCATCAGGGCAAGGTCACGGAGCTTCACACGCCTGACGGCGTGCAAGCCGCAAGCGCCGACGATCTGCCGGAGATCAAGGCGTTGGACCGCGACGCCTATGGCGCCGACCGTGAAGCCTTGATCGATGCGCTGGCCGAGCGCGGCCAATTCGCGGTCATCCGCGGCAACGGCGTGATCGAAGCCTATGCCGCGATCCGCCCGTTCGGACGCGGCGAGGTGATCGGTCCGGTCATCGCGGGAAGTGCCGGTGACGCCAAGGCCTTGATCGGCTTCTTCGCCGCGTCGCGTCCGGGCGCCTTCCTGCGCGTGGATACCGACAGCAGGACCGGCATCGCCGGCTGGCTGACCGAAATCGGCCTCGCCCATGTCGGCGGCGGTGTGGCCATGGACCGCCCGTCGAAGAAGGACTCAGAACAGGTCAGGCCGAAAGTTTACGCCCTCGCCAACCAGGCGCTCGGCTAGAGCCGGATGATCTCGGATCGAGTCGATCCGAAGTCTGAATCCGGCTCTAAATCAAAGAGATAGAGCATGATGTCGTCCGAAAACCGCCTCACACTTTTCGGCATCATGCTCTAGTCACGAGGACAAACAATGCTCGCCAATTCCCTGATCGAACTCGACCGCGCCCATCTCATCCATCCGGTCTCCTCCTATCGCGGCCATGAGGCGCTCGGCGTGCGCGTGCTGAAATCGGCGAAGGGGGCGACCGTGACCGACGCGTCCGGCCGCCAACTCCTCGACGGTTTCGCCGGGCTGTGGTGCGTCAATGCCGGCTATGGCCATGACCGCATCGTCGAGGCGGCGGCCCGGCAGATGCGCGAGCTTCCCTACGCCACCGCCTATTTCGACCTTGGCTCGGAGCCGGCCATCCGGCTCGCCTCGGAACTGGCCGATCGCGCGCCGGGAGACCTCAATCACGTCTTCTTCACGCTTGGGGGGTCGGACGCGGTCGACAGCACGATCCGTTTCGTCCGCTACTACTGGAATGCCAAGGGCGAGCCGAAGCGCGACCAGTTCATTTCGATCGAGCAGGGGTATCACGGGTCGTCGGTGGTCGGCGCGGGGCTGACCGCCCTGCCCGCCTTTCACGCCGGTTTCGGCATTCCCCTTGATTGGCAGCACAAGATCCCCTCGCCTTACCCCTATCGCAACCCCGTAGGCGAGGACGGGAACGCGATCATCGCCGCCTCGCTCGCTGCGCTGAAGGCCAAGATCGAGGAAATCGGGCCGGAGCGGGTCGCCGCCTTCTACGCCGAGCCGATCCAGGGCTCGGGCGGCGTCATCGTCCCGCCGAAAGGCTGGATCAAGGCCATGCGCGAGCTCTGCCGCGAACACGGCGTCCTCTTCATCGCCGACGAGGTGATCACCGGCTTCGGCCGCACCGGGCCTCTGTTCGCTTGCACCGATGAGGACATCGTTCCCGATTTCATGACGACGGCGAAAGGGCTGACCTCGGGCTATGTGCCGATGGGCGCCGTGTTCATGGCCGATCATGTCTACAACGTCATCGCCGATGGCGCGGGCAGCGCGGCGGTCGGCCACGGCTACACCTATTCCGCCCATCCCGTCAGCGCCGCCGTGGCGCTCGAAGTGTTGAAGCTCTATGAGGACGGCCTTCTCGAGAACGGCGTTAGAGCCGGTGCCCGCCTGATGGCGGGCCTGTCGGGCCTGAGCGACCATCCGTTGGTCGGCGAGGTGCGCGGCCGCGGCATGCTTGCGGCGATCGAACTGGTGGTCGACAAGGAGAGGAAGACGCCACTTCCCGCCTCGGCGATGCCGGCGCGGCGGGTCTTCGACAGGGCCTGGGACAACGGCCTCATCATCCGCGCTTTTGCGCACGGCGTTCTTGGGTATGCACCGCCGCTCTGCTGCACCGACGGCGACATCGATGCGATCGTCGAGCGCACGCGCCGGACGCTTGACCAGACGCTGGACGATCCCGATGTCCGCAAGGCCCTTTCATGAAGGGCGATGAATTTTTCGCATCTCGAAATATCGCCGGGGCCGACGATTTCGCAATTTTGTGCCGCAGCCCCGCGCCTTTTCGGCGAATCCAGCGCGGGGGAAGTGCCAGACTGCTTTTAAAGACAAGGCCAGAAAGCCCGAATTTCCGGGCTTTTGAAGAAGGTGAACGCCCTGAGCAGCACGGAATTTTGTTCTGTTCAGCACCAAGCAATTCAGCCGCGCGCAGAGGAGAGCTAGTTCTTGGCCAGGGCCTTTAGCGAATTCAAATACATGACCTTCGATGTGGTCGGCACGCTGATCGACTTCGAGGGCGGCATAACGAGCTGCCTGGCCGGGATTGCCGCCGAGGCTGGCGTTGCCGTCGACGGCGAAGAAGCGCTGGCCCTCTACCGGCAGGCCCGCTACATGCCCGACGCGGGCCTGTTCCCCGACGATCTCGCGCGCGTCTACATGGTTATCGCACCGCGGCTCGGCCTGCCGGCCAACGAGAAATACGGCGTCCGCCTGCGGGATTCGGCCGGCATCTGGAAAGGCTTCCCCGACAGCGCGGCGGCATTGGCCGACCTTGCGAAATCCCACAGGCTGATCGCCATGACCAACGCCCGGCGCTGGGCGCTCGATCATTTCGAGAAGCAGCTCGGATCGCCCTTCTTCGCCACCTTCACCGCCGACGATACCGGCACGGAGAAACCGGACCCGGCGTTCTTCCAGAACGTCTTCGATTTCGTTGCGTCCCGCGGCGACAGCAAGGACGACATCCTGCACGTCGCGCAAAGCCAGTATCACGACATCGGTATCTCCCGGGCGCTTGGTTTGACCAATTGCTGGATCGAGCGCCGGCACGCCCAGAAGGGCTATGGCGGCACCATCGAGCCCGAGCGCTTCACCGTGCCGGATTACCACTTCACATCAATGGCTGCCTTGGCGGCGGCCGTGCGGGAAAGCCTGAAGGAACGAACCTGAACCCAAGCCCGGAAAGCCGCAGCAAGACGAGCATACCGACCAAACCGACAGAAAGGGGAATGACATGACCGACAAGATCACCAACTGGACCAGTGCAGACGATGCCATGGTCGAAAACGCCATCCGCCGGGGCGCCAGCCGCCGCGAACTCCTCAAGATGCTGCTAGCCGGCGGCGCCGCGGTTGCCGCGGGCGGCGTGGTGCTTGGCCGCGCCACTCGAGCCCTCGCCGCCACGCCTGTTTCCGGTGGAAATTTCAAGGCGGCCGGCTGGTCGTCCTCGACGGCCGACACGCTCGATCCGGCAAAGGCGTCGCTTTCCACCGACTATGTCCGCTGCTGCTCGCTCTACAACCGCCTGACTTTCCTCGACAAGGACGGCAAGACGCAGATGGAGCTGGCCGAAAGCTTCGACAGCAAGGACGCCAAGACCTGGACGGTGAAGCTGCGCAAGGGCGTCACCTTCCACGACGGCAAGGACCTCACCGCCGACGACGTCGTCTTCTCGCTGAAGCGCCATCTCGACAAAGCGGTCGGCTCAAAGGTCGCCAAGATCGCCGCGCAGATGACCGGCTTCAAGGCAGTCGACAAGTCGACCGTGGAAATCACGCTCGCCGATCCGAACGCCGACCTGCCGACCATCCTGGCGCTGCATCACTTCATGATCGTGGCGGACGGCACCACGGACTTCTCGAAAGGCAACGGCACCGGCGCCTTCGTGCTGCAGACGTTCGAGCCGGGCGTGCGTTCGGTGGTCACCAAGAACAAGAACTACTGGAAGTCGGGCAAGCCCTATCTCGACTCTTTCGAGTTCATCGCCATCACCGACGACAGCGCCCGCGTCAACGCCCTGATTTCCGGCGACATCAATTTTGCGGCCTCGATCAATCCGCGCTCGATGAAACTGCTGGCGAGCCAGCAGGGCTTCGAACTGTCGAAGACGACCTCGGGCAACTACACCGACCTCAACATCCGGCTCGACATGGATCCGGGCAGCAAGGCCGACTTCGTGGCCGGCATGAAGTATCTCGTCAACCGCGAGCAGATCGTCAAATCGGCATTGCGCGGCCTCGGTGAAATCGGCAACGACCAGCCCGTCTCGCCGGCGAACATCTTCCACAATGCCGACCTCAAGCCGAAGGCCTTCGACCCGGACAAGGCGAAGTTCCACTTCCAGAAGGCGGGCGTCCTCGGCCAGTCCATCCCCGTGGTCGCGTCCGACGCCGCGACCTCGTCGATCGACATGGCGGTGATCATCCAGGCTGCCGGCGCAGATATCGGCATGAAGCTCGACGTCCAGCGCGTCCCGTCCGACGGTTACTGGGACAACTACTGGCTCAAGGCGCCGGTCCATTTCGGCAACATCAATCCGCGCCCGACGCCGGACATCCTTTTCTCGCTCCTCTACGCCTCCAACGCGCCCTGGAACGAGAGCCAGTACAAGTCCGAGAAGTTCGACAAGATGCTGGTCGAAGCGCGCGGCTCGCTCGACCAGGCCAAGCGCAAGGAGATCTACGGCGTAATGCAGACCATGATCTCCGAGGAAGCCGGCACCATCATCCCGGCTTACATTTCCAACGTCGATGCCCTCTCCAGCAAAGTGAAGGGTTTGGAAGCGAACCCGCTCGGTGGCATGATGGGCTACGCAATGGCGGAATACCTCTGGCTCGAAGCCTGAGAGGCGCCTGCCGGGGGCCGGTCAGCCGGCCCCCGGCACTGCATTGCGCAACATTGTTTGGCCGAACGCAACCGCAGGGAGCTTCCATGAAGTCTGGGGTTTTAAACCTCGTGCTGAAGCGGTTGGCGGTCGCGGTCGTCACCCTTCTGATCGTCCTGTTCGCCGTGTTCTTCGCCACCAGCATGCTGCCTGGCGACACGGCGTCGATCCTGCTCGGCCAGGCGGCGACCCCCGAGGCGGTCGCCGGCCTGCGCGAGGCCATGCATCTCAACGACCCGGCGATCCTGCGCTTCCTGCGCTGGCTCGTCGGCCTGCTTCACGGCGACCTTGGCACCTCCTACGCCAACGACATGCCGGTCGCGGCGCTGATCGGCGGGCGCTTCGTCAACACCATGAAACTCGCCGGCATCACCACGCTCATCTCGGTGCCGCTGGCGCTGACGCTCGGCATCACCGCCGCGATGCTGCGCGGCTCCTTCTACGACCGGATCGTCACCGTGCTTTCGATCGGCGTCATCTCCGTGCCGGAGTTCATGGTCGCGACGCTGGCGGTCCTGCTCTTCGCTGTCTATCTCAGATGGCTGCCGGCGCTGTCCTCGGTGAACGAGGCGCATTCGCTGACCGACATTGTGCGCATCTATGCGATGCCTGTGATCACGCTCACCTTCGTCATCTCCGCCCAGATGATCCGCATGACCCGCGCCGCTGTGATCGAAACGCTCTCCACGCCTTACGTCGAGATGGCGCTTCTGAAGGGCGCATCGCGCAGCCGCATGGTGCTGAGACACGCGCTTCCCAACGCCCTCGGACCGATCGTCAACGCCGTCGCGCTCTCGCTGTCCTATCTGGTCGGCGGCGTCATCATCGTGGAGACGATCTTCAACTATCCCGGCATCGCCAAGCTGATGGTCGATGCGGTCGCGACCCGCGACCTGCCGCTGATCCAGAGCTGCGCGATGATCTTCTGCCTCGGCTATCTCCTGCTCATCACGGCCGCCGACATCATTGCCATCATGTCCAACCCGAGGCTCAGATGACCATGGCGCGCGCGGCATCCTCCCGACGGTCCTTCCTGGGCCACAGCTACAACCTCGTGGGCGTCCTGGCCTCGCTGGTCATCCTGGCATGGACGCTCGTCGCGATCTTCGCGCCCTACATCATTCCCCATCCGATCGGCGACATCGTCGACGACGACTATTTCGGCCCGATGCGCCAGGGGCTGTGGCTCGGTTCGGACTATCTGGGCCGCGATATGCTCTCCAGGGTTCTGATGGGCGCGCGCTACACGGTCGGCATATCGCTCGCCGCCGTCTCCATCGCCTGCTTCTCGGGCGTCATGCTGGGCATGATCGCGGCCGTCACCGGCGGCTGGCTCGACACCTGCCTCAGCCGCTTTCTGGACGCGATGAACTCCATCCCCAGCAAGCTGTTCGGCCTCGTGGTCGTCGCCGCCGTCGGCTCGTCGATCCCGGTGCTGATCCTGACGCTCGCCGTCATCTACATCCCGGGCGCCTACCGTTTCGCTCGGGCGCTCGCCGTCAACATCAACACGATGGATTTCATGACCGTCGCCCGCGTTCGCGGCGAGAGCACGGTCTATCTCATCGGGTCCGAGATCCTGCCCAACATCATCCGCCCGGTGCTGGCCGACTTCGGCCTGCGCTTCGTCTTCATCGTGCTCTTGCTCTCCGGCCTCTCCTTCCTTGGGCTTGGCCTGCAGCCGCCACTGGCCGACTGGGGCGCGCTGGTGCGCGAGAACATAGGCGGCCTGCCCTTCGCGGCACCCGCCGTCATCGTGCCTTCGCTGGCAATCGCCAGCCTCACCATCAGCGTCAACCTGCTGATCGACAATCTGCCGCAGAAGATCAGGGACAGGGACGCATGACCAATCTCGTCGAGGTCAGGAACCTGCGGATCGAGGCGACGACCGACGCCGGACGTCTCGTCGAAATCATCAAGGGCGTCAGTCTCGACATCCCGAACGGCGAGATCGTCGCTTTAATCGGCGAGAGCGGCTCGGGCAAGACGACGCTGGCGCTCTCGCTGATGGGCCATGCGCGGCCCGGCTGCCGGATCACAGGTGGCGAGATCAACGTGGGCGGCAAGGACATGGCCGCGCTTTCCGAAAAGCAACGCGCCAAATCACGCGGCACCGACATCGCCTATGTTCCGCAAAGCGCCGCCGCCGCCTTCAACCCTGCCGCGACCATCATGGACCAGGTGATCGAGGTCACGCGCATCCACAAGCTGATGCCGCCCGAGCAGGCGCGCCGGCGCGCGGTCGAGTTGTTCAGGGCGCTGTCGCTGCCGGACCCGGAGGGGATCGGCGCCCGTTATCCGCACCAGGTTTCCGGCGGGCAATTGCAGCGGCTGGCGGCGGCCATGGCGCTGATTGGCGATCCCAACCTGGTCATCTTCGACGAGCCGACCACGGCGCTCGACGTGACGACGCAGATCGACGTGCTGAAGGCGTTCAAGTCAGTCATGCGCGCTGGCGGTATAGCAGGTGTCTACGTCTCGCACGACCTCGCGGTCGTCGCCCAGATCGCCGACCGCATCGTAGTGCTGAAGGGCGGCGAAGTGCAGGAGATCGGCACGACGGCTGAAATCCTTTCGGCTGCCATGCACCCCTATACGCTGGAACTGCTGGCCGCCTTCGAACCGAAACCAAGGCAGACGCAGGCGGATGGAGATTCGGGAGCGAAGCCGCTGCTTCGCATCGACAATCTGACCGCCGGATACGGACCGGTGAAACCTGACGGGCAGCCGGTTATCCGCGCGGTCGAGTCCGTCAGCCTTGTCGTGGAGAAAGGGCGCAACCTCGGCGTCATCGGCGAATCCGGCTGCGGAAAATCGACGTTGGCGCGAGCCATCGCCGGCATCCACCCGGCGGCCTCCGGCGACATCGTGTTCGACGGTAAGGCGCTGGAGCGCGCCGCGAGGAACCGCAGCCGCGACCAGCTGCGCGAGATGCAGATCGTGTTCCAGTATGCCGATACCGCGCTCAATCCGGCCAAGCCTGTCGAGGACATCGTCTCGCGGCCGCTGGCCTTCTATCACCGGCTCGACAGGCAGGCGCGCTCGAAGCGCGTCGACGAACTGCTCGACATGGTGCGCCTGCCGAAGGCGCTGCGCTACCGTCATCCGTCAGAACTCTCGGGCGGCCAGAAGCAGCGGGTGAACTTCGCGCGTGCTCTGGCGGCCAACCCCAAGCTCATCATCTGCGACGAAATCACCTCGGCGCTCGACACTGTGGTGGCGTCCGCCGTGATCGAGCTGCTCAAGGAATTGCAGCGCGAGTTGGGTTTGTCCTACATCTTCATCAGCCACGACCTCTCGGTGGTCGAGGCCATCTGCGACCAGATCATGGTGATGTACAATGGCGAGCGGGTGGAGCAGATCACGCCTGACAAGGTGAAGGCGCCCACCCACCCCTATTCCAAGCTGCTGTTCTCCTCCGTGCCGAAGCTTGACCCGACTTGGCTCGACGGCCTCGTCCGCGATCCCGAGCTGGTCAGCCAGTACGGCCACCGCTGACTACATCGGAAATAGGCCGGAAGACTGGGAGTGACGGCAAGTTTTTCAGCCACGATTGTGTCACCAGATCAACGCGCAGGCAGGCAGAATGAAGCTTGATCGACTGGACTCTCGCTTGCTTAATATTCTGCAGACCAACAATCGCCACGGCACGGAAGAGCTTGGCCAAATGGTCGGCCTGTCGGCAACGGCGGTCCAGCGTCGTCTCAAACGGCTTCGGGAAGGGGGAGCAATCGAAGCTGACGTTTCGATCGTGAAACCCAAGACTGTCGGCCGGCCTATTGCAATGCTCGTGCTGGTTTCGCTCGAGCGCGAACGGGCTGACATCGTCGACCGCTTCAAACAATCGATCCGCCAGACTCCGGAAGTGATGAACGGCTACTACGTTACGGGAGAAGCAGATTTCGTTCTCATCGTCACATCCCGAAGCATGGAAGATTATGAAGCTTTTACCCGGAGATTTTTCTACGAGAATCACGACATCAAGGGGTTCAAGACAATGGTTGTCATGGATCGAGTGAAGGTTGGGTTTTCCATGCCAATCGATTTCGAGCATTGTCTTGATTGATGATGCGTTTAGGCCTGTCAACGGCGTGGTGCAGGCAGCCCGTGATGTGAATCTCTGCAAGAACGTGCCGCAAAAATGGGCGCGAGGCGAGCGCCGATCCGAAGACCTGGTTTACCCTGCCGCGGTCCGACTCCGACGCGTTCGGAGCGTTTCCTCTTACAAACCTACGATTGGCAGGAATTCTGCGGAAATTCAATGGAATAAGACGAAATTGCGTGCCCCGACGGACATAAGCTGAGGTTACGTTTTGTAGTCCTCGAGGGTGGAATGCAGATGGAAGCAGTCGGCCTTGAACAGGAGGGCTCGCAACAGCATCCGTCGCCGAATTTCGTTGAACTGAAATTCGTCTGTTTCTGCGATTTGGCCCCCTTAGGGATCCGAGAATGACGACCAGCGAAGATGTCGCCGAAATGGACCGTCGATCGGTTCTACATCCCTTCACCACGGCACGGACAGGAGGCGCCTGGGCATGGCTCCTGTTCTGAAGGTTCGCGAACTCCGCAAGGCATTCGGCGCGGCCAGCGTTCTCAACGGAGTGAGTTTGCAGATGCGCCAGGGCGAGGTCATTTCGCTCGTTGGTTCTTCCGGCTCGGGAAAGAGCACCGCGCTACGATGCATTAACTTTCTTGAGACCCCGAGCTCCGGTGAGATCGAGGTGATGGGCGATGCGATTTCCGCCTTTCAGAACGAACTCCACGAAACGGAAATCATCAACGCGGCCAATATCAGGATTTTTCGTCGCCGCATCGGCATGGTGTTTCAGAGCTTCAACCTGTGGCCCCATCGAACCGTGCTTGGGAACGTGACCGAAGCGCTGGTCTACGTGCTGCGCAAGAACAAGCGGGAGGCGAATGAAGCAGCGCTTTCGGCGCTATCCAAAGTGGGCATGGCCGATTTTGGCCACCGGTATCCAAGCCAGCTTTCGGGCGGGCAGCAGCAACGCGTGGCAATCGCGCGTGTTTTGGCGATGCAGCCCAAGCTGATGCTTTTTGATGAACCAACCTCCGCGCTCGATCCTGAGCTGGTCAGCGAAGTCTTGAAGGTCATCAGAACGCTTGCCGATGAGGGAGCGACCATCCTCCTCGTCACGCATGAAATGAGGTTCGCTCGGGAGGTGTCGAACCGAATGATATTCCTGCACAAGGGTGTCGTTGCGCAGGATGCCGGGCCGGAAGAACTGTTTCGAAATCCCGCAACCCAAGCGGTGAAGCAGTTCCTTTCCAGCGTGATTTCAACCGCCGCCTGATGGCGGCCATCAAACAGAAAGCAAAGAGGGGTAACTCAGAATGCTCGTAAAGAATACACTTCGCTCAATCTGCGTATCCGGCCTGATGGCGGCGGCAATAAGCGTCGCATGGGCCGAGGACGGCGTCTTACGCGTGGGCACCGAAGGCGATGCCCCCCAGTTCAGCATGGCTGACGCCAACGGCAACGTTACCGGCTTCGACGCCGATATCGCCAACGGCATTTGCGCCGAGCTTAAGGTCAAATGCAAATTCGTGGTGCAGACGTTCAGTTCCTTGGTTCCGTCGATGGACAGCGATCGCTTTGATGTCATCATCTCGGGTCTCGGCATCACCAACGAAAGGATGAAGAAGATCGACTACTCCGTCCCCTATGCAACCACACCCCAGTATTTCGTGGTTCCGAAGGATTCTTCGCTCATGGGACTAAAGAGTCTTGCGGAAATCGAGAAGGCGCTGGCCGGCAAGACCATAGGTGTCGTGAATGGCACCACATACGCGCAGTTCATCAAGAAACATATTCCGACCGCGGACCTGAAGACCTACGACGCCACGACCCAGCAGAATTCCGATCTCGCGGCAGGCCGGCTTGACGCTGCATTCGGCGATTCCCCGACCTGGGTCGACTTCCTCGGCTCACCGGACGGCGCCAACTTTGCCCGCATCGACGTCAAGGTCACCGGAGCGGACGATCACGAGGCGCTGGGCTATGGCATGGGTGTTGGCCTGCGCAAGGGCAATACCGAACTCAAGGCCAAGCTGGACGGCGCACTCTGCAACATGATCGACAGCGGCAAGGTGAAGGCTGCCTCGGAAAACTGGTTCAAGGACGACTACACAATCGCGTGCAACAAGTAATCATCCGACAGGCAACAGACCGTCGCGGCAATGCCGCGACGGTCTGATGGAATGTTTTCATGTTGCACGATATCTGGGTGCTGATGGTCGAGAAGGGCTGGCTCCTTGCGCTGCTGCGCGGGGCCGGTATCACGCTTCTGATCGGCTTTGTTGGCGTGGTTGTAGGATTGGCGGCGGCGATACCGCTTGCCATCCTTCGTTGGCGCCAGGTCCCTGTTCTGTCACAGCTTGTTGATGCCTACAGCATCATCATCCGCGGCGTTCCGGGACTACTGGTCATTTATCTCCTGTTCTTCGGCTCCGTCGACTGGGTGCAGAGAATTGCCTCGGCGTTCGGCTACGCGGATAGCGCCGAAAACGCCTATCCATTCCTTATCGGCATTATCGCGATCGCCGCCATTTCATGCGCGTACTCGATAGAAGTCATACGAGGCGCGCTGCAGGCAGTTCCCATTGGCCTCCTGGAGGCGGCTCGATCGCTTTCTTTGTCGCCGCGCGTGACCTTTTTTCGCGTGACGCTACCGCTCGCCCTCAGGCTGGCTCTGGGTGGGATCAACAACGTGTGGCAGATGACGATCAAGGATACCTCGCTCGTATCGGTCGTCGGTATGCAGGAACTGATGCGAGCGGCAGCGGTCGCCGCAGGAATCACGCGCTCGTCGCTTCTATTCTATTGCTTGGCGGCCGCGATGTTCTTCGCCATGACCGCCGTGAGCCAAGTTCTGTTCAACCGCGCCGAAAACCATTTCAATCGCGGCTTCAGTAGAGGTTAGGATGGATTTCAGCATTGTCACATATGCGGTTCCATTTCTCTTCGTCGGCGCGAAGACGACCCTGCTGATTGCAGTTTTCGGCGTCGGTCTTGGATTGCCGTTCGGCATCCTGCTGGCGACAGCCCGCATTTCCCAGACCGGCACGGTTCGCAAATGCGCCGACTTCTACTGCGCGGTCTTCAGGGGCACGCCGATGCTCGTGCAGATCTTTGTGATCTACTACGGCCTCGCGCAAATAGGTTTCATACGCCACAACGCGGTTTTGTGGTGGCTGATCGGCGACAGTCTGCACGCTGCCATCCTTGCCGTCATTCTCAATACCGGTGCCTATACGGCGGAGATCTTCCGTACTGCCCTGCACTCGCTGCCGCGCGGGCTGATCGAGGCGGCAGAAGCCTGCGGCATGTCCGGGTGGGTGGTCTTCCACCGTATCAAGTTTCCTCTGGCGCTGCGTCAGGCCTTGCCTTCCTACAGCACCGAAGTCGCCGTTATCGTCAAGGAATCGAGCCTTGCCTCCACCATAACGGTGCTTGAAATCACCGGCTACGCGAAACGGCTGATGAGCGAGACATTCGCCATCATGGAAATCTTCGTCGTCACCGCTGCCTTCTATCTTGCAATCAACGTCGTCAGTCTGACTGCCCTGCATGCCATCGAAAGGCGCCTGTCTTTCGAACGGCATTCCGCACGCTGAAAGGGTGCCCCATGTCCAAGCTTACCTTTTTCGATCAGAACAATCTCCCCGAACCCAGGAGAGGCGAACCGCTGCCGGAACGGCGCGTGGAAGGTGATCCCCGGTTTCTAACTTGGGATATCGCGCAGACCGCTGATGGCCAAGTGCAGGCTGGCGTATGGGAAGTCACGCCTGGCGCTTATCGTTCCATCAAAGGCGGGACCTTCGAATTTTGCTACATCCTTTCGGGGGTTTCGGAGCTCATAGAGGATGGGTTCGAGCCGCGCCGAATTGCAGCGGGCGATGCCTTCGTCATGCACCCAGGATTCACGGGGGTCTGGCGGGTGATCGAGCCCACCCGGAAGCTCTGGGTCTCGCGCGATTGAGCGCGTGGATTGAACCAGAGATGCACGCCATGGATCCCATCTCCGCGCGTCCCTTTAAGTCCACGCCGTACTGGTGGGACGACTGCGCGTTTTCTGCTCTGCCGGTGTGGCCGGTGATCCCCAGATGCGACGTCGCCATCGTCGGCGGTGGCTATGCGGGCCTGTCGGCGGCCATCGAGCTCGCGAGGGCCGGACGCAGCGTTCAGCTTTTCGACCGGCAACCGATAGGGCAAGCCGCGTCCAGCCGAAACGGCGGCATGGCGAGCGGCAGCATAAGGCCGGGCCGCAAACAATTGATACGAAGGTTTGGTGAAGCGCGCGCCAATGGCATCTTGATGGAAGGAAAGGCTGCGCGAGAGGATCTTTGGGCCTTTCTCGAAGAGGAGCAGGTGGAGTGCGACTTTTTCCTTTCTGGCCTTTTCGACGGAGCGATAAACGACCGCGAATGCGAAGAGTTGAGCCGATACGCCGAGTTGTTGCAACGTTTTCTAGGGATTGAGGCATTTTCAGTTTCCCGTGCAGAGGTATCGCGATACATCGGCACGGAGGTCTACGCGGGTGGCTTCGCGCGCATGGACATTGGTGGTCTTCATCCCGCCAAGCTGCTGGCCGGCATACTACGGGTCGCCCGGGCAACCGACGCGGTCATTCACGAGGATACGGCGGTGCTGGCGATGGTCGCCGAGGCCGGCGGCGTGCGTGTCGCCACGTCGCGCGGCGAGGTCTTCGCCAAGAAGGCGCTGGTGTGCACCAATGCCTATACTGACAACTTCGATCCCTGGCTTCGCCGTCGTCTCGTGCCGGTGCGGAGCCGTATCGTCGCCACCGAGCCTCTAGGCAACGGCGTCATGGAGCGCCTGATGCCGAAGCGCATGATGTATGGCGACACAAGGCAGCTCAGTTACTACTACCGTCCATCGCCAGACGGCTCGCGTATTCTATTTGGCGGGCGCGACGGCACGACGGAAGGGGATCCGCTTTCTCCAACCACGCACCTGCGGTCCGAACTCGGACGCATATTTCCCGAACTGGCAGGTATTGGCCTGACGCATAGCTGGTTCGGCCAGGTCGCAATGAACCGTGACATGATCCCACGAATGTTTACCGTGGGCGACACCATCTATGCCACCGGGTTCTGCGGATCCGGCGTGGTTTGGGCGCGCTGGCTCGGCAAGAAGGCTGCCTTCAAGCTTCTTGGCCAAACAGAGAAGGCCCTGTCGGCCTTCGACTTCGATCCGCCGCCGAAGGCAGTGCCATTCTACCAGGGCAAGCCATGGTTTATCCCGATCGTCTATTCGCTCTACGCGTGGAGGGACAAGCGCGCGATGCGCCGCAAGAATGAGCGCGAGAAACGGTGATGATCTTTTTCAGCGGTCGCGCGCATGGCGTTGTTTTGCGATGCTTTCGCGGTGCGCAAGACCCTAGTTCGTCAGCCGTGGTGGCCACCATTGACTACATCGGAAACAGACTGGGCAGCGGCATGTGCGCCTTGACGATGGGAGACTTCAGCACCACGAAGCTGAAATATTTGTCGATGCCGATATCCATGTCGGTGAGCCGTTCCATGATCGTCTGGTACTCGCCGATGCCGGCGGTCACGAATTTCATCAAATAGTCGTAGCCGCCCGACACGAGGTGGCATTCGATGACCTGGTCGATCTTCTCCACCACGGCGAGAAAACGGGCGAAGTCCACCTGGCGGTGGTTCTTCAAGGTGATCTCGGTGAACACGGTCAGCGTTTGGCCGAGCTTGCCGATATTGACCTGCGCCGAATAGCCTTCGATGTAACCTTCCGACTGCAGCTTCTTGACCCGCATCAGGCATGGGCTGGGCGACAGGTGCACCAGCTCGGCCAGTTCCACATTGGTGATACGGCCGTTCTTCTGCAATTCGTACAGAATCTTGATGTCGATCCGATCGAGTTTCACGGCCGTCTCCACAGAACGCATGCCACAGCACAAAATGCTGCCTTGCCAGTCACCATCGACACTATCACAGCCCACCGGCCTGTCCATCAGAGCGGATACCGCTTTGAGACGCATCGGCTCCCGATTTCGGCCGAGCTGCCGGAATAAAATTCCGCCTCAGCCTCAACTGCGGCAGCGGCTGCCTGCGCAACGCGCTAGATTGGCGCTTCAAGGTGGAGAGACCATGCGCGCGCCGCTGCAGCAAATCGAAACGTCCGGCGAACTGCCGCAATCCGCGGATGCGGTGGTGATCGGCGGCGGCATCGTCGGCGTCTTCGCTGCCTACTATCTGGCAAAGCGCGGCATGAAGGTCGCGCTTATCGAGAAGGGACGCATCGGCGCCGAGCAGTCCAGCAGGAACTGGGGATGGTGCCGCCAGCAAAACCGCGATGCCCGCGAGCTGCCCATGGCGACACGAAGCCTGGATCTGTGGGAGCGCTTTGCGGCGGATACCGGCGAGGATACCGGCTTTCGCCGCTGTGGCCTGCTCTATCTCAGCAATGACGAGGCGGAACTGGCCGGCTGGGCGCGTTGGCGTGACTTCGCAAAGACGGCCGGCGTCACCACGCATATGCTCGACAGCACCGAGGCAAGCGATCGGGGTCTCGCAACGGGCCGGACGTGGAAGGGCGGCGTCTTCTCGCCGACCGACGGCACCGCCGATCCATCGCGGGCCGCGCCGGCGGTCGCCCGCGCCATCCTCAAGCTCGGGGGCAGCGTGCGCCAGAATTGCGCCGCGCGCGGCATCGAGACCGAGGGCGGGCGCCTGAGCGCAGTGGTCACCGAAAGCGGAACGATCCGGACGAAGCTGGCGGTCCTCGCCGGCGGCGCCTGGGCGTCCTCCTTTTGCCACCAGTTCGGCTTCCGCTTTCCGCAAGCGTCGGTCCGCTCCTCCATCCTGTCGGTCTCGCCCGGCGCGGAAGGCCTGCCCGATGCGCTGCACACGGCACGGATCTCGGCCACGCGTCGCGGCGACGGCGGCTATACGCTCGCCATAAGCGGACGTGGGCGCGTCGACATGACGCTGCAGCAGTTGCGCTTCTCCTCGCAGTTCCTGCCCATGTTCCTGAAGCGGTGGCGCAGCCTCGCGCCGGGCGGCCTGCAGGGCGTGCGCTCGGGGCACGAAACGCTGCAACGCTGGCGGCTCGACAGGCCGACGCCGATGGAGCGGATGCGCATCCTCGATCCGGCCCCGGATCGGGCGACCATCCGCCTGACCCACGCCCGCGCGCTCGAGCTGCTGCCGGCGCTGCGCAAGACATCGATCAGCGCGGCCTGGGCGGGCTATATCGACAGCACACCGGACGGCGTGCCCGCCATCGGCGAGATAGACACAGTTCCGGGTTTCTTTCTGGCCGCCGGATTTTCGGGACACGGTTTCGGCATCGGGCCTGGCGCCGGGCACCTCGTCGCCGATCTGGTGACCGGGTCGGAACCGATCGTCGATCCAACATCCTACGATCCACGTCGCTTCGGCGCTTCGGCCTGGGGGAAGGTCGCCGATTTCTAAGACGTGATCCTTGCCGAGCCTCCGGAATTGCATCAGCTTCCCCGGACAAAGGCGCCGATAAGCGCCGGCCGAACAGGCGCCTGCCCGCGAAATCGGCCGACAACGCCGGGCGCGCAGCCGGTCTGCGCCGCGACGAGTTCGACGGCGGCCAACTGACAATAGCGCCCCTGGCACCGCCCCATGCCGACGCGTGAAAGCGACTTCACCCTGTTGGCCTCGCCGCCACCGAAATCCGCGCCCTCACGCACGGCTCCGGCAGTCACGCTCTCGCAGCGGCAGACGATCGCGTCGTCGGGGAGTGCACGCACCATCGCGGACGGCCAGGGAAAGGCGCAAGCCAAACCGCGGGCAAAGCGCTCGAGCCGCGCCAGCTTGCGCAGATCGGCGCCGACCGAGGGCGCTGGACGTCCGAGATCGGAAAGACATGCCGCCGCGGCAAGGCGTCCCGCGATCTCCGCCCCATCCGCCCCGAGGAGTCTGGCCCCGTCGCCCGCAAGATAGACGCCGTTACCCGCCCGGCCCATCGCGTCGGTCTTCGGCAGCCATTGGCGCCACTGCTCGTCATAGGTGAAGGCGCATCCCGCCAGATCGGCCAGATGCGTCTCCGCCCGCAGGTGCCAGCCCATGCCGATCATGTCGCATGGGGTTAGGCGCTCCCGGCCGCGGGCATCGCGCCAGCGCAGCGCTGTGACGCCCGTCTCGTCCGCCTCGATACTGTCCAGCGCCACACCAGCATGATAGCGGCGGCCGAGCCGCGCCCGCAGGACCAGACCGCGCAACGCGACGACCGGCCGGGCGGCAAGTCCCCAGAACCCCCGCATCTGCTGATGCCAGGACGAAGTGTCCAGCACCGCCGCCACATCCGCCCCAGCCTTGAGGAGCTGCGCGCCGACCAGCGTCAGCAGAGGTCCCGATCCGATCAGCACGATGCGCCGCCCAAGCGCGACGCCCTGTGCCTTGAGCGCGATCTGCGCCGCGCCGAGGCTATAGACGCCGGCGCTCTGCCAGCCGGCGACCGGGGCGACACGGTCGGATGCGCCGGTGGCAAGGATCAGGCGGTCATAGCCGATCACCTGCACGCCGCCCTCCCCCAGCACCTGGAGCCGACCCTCATGCACGGCGATGACGGAGCTTAGCGCGCAATGGGTGAGCCGGCCCTTCTCGGCCAGCCGGTCGAACAGCGCATGCAGCGCGCGCGCCTTCGCCGCCTCCGACCCGTAGAGCTGCTTCGGCGTGCGGGCGAAGCCGGCAGGCGGACGGCGATAGATCTGCCCGCCCGCGCGATGTCCTTCGTCGATCACCACCGGATGGAGCCCGGCATCGACCAATGTCGCGGCGGCCCTTATGCCGGCCGGACCCGCGCCGACGATCACGACCCGCGGCGACGAGGTCCCGTTCACGGCCAGCCCTCCGGCGGCGTGGTGCGCAGCCGCATGCCCTCGACGATAACGGTTGTGCAGGCACGCAGACGCGGTCCCTCCTCCTGCCAGACCCAGCAATCCTGGCAAGCTCCCATCAGGCAGAAGCCGGCACGCGACTCGGGTCCGAACTCCGAGCTTCGTAGGGCGTGTCCGGACCCCAGCATGGCGGTCAGCACGGTGTCGCCCGCAAGCGCGCCGCGCATTTCGCCATCGAGAAGGAACTGCACCTCTGCCCGGTCGCGCTCGGCCAGCCGGACGATGCGGCCGGCGGTGATCATTCCGCGGCCTCTCGCACCGGGCCTGGGCGAGGCAGTTCGGGGAAGCGTTCGCAGACCGCTTCGAAGGCCGCCTGGACACGCTGCGGCCCGGAGCGTCCTTTCATGCGCCGGAAGATCTCCGTCTTGGCGAAGAACCGCCAGTGGATCGGCAAGGCGTCCAACAGAGTGTGGAGCCGGTCATAGGCCGCCGGCGTCCATTGCGCTTCGTAGCCGTCGCGCTCCGGGCCGAAGTGGAAATGACCGGCGGACGGCACCTGCCCCGCGCGCAACCGCTCCGTCGCTTGCGCGTCGACCTCGCCGCCGCTGAGGACGACGCCATAATCGCGCTCGGCTGCGGCCGCCGAGACATAGCCGCGCCGCACATCCTGGGCGATCCGCCAGGCCTCGCGCTGATGCGGATCGCCGCGCCCGCCGCCTCCGGCGGAGCGGATTTCCAGCACGTCGCCGGGCTGCAGGACCGCCGTGTCGATGTTGCCCAGCCGCCGCTCGTGCTCTGTCCCCGGATTGACGACCATGTCCGACAGGCCGGCTGCCTTGCCGCCGAGCACGCCCCAGGGACGAAAGAAGCTGCGATCCCGGTTGCGCGCCGTGATCCTGGAGTCGGGGGCAAAGACGCGGAAGGCCATCTCGGTCGCCAGCCCGCCGCGCCAGCGGCCTGGGCCGCCGCTGTCCTTGGCGAGCCCGTATCTCACGAACTCGACCGGCGTTTCGGTCTCCGTGATTTCGATCGGCGTGTTCTTCAGATATGCGGCATCGGCGCCCGATCCGTTGGTGCCGTCGCGATGCGGCATCGCGCCGCCGCCGCCCACCACGGGGTTCACCGCCGCGATGACGCTCCGGCTGGTGCGCTCATCCGTGGTCATGACGTTGACGATGCAGTTGTTGCCGGCCGGCGCCGCCGGCAGGCGTTCCGGCACGGCTTGCGAAAAAGCTCCGAAGATGACCGACCGCAGCCGGGCGCAGGTGAGCGAGCGCATGCCGACGGCTGCGGGATGGACCGGGTTCAGCACCGAACCTTGCGGCGTGATGCAGGTAAACGGCCGGGTGAGACCCGTGTTGAGCAGGATCTTCGGGTTGAGCGTATAGAGCACATAGTAGACGCCGACGAGCAGCATGGTGTGGCGCGGGTCGCCGCCTGAAGGCACATTGAGCGAGGAGCCGAGCTGCGGATCGGAGCCGGTGAAGTCGAGCACCGCCTCGTCGCCCCTGATGGTCAGCGTCAGCTTCAGCCGGCAGGGATTGGCCTCGACGGAATCCTCATCGGCGTAGTCGGCGAATTCCCATGTGCCGTCGGGCATGGAGCGCAGCACGTCGCGCGCCTGCGCCTCCGCATGGTCGAGGAGAGCTGAAACGCCTTCGATGAAGCCGGCCTTGCCGAACTTCTTCACCATTGCCTGGATCTTGCGCTCGCCGGTGTTGAGCGCGCCGACCAGCGCCTTGATGTCGCCGATGTTGAGGTCGGGCTTGCGCACATTGGTGCTCATGATCTTGAGGATCGTCTCGTCGAAGACGCCTTCCCTGACCAGCTTCATCGGCGGAAAGCGGATGCCTTCCTGATGGATTTCGGTCAGCGCGCGGCTGAGCGAAGCCGGCACCGCACCGCCCATGTCGGTGTTGTGAATGTGCCCCCCGGTCCAGGCGACGATCTCGCCGTCGACGAAGACCGGCTTCCACAGATGCGTGTCGGGCGCGTGCGTGGCGACGTGGCCGGAATAGGGATCGTTGGTGAAGGCGACGTCTCCGGGCCGGTAGTCGTCGACCATCGCGATCGCGCGGTGATAGGAAAGCCCTGGATACCAGGTGGCGCCGAGTTCCATCGGGACGGCGAAGGTCGCCCCTGAACGGTCCATCAGCATCACTGTGAAATCCTGCGTCTCCTTGACGAAGGCCGAGTGCGCGGTGCGATGCAGCGTGTGCGCCATGTTCTCGGCGGCCGCGCGGGCATGGTTCGCCAGAACCTGAAGGTTTGTGCGGTCGAACAATGGCGTCACTCCACGAAGGTCAGGAGAAGGTTGAGGTGGCGGTCGACCCGTGCCTGCGCTCCGGCGGGAATGGCAAAGGTGGTGTCCTCCTGAACGACCACAGCTGGCCCCTGGAACGTGCTGCCGGGTACCAGGTTCTGCCGGTCGTGGAGGTCGACGGTCTCGACGCTCGTGCCAGTATAGACCGGAAGCCGACGGGCCACACTGACCGGGGCTTCGATCTCGTCGATCTCCGGGAAGGAGAGCGCCGGCCCTGCGCCGATCGCCGACAGCCGGACATTCACAAGCTCTATCTCACCCTCCAGGTCGTGGAAATCGTAGAGCTGCTCATGAGTGCGGTGGAAGGCTTGCTTGACAGCATTCACGTCGCCATCCGCCAGCCATTTCGGCGAAAGGACGACCTCGATCTCGTAGCTCTGACCGACATAGCGCATGTCGCAGGAGAGATTGAGCTCAACCGCCGCATCATGCCCCTGCGCCGCAAGCCAGTCGCGCCCCTCTTGCGCGAGAGTCTCGAAGGTCTCACGGATGGTCGGCAGCGATGCGGCCGACAGCGGACTGAAGATCGTGCGAATGAAGTCTCCGCGCAGGTCCGCCACCAGCCCGCCCAGCGCCGACACCACACCGGGACGGCGCGGAGCCATGACGCGCTTCATCCCGAGCTCGCGGGCCAGGAACGCGCCGAGCATGGGGCCGCCGCCGCCGAAGGGCATCAGCGTGAACTCGCGCAAGTCGACGCCGGCGCGCGAGGCGAGCTTCTCGACTTCGACGAACATCTCCGATACCGCGATGTCGAGGATCGCCTGCGCGGTCTGCTCGACTGGGCGCCCGAGCCGGGCAGCGAGCTCGCCGACCGCGCGATGCGCCAGTCCGGTATCGATCCGGAGCTGGCCATAGGCCATCTCGCTGTGGCCGAGCCAACCGCACACCACCATGGCGTCCGTCACCGTCGCCCGCTCGCCGCCACGGCCATAGCATGCCGGTCCAGGCGTCGAGCCGGCCGACTCCGGTCCGACGCGCAGCACGCCTTGCGCGTCGACACCGGCGATCGAACCGCCGCCGACGCCGATCGAGCTCACCGACACGGACGGAATATGGAGCGGAAACTCGCCGATCAACTCGCCGGTCCCGAACTGCGCCTCGCCGCCGATGATCAGTGCGAAATCGGCCGATGTCCCGCCGATGTCGAGCGTAAGAACCTTGTCCTCGCCTGCCTGGCGCGCCAGCCATGAGGCGCCGATGACGCCAGAAGCCGTTCCCGACAGCAGCATGTTCACGCAGGCGCGCTTGCCTTCGGCAGCGTTCATCAGCCCGCCGTTCGACTTCGTCAGCATCGGGCGGGCCGGCACGCCGCGGGTTTTCAGCCGCGCTTCCAGAGCCGTCAGATAGGCCGAGACGCGCGGATGGACGTAGCCATTGAGGATGGCGGTCGAGCTGCGCTCGTATTCGCGGATGACCGGCCACACCTCGGCTGAGGTGAAGACGAAGAGCTCGGGCGCAAGACGCGCGATCGCCGCCTTCACCGAAGCCTCCTGCGCGGCATTGCGCCAGGCATGCAGGAAGGACACGATGATCCCTTGCGCTCCGTTCGCTTTCGCCGCCGCGACCGCCCTCTCCACCGCCGTCATGTCCGGCGCCTGGGTTTCGCTCCCATCGGCACGCATGCGAGCCGGAATGCCGAACACCATGTCGCGCGAGATCAAAGGGTCCGGCCGCGAGCAGAACAGCGAGTACATGTCCGGCATGCGAAGCCGCGCGAGTTCGATCAGGTCCTCGAAGCCCGCATTGGTGAGCAGCGCGAGCGGCGCGCCCTTGCGCTGGATGATCGTGTTGATGCCGACCGTCGTGCCGTGCACGAAGCGCGTCATATGGGTCGGATCGAAGCCTTCGCGCTCGGCCAGAAGGGCAAGGCCGGTCATCAGCTCGGCGCCCGGATCTTCAGGCGTCGTCAGCACTTTCAGCGAGGCGACCCGTCCGGAGCGGGCTTCGAGCGCGCAGAAATCGATGAATGTCCCGCCGATATCGACGCCAACCTTCCAGTCGGCCCCATTCTGCGCTGCATCCGCGATGGCACCATCCATGACGCGTCCCTTCCTGTCTTGCCAAACAAATGCTGGCATGACCGGATGGTCCGGGTCCAAGATGGATGACGGGCTAGGTTATAAGCCCTGCTTATACTCTTCCGTCTCGTTCACCCAGGACAGCGGAGCATGCGGCGCGGATCTGATCGCGCATCATCTCATCGGCCCGCGAAAGCGCCCGTGCTCGCGAGGTAAGCAGCGCGATCGGGAATTCCGGTCCCGCCACCAGCGGCCTGACTTCAAGTCCGGCAAACTGGCGCCACGGCAGGAGCGCGTCGACCAGGGCGATGCCCATGCCGGCCTGGACGAAGCCGACCGCGGAGATCGACACGTCGATCTCGAGCGACGGCGAAAGTGTCACGCCCTGGGCGCGGGCCGCATGGGCCAGTTCGTCGGCGGGACGGGTGTTTCCGCGGTAGGATATCAACTCCTCACCGACGAGATCAGCGAGCGTCAGCTCGGTCTTCTTCTGCAACGCGTGCCCGGCGGGCAGCAGGCAGGCGAAGCCGATGCTGCCCATCACCTCGGCGTCAATGTCGGGAGGCAGGCGATCGTCCATGGCCACGCCCAGGCTCGCATCGCCCGCGCGCAGCATGTCGATGATCGCGGCGATCGGCGCAATGTTGGAGCGCAGCAATATATCGGGATGCTGCGCCCGGAATTTGGTGAACGCGCGCGGCAATATCGCCATGGCCGGCGGGGGCGAGGCCGCGACCCGCACCAGCCCGGTCCGGCCCAACCGCAGGTCAGTGGTCTTGCGGCGAAGGCCCTCCAACCCCGCCGACAACCGTTCGGCATCTGCAAAGATCTCCAGCGCCTCCGGAGTAGGCCGCAGCCGGCCTTTCACCCGCTCGAACAGCGTGAAGCCGAGTTCGTCCTCTGTGTGGAGCAGCACCTGGCTGAGCGCAGGCTGAGAAATGTTCAGCATCCGCGCCGCGGCGGTGACGGTGCCCGCGCGCATGACGGCGATGAACACTTCGAGCTGCCGAGCCCGCATTGCCACTCCATAGGTAAAGCTTATGGCTTTTGTCCAAACCCATCTTTGACGCAATGCCGCGGCGCGGACAAGATGGACGCATCCAAGGATCGGCCGCTCTGCGCTAGGGAATGACTATGGGTGTGATCGTGCTGGGCGGCGGCCTGATGGGGACGGCTTCGGCCTATTTCCTCGCCAGGCGCGGCGCGCGCGTTACGCTGATCGAACGCAACCGCGTAGGGGCCGGAGCAACCGTCGCCTCTTTCGGCAACATCCGGCGCACCGGGCGTCATCTGTCCCAGCTTCCGCTGGCCCACCGCTCGCTGAGACTGTGGGGCGAGGCCGAAAAAATGCTTGGCCGCGACGTGGAGTTCCGGGCCACCGGTCATATCCGGCTGATCTTCGATGACGGCGGCCTCGCCGAATGCGGGCCTATGCTCAAGCCGCGCGGCCCTGGGGGCTCGAGCTGGAGGAACTCGACTCGCGCGAGATCCGTGCCCGCTTTCCCGGCCTCGGTCCCGACGCGATCGCGGCGTCGTTCTCGCCGCATGACGGCAGCGGCAATCCGCGGCTGATCGCGCCGGCCTTTGCCGAAGCCGCTCGCAAGCTCGGCGCGGAAATCATCGAGGGAGCCCTGGTCGAAAAGATCGAGCGGACCGACTCCGGTTTCCTTGTCGCCACCTCAAAAGGTTCATTCGCCGCCGAATGCCTGCTCAATGCCGCGGGTGCTTGGGGCGCGCGCATCGCCGCGCAGTTCGGCGAGGAGGTTCCGCTCGACGCCCGTGGCCCGCAGATGGGCGTGACGGAGCCGCTGCCGCATCGCATCTTGCCGGTGGTCGGCATCTGGACACGCGACAAGGATTACGGCGCCTATCTGCGTCAGGTCGAGCGCGGCAACATCGTCTTCGGCGGCGCGGCCGAAAGGGTGCCGGTGGACCTCGATCCAGGCTATGCGGCCGCCGACCCCATGCGCCTGCCGGCGCAGTTGCGCGCCGTCGCCCGGCTGCTGCCGACGATCGCGCAGGTCGCGGTCATCCGTACCTGGTCCGGCTGCGAGGGCTACGTGCGGGACATGCTGCCCGTGATGGGGCGCTCGGCGACGACGCCAGGACTGTTCCACGCCTTCGGTTTCAGCGGACACGGCTTCCAGCTTGGCCCGGGCGTCGGCGACGCCATGGCCGAGCTCATCACGACCGGCCGCTGCGAGACGCCGCTCGATGATTTCAGGGTCGATCGCTTCAGCCGCGCCTGAAAAGCGGCGCTGCCAGGAAGTGGAAAGAGTTGGCTTCTATCCGACCAGGCGGGATGAACTCGAGATGTTTACACCTGAGAGTGCGGCAATCACGGCAGCGGTGACCTCGGCGGTGTGCGCCGCGCCGCCAAGATCCGGACTGAGATACTCTCCTCGACCGGTGACGGTTTCAATTGCGTGCCTAAGGCGACGCGCCGCGGCCTGCTCGCCGAGATGGTCAAGCATCAGGCTCGCTGTCCAGAACGACCCAAGCGGATTGGCGACGCCCTTGCCGGTGATGTCGAAGGCCGATCCGTGGATTGGCTCGAACATCGACGGACGCGCGCGTGACGGGTCGATGTTCGCGGTTGAGCCTATGCCCAGCGAACCACCGAGTGCCGCGGCCAGATCGGACAGGATGTCGGCATGTAGATTGGTCGCCAGCACCGTGTCGATGCTGCCGGGCTTGTTGACCATGCGCTGGGTCATGGCGTCGACCAGCATCCAGTCGACGGTGAGGCCGGAATAGTCTCGAACGACTTCGCGCACGACTTCGTCCCACAGCACCATGCCATGGCGCTGCGCGTTCGACTTGGTGACGACGGTCAAGAGCTTGCGCGGGCGCGACATGGCAAGATCGCAGGCAAAACGGGCGATCCGCTCGATGCCGCTGCGGGTGAAGACCGCAACATCCATGCCGACCTCGATCGGCAGGCCGCGATGGGCGCGGCCGCCGACGCCGGCATATTCGCCTTCGCTGTTTTCGCGCACGATCACCCAGTCGATCTGCTGGCCGAGTTCAGGCCGCAGCGGACCGGTGAGGCCTGGCAGAAGGCGCGTTGGCCGCACATTGGCGTATTGGTCGAACCCTTGGCAGATGGCCAGGCGCAAACCCCACAGCGTGATGTCGTCCGGCAGGTTCGGATCGCCGACCGAGCCGAAATAGATCGCGTCGAAGTCCTGGATCTGAGAGAGCCCATCCTGCGGCATCATGCGGCCGTTGCGGCGATAATAATCCGAGCCCCAATCGAAACGCTTGAACTCGAAGGCAAGGCCCGGCTCGACGGCAGCGAGCGCTTCCAGCACCTCGACGCCGGCCTCGACAACCTCCGGGCCGATGCCGTCACCGCCGATCACGGCGATCCTATGCAAGGACATTTTCTGCTTCCTTTTCGATGGCAGCGACGATGGCGCTGGTCATTCCTTCGGTGTTGGTGGTTTCGCGAATGTCGCCCGTCCGCGTTTCGGGCCGCGCGAGCGCGGCCATCGTGGCCTCCGCCAAGATCGACGATGCGGCGAGCGCCTCTGCTATGCCTCGGTTGTGGCCAAGCCATTCTAATAGCATGCGAGTGGATTCGACATCATCCCGACCTACCATCTTCTCACCAACGTCACCCTGGGTTGAGGGCTGGAGAGCTATGACTGGTTCTTCATGGCGCAGAAGGCGCCCTTCCCGAGAAGCTGATCTGCGCCGACCTCGACTATTACATCAACTACAAGCTCAACAAGAAAGGCGTGGGCCTGGAGATATTCGCGCCGGAAGCCTTCAAGGAATATGCCCGCTGCACGACGCCCGAGCAGATCCATGCGGTGTGCGAGGACTACCGCGCGACCGCGACGCTCGACCTCGCCATGGACACCGCCGATTCGGCAGGAAGACGATCCAGTGCCCGGTCATGGTGATCTGGGGCAGCAACAGCCATGTCGGACGGCATCTCAAGCCGATCGAAGCCTGGACCCCTGGGCGCCGGATCTCCGAGGCTGGGCCATTGCGACCGGCCACTATCCGGCCGAACATCGCCCCGACCTGGTCTATGAGAGCTTCTGGACCTTCTTCAACGGAAACGAGCCGAAGCCCTACCAGCCTTGAGGATGCGCCGAATTGGCTTTCGACCGCGGCGGCAGCAGCCGCCACGCCCGTCTACAATTGCGAACAGAGACGGTAGGCCTCATAGATCGACGAATAGATATCCCGGCTGGCAACAGCGTCCCCAATGCGGTGCAACTCGAACGATCCAGCGGTTGGGGGCTTCTTGCCCTCTTTCGCCCTCGCTCCGGTCATCAGCGCAATGTCGGTGACGCCGTTGTTGGAAGAGCGGGCACGCAGTTCCTGATAGACGTCCTCGATGGGGACCGTGCCACGCTCGACTATGACTTGAGCCGCGCTCAATTCCATCTCTGTACCGGTGAGCTCATGCCGGAATCTGGCGATGATGCCGTTGCCTTGGCGCACGGCTTTGATCAGCCGGACGTCACTGACGACCCGGATGCCGAGTTCCGCGGCGCGTTTGCGGAAGCTCACCCTGTCTGGATAAGGGGTCTCGACCGCCAGCGTGTCGTCCGCGATGGCGAGTGTGACCGCACGGCCCAGGCGGGCGAAATGAAGTGCGCAGGAAACAGCCGCCTGGCGTCCGGTCTCGTCATAGATGAGAATGTCGTCCTTCGCCGGCACGGCTCCGGTCAGCATGTCCCAGACGCTGTCGCAGTGTTCAGCGCCGTCCAGCCGTTCCATGTCCGGAATGCCGCCCGTGGCGACGATCACTGTGTCGGGCCTGTCGGCAAGGACGATCTCCGCATCCGCGTAAGCGTTGAGGCGGACATCCACACCGAGGCGGGTGAGTTCGTTGACGCGCCAGTCGACGATGCCGATGAGATCCTTGCGATCGGAGGCGGAGGCGGCGATCAGCACCTGGCCGCCAAGCCGCGCTCCAGCTTCGAGCAGGATCACGTCGTGCCCGCGCTCGGCGGCAACCCGCGCCGCTTCCATCCCGCCGGGCCCGCCGCCGACCACGACCACCCGCCTCGGCGTTTCGGCCCGGTCGATGATAGGGCTGACGATCGTTTCGTGGCCGCTGGCCGGGTTGTGGACGCATTGGACCTTCTTGTAGAGGCAGTAGGATGCGCCGACGCAGGGGCGGATGCGCTCCTCTTCTCCCCGTATCACCTTGTTGACGATATGCGGGTCGGCGATATGCGCCCGCGTCATGCCGACCAGGTCGACAAGCTTCTCGCGGATCGCATGCCGGGCCGTCGCTACGTCGCGAATGGCTGCCGCGTGAATGACGGGCAGCCTGGTTTCCCGCTTGAACTGCCCGACCAGCGGCAGGAACGGCGCGCTCCGGCTGAACATGCCAGGCATGTTCTGCTCGGCCAGGGCCAAGTCGGTGTCCATCCGACCAAAGATGCAGTTGAAGAAATCGATATGCCCTTCCCGCTCGAACAGCTGGGCGAAGGCAAGGCATTCCTCGAAATCCGACCCATTCTCGACCGCCTCGTCGATCACGAACCGGATGCCGATGGCAAAGTCGTCGCCGACCGCCCGGCGGATCGCCTCGTGGACCATCAGGCCGAAGCGCGCGCGGTTTTCGAGCGTGCCGCCGAAGCCGTCCGCGCGCCGGTTGGTTCTTGGAGAGAGGAACTGACCGATCAGATGTCCGCCGGTGACCGTCTCGACGCCGTCGAGACCGCCATCGCGGCAGCGCCTGGCGGCGCTTGCGTAGTCGCCGACGATCCTGCCGATGTCCGAGGCATCCATCTCCTTCGGGAAATTCCGGTTTCGCGTCTCGCGTACGCGCGACGGCGCCACCGGCGGGAGCCAGTTGCCGGCATAGGCGGTGGCGCGCCGGCCAAGATGCGAGACCTGGCACATGACGGCGGCGCCGTGGCGGTGGATTCGCTGTGACAGCGATCGGAGATGCGGGACGATGCGATCGCTCGAAAGATCCAGTTGACCGCCGCCCCAGCTGGAATCCGGCGACGTCATCGCCGAGCCGCCCATCATGGTCATGGCAAGGCCACCGCGCGCCTTCTCCTCGTGGTAGCGCTGGTAGCGCTCGAGCGGCAGGCCGCCATCGTCCAGCATCGAAGCGTGACTGGTGCTGACGACGCGGTTGCGCAGAACCAGTCCCTTGAGCCGGAACGGTTGAAGCAACGGATCCAGCGATGTCTCCCTACGCTTGGACTGCGGTGCCGCTAAGGTCACGTCCTGCTCCGAACCATTCATGAAAGTTATAGTCCGTCATTTGGAGAGCCTCAGAAAGATTGAAAATTCTTTTGGTGGCTATACGCTGCACGTATGGCTGGCTTCGCAAAACTCGTTCCTTCCGCGCGCGGACTTCTGGTCTTCGAGGCCGCTGCCCGGCTGGCAAGTTTCACGGCCGCTGCCCGGGAGTTCAACGTCACGCAACCGTCCGTAAGCCGCAGCATCGCCCAGCTCGAGGCCGATATTGGCGTCGCTCTTTTCACGCGGAATTCGACGGGATTGACCCCGACCGCGGACGGCCGCGCGCTCTATTCGGCGGTGCGCGAAGGATTTGACGGGATCGAGGAGGTCATCCGCGGGATCAAGGAGAAGAACGCCGCAAAGCCGGTCGTCACGCTCTCCCTTTCAAGCTCGCTGGTGACGCATTGGTTTGTTCCGAGGCTGAGCGTCTTCGCGACAAGATTTCCGGACGTGGACCTGAGATTCGAGCTGATCGCGGGCGTTCTGCGCGGGCCGGTCGAGAACGTCGACCTGGCCACCAGAATCCTGGCCGATGACGACTTAAGCTATCACCGTTGGGCGTTCTCGCCGGAAATCATCGTTCCGGTGTGCAGCCCATCCTATCTGTCGGCCCATGGCCGGCTGAAGCACGACGCGGACGGCGAGGGCCATGTCTTGCTTCATCTCACCGATGCCAAGCTGCAGTGGCTGGATGCCTGGGGCCACGTCGCCGACCGCAAGACCAGCAAGGCAAAGTGGCTCGAATTCTCGGACTACGCGGTTGTGCTCCAGGCCGCGATGAACGGCGAAGGCGTCGCGCTCGGCTGGCTCAGCAATGTCTCTAGGGCTTTGCTTCAGGGGACACTTGTCCCTGCATCGGACCGCCAGATCAACACCGGCCGGACCCATCACCTGATTGCGCCGCGCTCGAGGCCGGTGCGGCCGATCGTCTCCGAGATCTGCGCCTGGATGATCGCTGAGATGCAAGCCGAGTTGAAGGCCTTGCATCCAATGTTGCGGCCGGACGTCTGGCGAAGGGCCGGCTCCAACTGATCGTAGGCTAATGCCTGTCGCCCAGAAGTGTGCAGCGGTTCTGGGGCAACGACATGCATCAAAACAAAACTTTAAAGCGCATCGCCTGAATCCGTTTCAACGCGACGCGCTTTAAGGCTCGGCCACGCGTCGCGCTCGCAAGTTCAATCCAACGAAGTGCCGGCTTGCCTATTTGGTATGCTGGTATAACGTGTAGCTGGTATGGTGTCTTTTGAATGGGGCGTCATAGCGGAACAGCAGACGAGCCGACCATCTTGGCCGGCGCTTTTGGGAGGAGATATCAATGAAGTTCGCAATCGTTGCGGCGCTCGCCGGCGCCGCGCTGGCTAGCGTTTCGGGTCTGCCGGCAATGGCGTCTCCGGACGCGCCGGTCATCGCGCTGGCCAACGCCTATTACGGCAATACCTGGCGTCATCAGATGGTGGAGGCGTTCGAGGCTTCGGCCAAGGAAGCCAAGGCCGCCGGACAGATCGCCGACTACATCGTCATGAACGGCGACGGCTCGGTCGCGCAGCAGAACAGCCAGATCGCCGAGCTGATCCTGAAGAAGGTCGACGTGCTAGCCGTCGACGCCGCCTCGGAGACCGCGGTCAACGGCATCATCGAAAAGGCCTGCAAGGCCGGCATCATCGTCATCTCCTTCGACTCGGTCGCCTCCGCTCCCTGCAACTACCAGCTCAATTTCGACTTCAAGGGCTACAAGGCCGCTCAGGCGGAAGCCGTGTTCAAGATGCTCGGCGGCAAGGGCAATGTCATCCAGGTGCGCGGCGTGAAGGGCTCGGCGCCCGACAACGACATGTTCAACGCCCAGCAGTCGGTGCTGGCCAAATATCCCGACATCAAGGTGGTCGCGACCGTCTACGGCCAGGCGACCGCATCGGTCGCGCAGTCGGCGATCGCCAACGTGCTGCCCTCGCTGCCGCATGTCGACGCCGTGCTCGGCCAGGGCGGCAGCGACGATGTCGGCATCGCGCAGGCCTTCGTCCAGTATGGCGGCGACTACAAGGACAAGATGCCCGTCATCGAAGGCGGCGGCGGCACCGATTTCGTCAAATGGTGGGCCGATGAGAACACCAAGAACGGCTACCAGACCGTGTCGATGAACACCACGCCCGGCATCGGCGGCGCCGCCTTCTGGCTCGGCCTGTCGCTGCTCAAGGGCGCCAAGGCGCCCAAGCTGATGATCATGCCGGTGGCAACCGTCGATGCCGGCAACCTGAAGGACTACGCCAAACTGCCGGGCGGCCAGATCATCAGCCCGAGCTATTCGCTGGACTGGGTCAAGCAGAACCTGCTCAGCAAGTAAGGCAGACCGTTTAACGGATCGGGCGCCGCCCCCACAGCGGCGCCCGATCTTCGCCTGCGAAGAAGCGGAGGACGAATGTCCCATCTTGCCGTTGCCGCACAGGGCAGCGCCGTAGCCACGGGGCCCGCTGCCCCTGCCCGGCCAAGCGTCGTTTCGCTCAGCGGAATAACCAAGAGCTTCGGGCCGACTCTCGCCAACGCCGGGATCGATCTTTCCGTCCGTGCCGGCGACGTGATCGGCCTGGTCGGCGGCAACGGTGCCGGGAAATCGACGCTGATGCGCATTCTGTGCGGCGCGATGTGGCCGACGCTCGGCTCGATTTCCTTTGCCGGCGCGGAGGTTGCTTTCGCCGGCTACGACACCGGCGAAGCGCAGCGGCGCGGTATCCGCATGGTGCATCAGGAGCTGTCGCTCTGCGCCAACCTGTCCGTCGCCGAAAACTTTTTCCTGGAAACGCCGAGCGACTCCGCAAGCCGGCCTGGCTGGCGCGCGCTCTATCGCACCCGCGCCCGCACAGCGCTCGACGCCGTCTTTCCCGGCAATACAATCGACGCCGACGCCGAGGTCGGCCACCTCACCATCGCCGAACGGCAGATGGTGGAGATCGCGCGTGCCGCGGCGACGCCCAGCGTCAAGCTGATCGTGCTCGACGAGCCGACATCCTCGCTCGATCTCGACCGCTCGAAGCAGCTCCGCGCCTTCATTCGCGAGCGGGCCAAGGCCGGTCTCGCCTTCATCTTCATCAGCCACAAGCTGCAGGAGATCATCGACATCGCCACCGAAGTCGTGGTGTTGCGCAACGGGCGCACCGCTTGGCAGGGCCATACGACGAACGCCTCGATCGGCAAGCTGGTGCAACTGATGGGGGGCGATGCCGATCCAGTTCACCAGCACGCCGTCGCGGCCGCATCCTCCCAGGATGTGCTGGTGCGGCTCTCCGGGCCGCTGACGGCCGAGCTCGGCCGCGACATCGACATCGTGCGCGGCGAGATCGTCGGGCTGGCCGGTCTCGAAGGCAGCGGCCAGAAGGAATTGCTGCACGCGATCTTCGACCCCGGCCGAAAGCAACACGCTGTCGTCGCCAGGCATGCGGATGCCGGCTTCATCGCCGGCGACCGGCAGAAGGAAGGCGTGTTCCCGCTGTGGAGCGTGCTTTCAAACATCAGCATCGGCGCGCTTGCCCGCCGCCCGGCGCTGGGCTTCGTTTCCGACCGCGCCAGCCGCGATACCGCTTCGCGTGCCGCAAGCCGCCTGCGGCTCGACGACCGGCGCTTCCAGTCCAACATCACCGAACTCAGCGGCGGCAACCAGCAGAAGGCGCTGGTGGCGCGCGCGCTTGTCGCCGACACGCCGGTCATCCTGCTCGACGACCCGACGCGCGGCGTCGACATCGCCACCAAGCAGGATTTCTACCGGCTCTGCATCGAGGTCGCGCGTAGCGGCCGCGCGCTGGTCTGGCACACGACCGAGGATGCGGAACTGCTCGCCTGCGACCGCGTGCTGGTCTTTTCCGGCGGCCGGATCGTGAAGGAACTGGCAGATGAAGCGATCACCGAGCAGGCGATCGTCGGCGCCTCCTTCGCCCAATCGACTGACAAGCAGACGAGTACCGCGCGAAACCGGACCGCCATGGCGGGTCTCGCTCGCCGGCTGGTGAACGCGGCGCCGTTCATCGGGCTCGCCGCCGTGCTCGCCATCATGATCGCGATCAATCCAGCGGTCGCCTCCACCTTCGGCCTCGACCTGCTGTTGATGCCGGCGCTGTCGCTGGTGCTGGTGACCGCGGCGCAGATGTTCATCGTCGGCGGCAGCGAGATCGATCTCGGCGTAGGCGCCTTTGCAGGTCTCGTCAGCGTGCTCAGCGCCACGCTGCTCTACGACCAGCCGTGGCTCGGCGCGCTGGCACTGGTGGTGGCGGTCGCCGCCTATGCCGGGCTTGGCGGCCTGATCCAGGCGCGCAAGATCCCGGCGATCGTCGTCACGCTCGGCGCATCCTTCATCTGGGTCGGGATAGGCTATGCTCTGCAGCCGACACCGGGCGGCGCCAGCCCGGACTGGCTGTCGGCCCTCTTCAACTGGTCGCTCGGTGTCGTGCCGACCTCGATCATCCTGATCGCCGCCGTGGCGCTGATCGTGCTCGTCATCGACAGGCTGCCGCTCGGCGTCGTGCTGCGCGGCTTCGGCAACAACCCGGCGGCGATGATCCGCTCGGGATGGTCGCCGACGCGCTACGCGCTGGTGCGCTATCTCATCGCCGGACTGTTCGCCGCCGCCGCCGGTCTGTCGCTGACGGCCATCAACACGGCGAGCGACATCAATTCCGGCAATTCCTACACTTTGCTTAGTGTCGCCGCCGTGGTCATGGGCGGCTGCTCGCTGCTCGGCGGCGTCATCTCGCCGGTCGGCGCCGTCGCCGGCGCGGTGACGCTGTCATTGATCGGCGCGCTGCTCGGCACGCTCAGCGTCAGCAGCGACTACAACGCCGCCACGCAAGGGCTGATCCTGATCGCGCTGCTCACATTGCGCAGCCTGACCGCCGACCGTGGGAGCGAGCCATGAACGCATTCGCGGGATTCGGCATCTGGGCGCAGCGCAACCGCTGGATCTGGTCGGCGATCGGCGTGCTGCTTTTATGGCTGGTGCTGTCATTCGTCACCAACCGCTTCAGCCTGTCCAGCCTGTCCGGCGTCGTTCTGTCGGCCTCCTTCCTGACGGTCGTCGGTATCGGCCAGATGTTCGTAGTGACGACCGGACGCGGCAACATCGACCTTTCGGTCGCCTCGGTGATCACGCTCAGCGCCTTCGTCGCCCTGCTCACCATCAAGGGCCAGGATGCGAACCTCGCCATCGGCGTGATCGCCGCCATCCTGCTCGGCCTTGGCGTCGGGGCGCTCAATTCGCTGCTGGTCGTCGGGCTCGGCATCCCGGCGATCATCGCGACATTGGCGACCGGCTATGTGCTGGCGACGGCGACGCTTCTGTCCAACAAGGCGATCCCGGGCTTCGCCGTCAGCCCTTCGCTGAAGGAACTGGCGACCGGGCGCATTTCCGGCGTGCCGATCATGGCCGTCATCGCCGTCGTCGGCGTGGCGGCTACTTCCTTCGTGCTGCGCTACACCGTTTTCGGACAGCTCTTGTCGGCGGTCGGCCAGAACCGCGCCGCGGCGCGGCTTGCCGGCATCCGCAATGGCCCGGTGATCGCGTCGGCCTTCATCATCTCTTCGGTGCTGGCATCGCTCGATGGGCTGCTGCTCGGCGCCTATATCGGCGGCGCTTTCCTCGAAATGGGCCAGCCCTATCTCTTGCAGTCGATCGCCGCCGTGGTGCTCGGCGGCACGCTGATCTTCGGTGGCTCGGCGACGGCTTTGGGCACGTTCTTCGCCAGCATCCTGCTCATCCTCATCGTCACCACCATGCAGATCATCGGCCTGCCTCCGGGCGCGCAGGACATCGTGCAGGGCGTCGTCGTCATCTTCGTGCTGGCGCTGGCGGGGCGCCAGGCTCTGGCGCGGCGCGCCTCCGTCGATCCTGCCGATGGCGAGGCGGACCCGGCGGCCAAGGCGGAAGCGAGCGCGCCGGGCATCCACCCCGGCTGAGAGACACGACGCGATGATTTCCTCTTGCCAAATCGTGGTAGAGTGATCATACCAGTATATGAGATGACGATTGGCGAGACCGTCGTCCGAAATTCAGGGAGCAAGGCCAAATGACAACGATTGCGCTGTTCGGTGCGGGCGGCAAAATGGGCTACCGTTTGTCGACCAATTTTCGCGGGTCGCCCTATACGATACGCCATGTCGAGATCAGCGAGGCGGGCAAGGAGCGCCTGAAGACCGGACTCGGCATCGATACAATGAGCGTCGACGAGGCGCTCGCGGGCGCCGAAGTCGTGATCCTCGCGGTTCCCGACACGCATATCGGCAAGGTCGCGGCCGGCGTCGAAAGCAAGCTGGCGCCGGGGACGATGGTGATCGTGCTCGACGCCGCGGCGCCCTTTGCCGGCCATCTGCCGAAACGTCCGGACCTGACCTATTTCGTCACCCATCCCTGTCATCCGCCGATCTTCAACGACGAGATCGATATGGCGGCCAAGAAGGACTTCTTCGGCGGCGTCAAGGCCAAGCAGCATTTCGTCAGCGCCCTGATGCAGGGGCCGGAAGAGGACTACGCCAAGGGGGAGAAGATCGCCCAGATCATCTGGGCGCCGGTGATGCGCTCGCACCGCGTCACCGTCGAGCAGATGGCGTTGCTCGAGCCTGGCCTCTCCGAGACGGTCTGCGCTTCCCTGCTCGTCGTCATGAAGGAGGCGCTCGACGAGGTCGTGGCGCGCGGCGTCGACCGGCAGGCGGCGCTCGATTTCCTGCTCGGCCACATGAACGTGCTCGGCGCCGTCATCTTCGGCGAAACCAAGGGCGTGTTCTCGGACGCCTGCAACAAGGCGATCGAGTTCGGCAAGCCGGTGCTGATGCGCGACGACTGGAAGCGGGTCTTCGAACCGGAGGAGATCGCTGCCAGCATCCAGCGCATCACCTGAGATAGCTACTATCAGGTACAAATCACCTGAATTAGTGATTGACTCATCATACCAGTTGGCTTTAGCTGGCCCGGCTCGGATTGCTGGGAAAATCCGAAGTGGACGAGTGGAGGAACGGCGGGGAGCGGCAGCGAGGGTCGGTTCGGATGAAAGCCGGCGAAGGCTTTCAAGATCCGAGCGGCGCGGCCGGCACCGCCTGACGAATTCAAACACAGACGATTGCCTCGATCGAGGCACGGTTTTCAACGGGAGGACTTCATGAAACTCACTCGCAGAATGACGCTTGCGGCTTTCGCCGGCGTGCTCGCACTGGGCACCGCTATGCCTGCCTATGCGGCGGACCTGATCGCCATCATCACGCCTTCGCACGACAATCCGTTCTTCAAGGCGGAAGCGGTGGGCGCCGAAGCCAAGGCCAAGGAGCTCGGCTACGACACGCTGGTGCTGGTGCATGACGATGACGCCAACAAGCAGTCGGAGCTGATCGACACCGCGATCGGCCGCGGCGCCAAGGCGATCATCCTCGACAATGCCGGCGCCGACGCCACCGTCGCCGCCGTGCAGAAGGCCAAGGACGCCGGCGTTCCCGCCTTCCTGATCGACCGCGAGATCAACGCCACCGGCGTCGCCGTGGCGCAGATCGTCTCCAACAACTACCAGGGCGCCCAGCTCGGCGCGCAGGAATTCGTCAAGCTGATGGGCGAAAAGGGCAATTTCGTCGAGCTGGTCGGCAAGGAGTCCGACACCAACGCCGGCATCCGCTCCAAGGGCTATCACGACGTGATCGACGACTATCCGGACCTGAAGATGGTCGCGCAGCAGTCGGCCAATTGGAGCCAGACCGAGGCCTATTCCAAGATGGAATCGATCCTGCAGGCCAACCCCGACATCAAGGGCGTGATCTCCGGCAACGACACGATGGCGATGGGCGCCTATGCGGCGCTTGCCGCCGCCGGCCGCAAGGATGTCATCGTCGTCGGCTTCGACGGCTCGAACGACGTGCGCGACTCCATCACCTCCGGCGGCATCAAGGCGACGGTGCTGCAGCCGGCCTATGCCCAGGCGCAGATGGCCGTCGAGCAGGCCAGCGACTTCATCAAGAACAAGAAGTCGCCCGAGAAGGAAAAGCAGCTCATGGACTGCGTGCTCATCAATGGCGACAATGCTCCCAAGCTGGAGACCTTCGCGCTCAAGAACTGAGCTGGCGCGATAGAAGCTGCGAGGGGCGAACGCTTGTTCGTCCCTCGCCTCCATTTCACTTTCGGGTATCCTTGATTGCCATGACCAAGCCGGCTTGTCCGCTCAAGAAGAGTTGGCTGATCCTTGCGCTCACTGCCGCCGTCGGCCTCAGCGCCTGCAAGATCCTGCCGACGCCCTCGGCGCAGGGTGCCGATAGCGGCAACAGCTCCGCCTTCAATCCCGACAAGATGGTCGAGGAGATCTGGGCCTCGAAGGTCATCCCCTATCTGCAGCAGAAGGCCGGGCCGTTCGCCGAGGTCCATGCGCTGGCGAAGACCGATCCCGCCGCTGCCGGCGCAAAATACGGCAATCCGAAGAAGCAGGCGAATTCGCCATGGACCTTCGCGGTGCGCGTCGAGGGCAAGATCGTCGCCGCCAACACGCAATCGCGCGCGGCAACCATCGATGTCGACGTCGACGGCGACGGCAAGGCGGACGCGCGGGTGCAGATCGGGCCGGCCATGCGCGGTACCGCGCTGCGCGACAGTCTGGACTTCGTGCAGTTCAACGACTTCACCAACCAGATCGACTTCGCCCAGTTCGGCAAGGCCTTCAACGCCCATGCCGGCAAGACGGTGCTGTCCAAGCTGCCGCGCGATGGGCTCGAGGGCCGCACCGCAAAGGTGCTCGGCGCCTGTACGATCGAAGGCGGCCAGGACCTGCCGCTGGTGACGCCGGCGGAGGCCGAGATCGGGCCGAAGCCATGAGCCCCTCGCTCGGTCACGACGTCATCCTCAAGCTCGAGGACATCTCCAAGGTCTATGCCGGCACCGTGGCGGTCAAGCATGCCAATTTCGAGGTGCGCAAGGGCGCGGTCAACGTGCTGGTCGGCGAGAATGGCGCCGGCAAATCGACGCTTATGAAGATCATCGCCGGCGTCGAACGGCCGACCGCCGGCCGCATCCTGCTCGACGGCAACGAGGTCTCCTTCTCGTCCTCCGGAGACGCCGTCAGCCGCGGCATCGGCATGGTGTTCCAGGAGCTCAACCTATTCGGCAACCTCTCGGTCGCCGAGAACATCTTCGCCACCCGCGAGCTGACCAACGCCTTCCGCAAGATCGACCACAAGGCGCAGGAGCGGTGCGCCGCCGAATTCCTCGAACAGCTCGAAGCCGGCATCCGGCCCGACATGCTGGTCGAGGACCTGCGCATCGGCCAGCAGCAATTGGTCGAGATCGCCAAGGCGGTCTCGCTCGACGCGCGCATTCTGATCATGGACGAGCCGACCTCGGCGCTGAGCGCGGCCGAGGTCGAGATCCTGTTCAAGGTGATCGCCGATCTCAAGGCGCGCGGCGTGGCGATCGTCTACATCTCGCACCGGTTGGAAGAGCTGATCCGTATCGGCGACTACATCACCGTGCTGCGCGACGGCCGCATCACTGGCCAGGAGGCGATGAGACAAGTCGACACGCAGTGGATCGTGCGACAGATGATCGGCTCGGACGCCAAGGATTTCGCCAAGGCCGACGGCCATCAGCCCGGCGAAGAAGTATTCCGCGCCGAGGAAATCTGCCTGCCGCGCGTCACCGGCGGACTAGCGGTCGATCATGTCTCGCTGTCGCTGCGCGCCGGCGAGATCCTCGGCATCTACGGATTGATGGGCGCCGGCCGCAGCGAGCTGTTCGACTGCATCATGGGCCGTCACGGCCAGGCGAGCGGCAGGATATTCATCGACGGGAGGCCGGTAAAGGAGCGCGACACGGCGCGGCGTATCCAGCGCGGCCTGGCGCTGATCCCGGAAGACAGGCAACGCGAGGGACTGGTGTCGATCCTGTCGGTCGCCAGCAACCTGACGCTTGCGAGCCTGTCGCGTTTCGTCAGCCTGTTCCACATACGCGGCGGCGCCGAGCGCCAGGCCGTCACGCAGATGGTGCGCGAGCTGGCGATCAAGGTCGCCGATCCGATGCAGGAAGTCTCGTCGCTGTCGGGCGGCAACCAGCAGAAGGTGGTGATCGGCAAGGCGCTGCTCACCGACCCAAAGGTGCTGTTGATGGACGAGCCCAGCCGCGGCATCGATGTCGGCGCCAAGGCCGATGTCTTCCGCACCATGCGCAAGCTTTCACGCGACGGGCTGGGCATTCTCTTCGCCACCTCCGACCTCGACGAGGTGATGGCGCTGTCCGACCGGATCGCGGTGATGAGCAACGGAAAACTGACAGGCATGTTCGATCGCGCCGAGGCGACGGAAGCGGCGATCGTCGCCGCATCGGCGCTTGGCCACGGGCCTGTGCATGGAGAGCAACGCTGATGACCGACATTCCAGCCAAGGCTGCGGCGCCATCCGCATCCAGCGGCTCCGTACTCTTGACGCTGATGAAGCTCAGGACCTTCATCGCCCTGATCGCCGTCCTGGTGTTCTTCTCGATCGCGGCGCCAAATTTTCTGTCGGCCGCCAATCTGATCCTGATGGCCAAGCACGTGGCGCTCAACGCTTTCCTCGCCATGGGCATGACCTTCGTCATCATCACCGGCGGCATCGATCTGTCGGTCGGCTCGATCGTCGGCTTGTGCGGTATGGTCGCTGGCTATCTCGTGCTCAACGGCATCGACCTGCAGATCGGCTACACCGTCTATTTCAACGTCGTCGAGATAGCTCTCATTACGCTTTCGGTCGGCATACTGATCGGCGCCGTCAACGGCTTGCTGATCACCAGGCTGAACGTCGCGCCCTTCATAGCCACGCTCGGCACGCTCTATGTCGCCCGCGGCCTGGCGCTTTTGTCGTCGGACGGCCGCACCTTCCCCAACCTCGTCGGCAAGCCGGAGCTCGGCACCACCGGATTCGGCTATCTCGGCGCCGGCAAGCTGCTCGGCCTGCCGGTCTCGATCTGGATACTGCTCGTGGTGGCGCTTGGAGCCGCCTACCTCGCCCGCTACACGCCGCTCGGCCGCCACATCTTCGCCGTCGGAGGCAACGAGCGTGCCGCGCGCATCTCGGGCGTGCGGGTCAACATGGTGAAGATGTTCGTCTACATGTTCTCCGGCTTCTGCGCGGCGATCGTCGGTCTCATCATCTCGTCCGAGCTGATGGCTTCGCATCCGGCGACGGGTGAGAGCTTCGAGCTCAACGCCATCGCGGCTGCCGTGCTCGGCGGCACCTCGATGTCGGGCGGCCGCGGCACGATCGGCGGCACCATCGTCGGCGCCTTCGTCATCGGCATCCTCTCCGACGGGCTGGTGATGATGGGCGTCAGCTCGTTCTGGCAGATGGTCATCAAGGGTCTCGTCATCATCGTCGCCGTCGTCGTCGACCAGGCGCAGCGCCGGCTGCAGAGCCGCGTGACGCTGATGCAGATGGCGAAGGCGGGCTGACCATGGCGGCATTGCGCGGAGCGCTGATCGGCTGCGGCTTCTTCGCCGTCAATCAGATGCATGCTTGGCGCGACATAGACGGCGCCTCGATCGTGGCGATCTGCGACCGCGATCCCGAGCGATTGCGGATCGTCGGCGACCAGTTCGGCATCGAGCGGCGCTACAGTGATGCGGCCGAAATGTTTGCCGGCGAGACGCTCGACTTCGTCGACATCGCAACCACCGTCGGCAGTCATCGGCCGTTGGTCGAGATGGCTGCCGCCAACTGCGTACCCGTGATCTGCCAGAAGCCGTTCGCGCCGACGCTTGCCGACGCCAAGGCCATGGTGAAGGCCTGCGCCGACGCCGGCGTGTCGCTGATGGTGCATGAAAACTTCCGCTGGCAGTCGCCGATCCAGGCTGTGCGCGCCGTGGTCGACAGCGGCGAGATCGGCAGGCCGTTCTTCGGGCGCATCTCCTTCCGCTCGGCCTATGACGTGTTTTCGGGGCAGCCTTATCTCGCGACCGGCAAACGCTTCATCATCGAGGATCTCGGCATCCACATCCTCGACATCGCCCGGTTCCTGCTCGGCGACGTGTCGAACCTCACCGCGCGCACCGCGCGCGTCAATCCGGACATCGCCGGCGAGGACGTGGCGACGATGCTGATGGATCACGAAGGCGGCGCCATCTCCGTGGTCGATTGCAGCTATGCGACCAAGCTTGCGACCGAACCGTTCCCCGAAACGCTGATCGAGCTTGACGGCAGCGATGGCACGATCCGGCTGGCACAGGGCTACCGACTGACGGTCACCGGCAAGAGCGGCACCACGGTCAGCGACGTGTCACCGCCGCTGCTTTCCTGGGCGTCGCGGCCATGGCACAATATCCAGGAAAGCGTCGTCGCGATCCAGAAACACTGGGTCGAGTGCCTCAACGCCGACAAGGAGCCGGCGACATCCGGCGCGGACAATCTCAAGACGTTCGCCCTGGTTGAGGCCGCCTATGCCGGTGCCGCCAACCGGCAACCAGTGCGGATCGACGACCTGCTCAAATGACCACGGATCCCCTCCTCCTCCACGGCACGCGCGCGGTCGACGCCGAACCGGTCCGGCTCGTAGCCGGCCCGCTCAGCGCCGATTTCGTCAACGGCAATCTGCGCACCGTCCGCCATGGCGGCGTCGAGGTGCTGCGCGCCGTCGCCTATATCGTGCGCGACCGCGACTGGGGCACTTATGAGCCGGTGCTGGCGGATCTGGTCATCGAACAGGGTGACGACCGTTTCTCGGTGCGCTACTCGGCAAGCTGCGAGGGGCCGGGCGGGAGCCGGCTCGGCTTCCGCGCCACGATCGAGGGCCGCGCCGACGGCAGTCTCAGCTTCGATGTGAGCGCGCTGCCGGAAAGCGATTTCGAGACCAACCGCTGCGGCTTCTGCATCCTGCATCCGATCGCCGGTCTCGCCGGCAGCCCGGTCAAGATCGAGCATACGGACGGCAGCGTGGCGGACACGAAGCTGCCCTTGCTGATCGACCCCTGGCAGCCGTTCAAGAACATGCGCGCCATCACTCACCAGGTCCGGCCGGGCGTCGGCGCCGAATGCCGGATGGAAGGCGATATTTTCGAGATGGAGGACCAGCGCAACTGGTCGGATGCCTCCTACAAGACCTATGTGCGGCCGCTCGCTTTGCCGTGGCCCTACGTGCTGCCGGCCGGACAAACCAATCGTCAGACGATCACGCTGCGCATCACCGGCGACCCCAAGGTGACTGCCGCGACAACTGGCGCCGAACCTGTTCACGTCGAACTTGGCGAGGCCGGAGCGAACCTCCCCGATGTTGGCGTGGTCATTTATCCCGAAGATGTCGAGGCGGCGCTTGCCAAGCTTCCGCAGCTGTCGAACCTTGGCCCGCAGCAGCTTCTCCTCCACTATGATCCGACATGCGGCCACGGCCTGGACGCCTTGCGCGCCCATGCCAGGCTCGCCGCCGCTTTCCCCGCCAAGACAACCCTCGAATGCGTCGTCGCCTGCGCCGGCGATCTCGACGTTGAACTCTCCGGCGTTGCCGAGATGGTGCGCAGGGTGGGTCTGCGCCTCGATGCCGTCGCGGTCTCGCCTTCGGTCGACCGGCAGTCTACGCCGCCCGGCAGCGTCTGGCCGGCATGCCCACCGCTCGAGGACGTCTACGCCGCCGCCCGCCGCGCCTTCCCCGGCATCCAGCTCGGTGGCGGCATGTTCAGCTATTTCACCGAGCTCAACCGCAAGCGCATTCCCGCCGACGCGCTCGATTTCATCACCCATTGCACCTGCCCGATCGTGCACGCGGCGGACGATCTCAGTGTCATGCAATCGCTGGAGGCGCTGCCTTTCATCACCCAGTCGACACGGGCGATCTACGGAGCGAAGCCTTATCGCATCGGACCCTCGACCATCGCGATGCGGCAGAACCCCTATGGCGGCGCGACCAAGGACAATCCACACGGCCAGCGCATCGCCATGGCCAATCGCGATCCGCGCCATGCCGGCTTGTTCGCTGCCGCCTGGACGATCGGCTATGCCGCGCGCGTGGCGCCGGCCGGGCTGGAGATGCTCACGCTTTCCGGCTTCACAGGGTCGTTCGGCCTGCTCGCGGCCGCCGGCGAACCCGCCGAAGAAGGAAAGCCGCGGCCGATCTTCCATGCTGTGCAAGGCCTCGCCGCGCTGGCCGGCCATACGCATATCGCTGTGCGCGTCAGCGGCGATCGCGTGGCTGCGCTGGCGGGCCGCTCGCCGGCTGGCGCCGTGACGGCCTGGCTGGCAAACATCGCGTCGGACGAGGTGCCCGTCGACATCTCGGCGCTGGTTGGCGGAGCGGCAGGTCCGGTTACGATCTGGGACGAAGTGGGTGAACGCACGCTTGCAATCGGCGCGGCTTCAGGGCGCTTCACCATGCCGGCTTACGCCATAGCAAGGATCGGCTGAACGAAGTTATTTCTCAGAGCTCATCACATAGAGGGCGCGCGAGCGTTCGAGGTGCTTGATCATCGCCTTCTCGGCGCCTTCGGCGTCCTTCTTCTCGATACAGCCGATGATCTCTTCGTGCTCGGTCAGTGTGAACTTTTCCTTGCCGGTCCAGATCAGCATCTCGGTGTGATATTCCTTCAGCCAGCCGAGCATCGCCTCGCTGACGGCGACATAGATCGGATTGCCCGAGATCGCCGCGATCTGGGTGTGGAAGCGCATGTCGGCGGAGATGAAGGCCTCGGCATCGCCGCGCGCGGCGCGCTGCTCGGCGACGGTCGCTCTCAACCGCTGCACATCCTCGGGCGTCGCCTTCTCGGCCGCTTCCTTGACCATGCCGCGCTCGAAGAAGATGCGCGCGCTCTTCAAATGCTCCAGCGTATCCTTCGACGACGACAGGATGATCTTGGCCGCGCCGTCGACCTGCTTGATGATCGACTTGGCGGTGAGCTGCAGCACCTTGGCGCGCTCACCATGCGAGATGGCGACAAGACCCATATTGCTCAGCGCCTGCATCGCCTCGCGAATCGCCGGCCGGCCGACTTCGAAGCGCTCCATCAGCTCGCGCTCGGACGGCATGTCGTCACCCGGCTGCAACTCGCCGCTGGTGATGAGGCGCTTCAGCCTGGCAAAGACTTCATCGGAAAGCTTGCGCCGGACGATCGGTTCCGAACGGTTCATCGCCGCGAATCACTCCTTGACCCAGACCCAATCTAACACCGCGACTGCAATTTCCGGAATGGCCGTCACCTTTCGCATGGCGCTCCGCCAGGCAGGATATTGCTTGCAATGCTTATGTGCTCATTATACCAGATTTCGAGCACAGGGAATTCTTTTCCTGCCTTTTCGACTGAGTATGACCGGCCATGATCACCCTCACCTATCGCATCGAGACCGCGGGGAGCATCGAGGCGCTGGCGGCCAAGATCGCCAGCGACCAGTCGACGGGCACCTTCGTCGCGTTGCCCGGCGAGACCGAGGAGTTGAAGGCACGGGTGGCGGCGCGCGTGCTGGCGATCCGGCATTTGCCGGACGCGGCGCAACCGTCGATACCCGAGGCCGGCGGCGGTCCCTTCAAGCGCGCCGATGTCGACATCGCCTTTCCTTTCGACGCGATCGGTACCGATCTCGCGGCGCTGATGACGATTGCGATCGGCGGCACCTATTCGATCAGGGGGCTCACCGGCATCCGCGTCGTCGACATGAAGCTGCCGGAAGAGTTCCGAGGCGCTCATCCCGGCCCGCAATTCGGTGTCGCCGGCAGCCGCAGGCTCACCGGCGTCGAGGGCCGCCCGATCATCGGCACTATCGTCAAGCCGGCGCTGGGTTTGAGGCCGCATGAGACGGCCGAGATGGTGGGCGAGCTGATCGAGGCCGGCGTCGATTTCATCAAGGATGACGAGAAGCTGATGAGCCCGGCCTATTCGCCGCTGTCGGAGCGGGTGAAGGCGATCATGCCGCTGATTCACGACCATGAGCAGAAGACCGGCAGGAAAGTGATGTACGCTTTCGGCATCTCGCACGCCGATCCCGACGAGATGATGCGCAACCACGATCTGGTGCTTGAAGCCGGCGGCAATTGCGCGGTCATCAACATCAACTCCGTCGGCTTCGGCGGCATGGCCTTCCTGCGCAAGCGCTCCGGCCTGGTGCTGCATGCGCACCGCAACGGCTGGGACATCCTCACCCGCCATCCCGGCCTCGGCATGGACTTCAAGGTCTGGCAGCAGTTCTGGCGGCTGCTCGGCGTCGACCAGTTCCAGATCAACGGCATCGCCTCCAAATACTGGGAGCCGGACGACTCCTTCATCCGCTCCTTCGAGGCGGTGACGACGCCGCTCTTCTCGCCTGATGATTGCGCCCTGCCGGTGGCTGGCTCCGGCCAGTGGGGCGGACAGGCGCCGGAGACCTATGAACGCACCGGCCGAACGGTCGATCTCCTCTATCTCTGCGGCGGCGGCATCGTCAGCCATCCGGACGGGCCGGGAGCCGGCGTGCGCGCCGTGCAGCAGGCCTGGCAGGCGGCGGTCGAGGGTATTGCGCTGACGGACTACGCTCGCGGTCACCCCGAGCTAGCGCGCTCGATCGAAAAGTTCGCCGACGGCAAGGCGGCCTGAGCATGCAAAACCTGCTTCTCAGCTATTACGGCGACGACCTCACCGGCTCGACCGACGTCATGGAGGCGCTGGAACTCGGCGGCGTGCCGACCGTGCTGTTCATGCGCAAGCCCGATGCCGGACTGATGACGCGCTTCACGCATTGCCGCGCCGTTGGCCTTGCCGGCACCAGCCGCAGCGAGTCCCCGCAATGGATGGACACGCATCTGAAGGACGCCTTCACCTGGCTGAAGACGCTTCAAGCCGAGATCTGCCACTACAAGGTCTGCTCGACCTTCGATTCCAGCCCGACGATCGGCAGCATCGGCCGCGCGATCGAGATCGGCCGCGCGGTGTTCGCGCAAGCCTGCGTGCCGCTGGTGATCGGCGCGCCGCAGCTCAAGCGCTACACCGCCTTCGGCCACCTCTTCGCGGCCTATCGCGACAGATACTACCGCATCGACCGCCACCCGGTGATGAGCCGTCATCCGGCGACGCCGATGGATGAGTCCGACCTCCTGGTGCATTTGTCGCGCCAGACGAACCTCGCCTCGGGCCTGCTCGATCTGGCGACGCTGCAATCGCCATCCCGATCGGACGCCCTGGACCGCCGTCTCAGGGAAAGCGGCATCGTGCTCGTCGACGTAGACAGCCGTGAAACGCAGGCGCTCGCCGGCAAGGAAATCTGGCGCACCCGCAAGTCGGGCGGATATTTCGTCGCCGGCTCCTCCGGCATCGAATATGCGTTGCTCGCCGAATGGCAGGGCAATGCAGGGGCAAGCGCGAGGTTCCAGCCGCCCGGCGCCGCCGACCGCATCGCGGTGGTGTCGGGCAGTTGCTCGCCGACGACGGAACGGCAGATCCGGCATGCGATGAGCGACGGTTTCGACGGCATCGAGGTCGACCCCGTCGAGCTGGTCTCCGAACGCTCCGGAAGTGCGATCGCGCGCGCCGTGGCGGCCGGATGCGCCAGCCTGGAAGCCGGACGCAGTGTGATCCTCTATACGGCTCTCGGTCCTACAGCCGACCGCGGAGCGGAGATCGACCGCCAGGAAGGCGCCCGCCACAAGCTTGGCCGCGGCCTTGGCGAACTGCTTCGCGCATTGACCGTGGGCCAGCAATTGAAGCGGGTGATCATCGCCGGCGGCGACACGTCCAGCCATGCGCTTGGCCAGATGGGCGTCGACGCGCTGACGGTGAGAATGCCGCTGCCGGCATCGCCCGGCTCGCCGCTGTGCGTCGCCCATTCGAGCATCGCTGCGGTCGACGGGCTGGAGGTGGCGCTGAAGGGCGGACAGGTCGGGACCGATCGCTATTTCTCGGCCATCCGTGACGGTCTCGGCGGTTGATAGCGCCATGCCGCACTCACCCGTTTTCGGCCCGCTGTCGCCAAGGGACTGATCAATGATGCCTCAAGTCTGGATCGGCACAAGCTGGAAAATGAACAAGACACTGGCACAGGCGCGTGCCTTCGCCAGCGGACTGCTTGCCGACCCGGAAGGCGACCCGCGGGTCCAGCGTTTCGTCATCCCGCCCTTCACGGCGGCGCGAGAGGTCAAGGCGATGCTGAGGGATACCTCCATCAAGGTCGGAGCCCAGAACATGCATTGGGCCGACGAGGGCGCATGGACCGGCGAGATCTCCCCGGTGATGCTGAAGGATTGCAGTCTCGACATCGTCGAGCTCGGCCATTCCGAACGCCGCGAGCATTTCGGCGAAACCGACGAAACCGTTGGCCTCAAGACGGAGGCCGCCTTGCGCCACGGCCTGACCCCCTTGATCTGCATCGGCGAGACTTTTGCCCAACGCGAGGCCGGCTTGGCCCGCGAAGTTCTCGACAGGCAGGTACGCGGCGCGCTCTCCAAGCTCAGCGCCGCGCAGAAGCGTGCGCCGATCCTGCTCGCCTACGAGCCGGTATGGGCAATCGGCATCAATGGCATTCCGGCGACCTCGGACTATGCCGATGCCCGCCAGGCAGAGATCATCGCTACCGCTGAGGACGTGCTCGGGCGCCGCGTTCCTTGCCTCTATGGCGGTTCGGTCAACCAGGACAATTGCGCTGAACTCATCGCATGCCCGCATATCGACGGGTTGTTCATCGGACGCGCTGCATGGGCTGTCGAGGGCTACCTCGACATCCTGTCCAGATGCCTCGCCAAACTATGAGGGAGACGATCATGAAGCTCGCGGTTGCGGGAGACAGCGCCGGCGAAGGCCTGGCCAGGGTTCTTGCCGACTATCTGAAGGACAAGCACGAGGTTTCGGAAGTGTCGCGCACCGAAACCGGCCCCGACCCGTTCTACGCCAATTTGTCCGACCGGGTCGCGAGCGACGTGCTGGCCGGCAAATACGACCGTGCCATTCTGATATGCGGCACGGGGATCGGCGTCTGCATCTCGGCCAACAAGGTGCCGGGCATCCGCGCGGCGCTCACCCACGACACCTACTCCGCCGAGCGCGCCGCGCTGTCGAACAATGCGCAGATCATCACCATGGGCGCGCGCGTGATCGGGCCCGAGCTGGCGAAGTCGATCGCCGATGCCTTTCTCAAGGAGACGTTCGATCCGCAGGGGCGGTCGGCCGGCAACGTCGCCGCCATAGATCAAGTCGACGCCAAGTACAACGCTCGCTGAACCCTCGGGCGCTGGCCCGGCGATTTCTCCAGCGGCACTGCTACCGCTTAGCGAATTTCCGGCTGTTTGGCTCGCCAAGAAAACACAACGTTCCAAGCGGCCGGGAAACGCTTTAGTCTCGCGGCCGAAATTGTACAGGGAGACGCCAATGAGCCTGACGCAGAAGCTGATCAACGACGGCAATGCAGCGGTCGACGAGATGCTGGTCGGCATCATGGCTGCGCATCCTGAGCATCTTTGGCGCCCCGACAATGCGCCGCGTGCGGTTGTCGCCAGACACGGTCCGCGCACCGGCAAGGTGGCGCTGGTCATCGGCGGCGGCTCAGGCCATGAGCCGACCTTCCTTGGCTATGTCGGCAAGGGATTGGCGGATGCCGCCGCGATCGGCAACGTCTTCGCCTCGCCGCCTCCGCAGCCGGCGGTCGACGCGGCGATGGCCGCGAGCGGCGGCGCCGGCGTCCTGTTCATGTACGGCAACTATGCCGGCGACGTGATGAACTTCGACATGGCCGCCGAGCTTCTGGAGATGGAAGGCATCGAGGCACGGACGGTGCTGACCACCGACGACATCGCGTCGGCGCCACGCGACCAACGGCAAAAGCGCCGCGGCGTGGCCGGCAACGTGTTCATCTTCAAGGCCGCGGGTGCGGCCGCCGACATGATGATGCCGCTGGACGAGGTGGAGCGGATCGCCCGTCACGCCAACGACCGCACCTTCACCATGGGCGTGGCGCTCTCGTCCTGCTCCCTGCCGCAGACGCGGCGGCCAAGCTTCGATCTCCCCGTTGGCGAGATGGAGATCGGCATGGGCATCCATGGCGAGCCCGGCGTGCGACGCGGCCCATTGCATTCGGCCGACGATGTCGCCGACGAAATCATGGATGCGATCCTTGCGGAAATGAAGGCGCCGGCCGGCGATCGCGTCGCGGTGCTGGTCAATTCGCTCGGCGCAACGCCGCTGATGGAGCTCTACATCCTGAACGCCCGGATCGCCGAACGGCTGCAGGCTGCCGGGCTCACCGTCCACAAGACGCTGGTCGGGCCCTATTGCACGTCGCTCGACATGGCCGGAGCCTCGATCACCATCATGCATCTCGATGACGAATTGCAGCGCATGATCGACCATCCCTGCGACTGCGCCATGTTCCGGAGCTGAACGAGATGGAGTTTACGACCAAGGATTTGAAGGCCCTTTTCGGCGCCTTCTCCGAGCGGATGACGACCGAGCGCGACAGGCTCTGCGCGCTTGACGGGGTGATCGGGGACGCCGATCACGGCATCGCCATGGAACAAGGCATGAAGGCCGCTGCCGACGCGGCCCAGGCCGCCGAGGGCACGTTGCAGGATGTCTTCAACGCCGCCGCCAAAGGCTTTCTCAACGCAGTCGGCGCCTCCTCCGGACCGCTCTACGCGACCGCCCTTCTGCGCGCCGGCAAGGCCGCGGGCCCGCGCGGATCTATGCCGAGCGGCGAGCTGCGGACCGTCATTGCGGCGATGCGTGATGGCATCGTCCAGCGCGGCAAGGCCGAACCCGGCCAGAAAACCATGCTCGACGCCTGGGCGCCGGCTGCGGATGCGGCAGTCAATGGCCAGAACGCCGCCGCCATAGCCGCCGCTGCCCGCCAGGGAGCGGAAGCGACGCGCGACATGATCGCCACCGTCGGCCGCGCCGCACGTCTCGGCGAGCGTTCGCTGGGTCATCCGGACCCCGGCTCGGTTTCAGCCGCAATGCTGGTCGAAGAAATCTGCAATGCGATGAAGACCGCCTGACCACCTGTTGCGTGGGCTAAAAGCAATTCCAGGAAAAAGTGTGAAACGGTTTTCCGTCCGGAATTGCGCAGAAACAAATTGTTAGAGCAGTTCGGCGTTTCCATGAAACGGTGAACTGCTCTAGCCAAGCGCGTTCCTTGGCTTCAGACGACTTCCTGCCCAAAATGCGCGCGTAGAATGGCTCGCATTACGGGCGTGGCGCTCAGACTGGGGACGGCGCTCGGCGTGCGCATCAAAAATCGACGACAGGCGTGTCCGGCATCTGCTGTTCGAGCAGTGTCCAGAACACGGAGCCCCGGGTTTCAGAGTACCATTGCTCGAAATCCGCAAGCGCGGCACGGATATTGGCGGATTGGTTCCCGTTCGTGTCCCGGAACATTGCCAGCGCAACCGGCGCAAAATGCGAGATCACCTGCGAGCGCGCCTCGCTGTCTGCATTCCAGCCGAGGCTCGTGCGCAAAGCGGCGAAGGCGCTCGCAACGGCGATATCCTCACTTTCGGCCGGGGCTATCGCATCGGCGATCATCTGCATGAAATTGAGCCGCCGGAAAGCAAAGGCGCGGTCCTGTTCCAGAACTGCGATCTGCCTTGCTGCCTCGTGCCGGAAACTCGTCTCCACAGCTTTGGCGGACTCGGCCGCAGTCCTCAGTTCAAGCAGAAAAGATGCTGGCATCGCGTCATCTCCTCGGAAAGATCCGACAGCCAATTCTAAAAGCATGTCTCCCGAAAGTGGGCCCGGTTTCGGGACGAAGACATGCTTAAAATCAAGAACCTAAGGCAGGTCGCGTGAATCCTTTTTCACGCGACCTGCCTTAAGAGGACGGCGGAAGAGAGTGGGAGTCGAACCCACCAAGGACCGGCTCGCGGCCCCTCCCGGATTTGAAGTCCGGACGCCCCACCGGGGACGATGCTCCTCCAGAAGCTTTCGCGATTGGCGGCCCACTGTCGTCCTGGCGGCGAAACAGGTCCAGCCGATGCTTGTTGACGCGACGCAGGTCACCGCGTCGCAAGGTGACGCCGTGCCGATCGAGGAATTCGAGGATGTGGACAGCGACCTTGCGCCCGCTGCCCGCCCTGTCGCGAAACTGTGCGACACTGAACCGTCCTTCATGCTCGGCCGCCAGATCGCAGACGATCTCGACGATCTCGCCCAGCGCCGAGTGAAGGAAGAAGTGATCATGCGCAACCTCATGAACCGTGCTGATGCGTCCGGAGAGCTTCAGGACCTTGCGGATTTCCGCTTCCGGCCGGGCAAGCTCGCTTGCGATGTCGCGCACTCTTGGGGGATGGAATTTCACCGGCCCAGCTAGCCGTGGCTCGATCTCGCGCCAGAGGGTCTCTTCCCTGGCCGCGAGACGGACCTGATGTCCCGGAAGCCGTACCCAAGCGCCGTCAAGCTCGATCTGACCGACGCGGACCAGACTTCGCATCGCAGCGGCGAAGGCCGGCGCAGGAAGACAGGGATCGAGCTGAAGGCGCAGCTTTTCCATTCCGATGCCTGGCAAATCCGGGTTGCCGCCATGAAAGCTCTCCAGGATTGAGTCCAGGTGGCGCTTGAACCGAGCCCAACCGATTGACGAGACCACGAACGGCGTCTCCCCGACGGAAATCGTCGCAAGGCCGAGACAATCGATCAGGCTTGCGACCTCGCCGGCGCCGAGGGCACGATCGCGTGCGAAGGCTCCTAGATCCAGATAGCGGGGCGGCGTGTCGAGCAGCGCAGCGACGGCCTTTTCCGGAGCCGGAATGGCGAATGCTTCGAGCATGGCCAGCCGATCCGGTGAGCGGCGTTTCCGGCTCGGACCTCTGAGGTCGATGAAGCGTCCGCCGCCGATGGTTCGCTGGGCGGAGGTGTCGCGCATCACATAGGCGTCGCCGGCCGCAGCGGCGATCGGGTTCTCCAAAACGATCTGGACCTTGGCCGTGCCGCCCGGCGCTATAGGCTCGTCGTTGAGAAGCACGATCCTCGCTCCAACCTCGGCAGCGGCGTGGTGGAGCCGCACCGGGAACCACTGCCCGATCGGCCTTGGCTCGCGGGGCAGCAGGCGCAACTCGGCGTCGATCCTGTCCGCCGGCGCGTGAAGCGCGGGATCGAGGATCACGTCTCCGCGGCGGATCGCCTCCTTGCTGACGCCGTCGCCTGTCAGACAGAGCGCGCAGCGGTCTCCGGCTCGGCCGCGCTCTGCCACCCGGTCCTGAGCGTGGATCGAGCGAATGCGCGCGGCAAGCCCTGGCGGGCTCACCACCACGCTGTCGCCGACGTCAATGCAACCTGAAAGCACGGTGCCGGTCGCGACAGTGCCGATGCCATGCAGGGTAAAGCAGCGGTCGACCGCCAATCGAAAGCGGCCCGCGGCTGAGCGCCTGGCAAAGCGCGATGCCTCTTCGAACAGCAGGTATCGAAGGTCATCGATGCCTTCGCCGGTAACGGTAGAGGCCGGGACAACCTCAGCCTCCTCCAAGGCGGTACCGGCAACGGCGGCGCTGATGTCCGCGGCAACGGCTGCGCGTCGTGCCGGGTCGGCCAGATCGCACTTCGAGAGCACGACCAGCCCGCGCCTGACACCAAGGAGATCGATGATCGCCAGGTGTTCACGCGTCTGCGGCATGACGCCGTCGTCGGCCGCCACGACCAACAGCGCGAAATCGATGCCGCTGGCGCCGGCGACCATGGTGTGGACGAAGCGCTCATGACCGGGAACGTCTATGAACCCGACGATGTCCCCGCTCGGCGTCGGAAGATAGGCGAAGCCGAGGTCGATCGTCATGCCGCGCGCCTTCTCTTCCTGGAGCCGGTCCGTATCGACGCCGGTCAGTGCCTGCACCAGCGCCGTCTTGCCGTGGTCGACATGTCCCGCCGTGCCGACGATCATGGCGCAGGCTCCTCGAGCGACAGCGCAGCGCGGCGCTCGCCCTCGGCGATATCGTCCGCGGTGAGCGCGCCGCGCGCCGCGTCGATATACCGGCCTGCGAGAGCACTGCCGCCTGCCCGCGCACGCAGCAGCCAGGCATAGGCTTCGACAGCGTCGGCGGGAACGCCGGCGCCGAGATGGCAGGCGGCGCCGAGCAGCGCTTGACCGTCGGCGTCGCCGCGCAATGCCGCCTTGCGCCACCAGCGGACCGCTTCGGCAGGATCGCGCGGCACGCCGAGCGCATCGTGATAGAGCATGCCGACACGGGTCATTGCCGATGCGATCCCTCGCCCGGCGGCGGCCAGCGCCCAGCGCCGCGCCTCGGCGATGTCGGGCTCGATCACCTCACCCTCGAGCAGCATCCAGCTCAGCATGTCCTGCGCCGGTCCGTCGCCTTGTTCCGCCGCGGCCCTATAGAGTTCGGCCGCGCGGCGGTAATTCTGCTCGACGCCTTCGCCACGGAAATAGAGCGAGGCGAGGTTCCGCTGCCCGACCGGATCGCCGGCTTCGGCGGCGAGCGCCAGCCAGCGGAAGGCAAGACTGCAGTCACGCTCGACGCCGAGCCCCTCGGCGAAACAGGCGCCGATATTGTTTTGGGCGCGAGCCGATCCGGACCGCGCCAGCGGCTCCCAAATGCCGAGAGCTGTGGCGTAGTCGCCCCGGTTGGCAGCGTCGAGGGCCGCCGCCAACTGGTCGGCCGCAGATGCCGGGGCGGCCTTGCGCGCGAGATGATCAAGCCATCGCACCGCCGCCTCCCAGAGAGAAGTTTGCGAGATTGGCCACAAAACCGGCTTCGTCTTCAAGGCAACGCAGATCAAGCACGAGCGCCCGCTTTTCGACGCGCCCGATCACCGGAACAGGCAGCGCGCGCAGGGCGGCCGCCAGTGCTTCCAGGGCCTGACCGCTGTCTGAATGGGGGCTAAGTGCAAGCCCGGCGCTCGGCAAGGTATCGAGCGGCATTGCGCCCGATCCGACCTGGCTGCGGCACTCCGTCACCTGCACTATAAATTGATCGCCCAGAGCGTTGGAGAGCAGAGGAGCCAAGCGCTGGGCCTGCGCGGCAATATCGACGGCGAGGCGCGCGAGCAGCCTGAGCGTCGGCAAACGCTCGGCCAGGCGATCCGGGTTGCGATAGAGCTTCAGCGTCGCCTCCAGCGCGGCCAGCCGGAGCTTGTCGACGCGAAGCGCCCGCTTCATCGGGTTTCGGTTGACCTCGGCAACAAGATCCTTCCTGCCGACGACGAAACCTGCCTGCGGCCCTCCGAGCAGCTTGTCGCCCGAGAAGGTGACGAGATCGGCGCCGTCCGCGATCGCCTCGCCCACGGTCGGCTCGTGCCTGAGGCCATATTGGGTAAGATCGATGAGCGTGCCCGAGCCGAGATCGTGGACGAGAGGCACGCCGCGTTCCCTGGCGATTGCCGAAAGCTCGCGCGCCGGGACTTCGGCCGTGAACCCCTCGATCCGGTAGTTCGACGTGTGCACCTTGAACACGAGTCCGGTCGCCGGACCGATGGCCGACAGATAGTCCCTGGGATGCGTACGGTTGGTGGTCCCGACCTCAACGAGCTTCGCTCCCGCGCGGGTCATGATGTCCGGCATGCGGAACGCGCCGCCGATCTCGATCAGCTCGCCACGCGACACGATCGCCTCGCGGCCAAGCGAGAGCGTGTTGAGGACGAGGAGGACCGCGGCCGCGTTGTTGTTGACGATGGTCGCGTCCTCGGCCCCCGTGAGCTCGCATATGAGCATGCGCAGATGATCGTCGCGTTCGCCGCGTCTGCCGGTCCCGATATCGAATTCGAGCGCCACTGCCTCGCGCATGGCGGCGCGCATTGCCTCGGCGGCTTCGTTCGCGATGAGCGCGCGGCCGAGATTGGTGTGCAGCACAGTGCCGGTCAGGTTGAAAACCGGGCGCAGCGATGGGTGCTCGGCGGTCTTGAGCCGGACAAGTGCGTCGGCGGCGAGGTCGCACGGATCAGGCACCGCGGCCCCGGTGCGCCACGCTGCCCGCGCTTCTTCGAGCACATCGCGGATGGCGCGCGTCGTGGACTGCTGCCCGAAGCGCTCGACCGCCGCAGCCGCGAGCGGCGTCTTCAGCACCCGATCGACTGATGGGAGATCGCGCAGGCGAGTTGCGGGCAGATCGGACATCGCACCCTCAATAGCCGATCAGGAACGGGTTGAACGATCCGCGGCGATAGCCGGTTTCGCGCACCAGCATGTCGAGGCCAAGCGTTGCCACGTCATCGGCGATCGGGTCGAGACCCGGATCCTTGTGCTGATGCAGGATCTTCACATAGCAGCCGCAGGAATCGCAGGTCTCGGCCTTCACCATGCCCGGCCCGCCCTCGATCTCCTGGTAGCCGATGCCCTTGGTCGAGCCGCACAACGTGCATTTGATGCGCACATGGTTCCACAGCGTGCCGCATAGCGAGCATGCGCAGAAGCGCGACCCATGGGCTCCCTGCCAGCCGACAATGATCGAGGATGCCGGCGGGGATCCGCAGGCGGGGCATGCTCCCTCGCCTACCGGCACCAGCGCAGGGGCGTTCAGCCGGGCGGCGAGACGGGCGAAGTGAACCTGCAGCGCGGCCGCGACATAGACGTGTTCGGCGAGCGCCTCCATCGGGATCGCACCGGCGAGCACATTGCGCACCATGCCAGCGCGCTTCGCCGGAGTGGCCTGCCTCAAACGGTCCAGCGCATCGGTCGCGGCGCCGGGCTTCTCGATCTCCGACGCCGCGGCGATCAGGCGGTCGAGCGTCTCTGCGGCCGTGTCGAGGACGAGTTTGTTGCGATCGAGCGGCGGCATTCCAAAGCTCCTCGCGCGCTCGCGCGCCGAGGCATCAGGCATCTCCGGCTCCGCCAAGCCCTCCTGACTACGGTGCTGCACATCGGCGAGAGCGGCAAGAAAGCGAAGATAGGGACGCAGCTCATGGCCTGCAGCCAGCGCGTTCCACCTCTGCGCGCGGCGAGAGAACAGACTTGCAGGCTCTGGAAGGCGGGCAAAAGGAGGGGCGGAGACCTCGCCTATGGCGGTGGGGTCGGAACCCGCCGGAATGATCTGTCTTGGCATTCGAGCCTCACGAACCGCACGGGTCACGTGGTTGCCTGACCGGCACAAAAATCATGTGCGAACACAAAACTAGGGCGGCAAAGTCATCCGACCAGCGCCCGCCCTATTCGGCGGGCTTCGATCCCGATGATCCTGTTCCCTTGCTCGATTTGGTGACGAGCTCCCGCAGCCATTTGCGGTGATGCCGCCAGGCCCAGCCGCCGGTCACCCGTCCGCGCGTCATGGCTGGAATGGTGCCGCGCACCCAGATGGCCGAGTAGAAATGGACGATCCAGACGCCGATGATCGCCACCGCCGCTATGGAGTGGACAAGTATGGCCACGCGCTTCTGATCGATCGTCGTATACTGGGAGAAATATTGATCCCATGCCGCCAATCCGCTGGAGATGAGGATCACAATCAGCACCGACATCGACCAGAAGACCAGTTTTTGGCCGGCATTGTACTTGCCGACCTCGGGAACATTGTCCTCGTGGTTGGCCAGCACGTCACGGAAACGGCCGAGCCACGTCCCGTCCTCGCGCCTCCACAGATTGGCCTTCCAGAATCGAAGGAAAAGTCCAAGGAAGCTGAAGAAGAGCACGACGCCGATCCAGGGATGGATGAAGCGCGTGAACTGTCCCCCGCCGAAAAGGCCGGACAGGAAGAACAGGCTCGGGTGGAACATCGCAAGGCCGGACAGGGCGAGCAGGACCAGGCTGGCCGCCGTGATCCAGTGGTTGATCCGCGCCCCCACCGTGTAGCGGTCCACGATCACCGGCTTGCCGGGATGTATCTGTTCGTTCGGCTTGAGGTCATCGGCGGCCATGGCTGTCGCCTTCCGTCAGCTCTTCGGCGTGCTCCTCATCCGCCTCGGAGACCCTGTTCGGTCCCATGATCAAATGGTGGAGCAAGCCGACGCCGGCCGCCACGCCCAACACCGTGAGGCCGGCATATTTGGTCACACCTTTCCAAGCCTCCACCAACGGACTGATCTTCGGGTCCTTGGGCAGGCCGCTGTAGATCTCGGGCTTGTCGGCATGATGCAGCACATACATTACATGTGTCCCGCCGACGCCCGGCGGATCATAGAGGCCGGCATTGACGAAGCCGCGCGACTTCAAATCCTCCACCCGCTTGGCGGCCCAACCCTTCATCTCATCCTTGGTGCCGAAGACGATCGCCTGGGTCGGGCAGGCCTTGGCGCAAGCCGGACCCTGACCGACCGCCACGCGGTCGGAGCAGAGCGTGCATTTGTAGGCCGTATGGTCGACCTTGGAGATGCGCGGGATGTTGAAGGGGCAGCCCTTGATGCAATAGCCGCAGCCGATGCAGTTCTCGTGGACGAAATCGACGATGCCGTTCGAATACTGCACGATCGCGCCCGGCGCCGGGCAGGCCTTGAGGCAGCCGGGATCGGCGCAATGCATGCAGCCGTCCTTGCGGATCAGCCATTCGAGCTCGTTGGTCTCGGGGTTGTCCCATTCGCTGTAACGCATCAGCGTGAACATGTCCGGCGTCAAGTCGGGCGGATTCTCGAAGGCGCCGGCGAAGACGCCGACCTCCGGATGCGTGTCGTTCCACTCGAGGCAGGCCGTCTGACAGGCCTTGCAGCCGATGCATTTCGAGACATCGATAAGCTTGGCGACTTCGGTCAGCTGCGTCTCGGGAGCAGGCACGGTAGACGCCGAGCGGCGGATGAGGTCCTTCTCGGAAAAACGCGGGGCCGTGTCCGTCGTCGAAGGATTGGGAAGGGGAGGAAACATCGCTTGCTCCTCCTATGCCACCGGCCCTGGAGCGGGCTCGATGTTGACCAGGAATGCCTTGTACTCCGGCGTCTCGATATTGGCGTCGCCGACAAAAGGCGTCAGCATGTTCGGACCGAAGCCTTTCTTTGCCGCTCCGGTGAAGCCCCAGTGCAGCGGTATGCCGACGATGTGGATGGTCTTGCCGTCGCAGGTGAGCGGCCTGATCCGCTTGGTCACCATGGCTTTCGCCACGACCGAGCCGCGCTTCGACCAGACGCGGACGTATCCGCCCTTGGTGATGCCCTTCTCGGCCGCGAGCTGTTCCGATATCTCCACGAAGAACTCCGGCTGCATCACCGCATTGACGATGACGTGCTTGGTCCAGAAGTGGAAATGCTCGGTCAGGCGGTAGGAGGTCGCCGCATAGGGGAACTCCGGCGAGGCCGTTTCGGCGAACTGGGCCATGTCGCCTTGGAACACCCGCGCGGCGGGATTGCCGCGGACCTTGGGCGCCACCGGATTGACGATCGGCGACTCGAACGGCTCGTAATGCGCCGGGAATGGTCCGTCGCGCATCATGGTTCGGGTAAAGAGGCGCGAGACGCCTTCCGGGTTCATGATGAACGGGCCGACCTGATCGGGCTTGGCAGTGGGCAGGATGTCGGGCACGTCGTAGCCCGACCACTTGGCGCCGTCCCATTCGATCACTTTGCGGCTCGGATCCCAGGGTTTTCCGGTAAGGTCCGCAGAAGCCCTGTTGTAGAGGATGCGGCGATTGGCGGGCCACGAGAACGCCCATTTCGAATAGAAGCCGGCGTCGTCCGGATCGCTCGTGTCCCGCCGCGCCATGTTGTTGCCGTTCTCGTTGAAGCAGCCGGAATAGATCCAGCAGCCGCAGGCTGTCGAGCCGTCGTCGCGCAGTGCTGCAAAGGCCGGCAGCAGCTTGCCGGGCTCGGCCAGCACTTTCGTCGGGTCGGCCGTGTCGGTCACCCTGGCGAGCGCCCTGCCGTTGATCTCCTGGGCAAGTTCCTCGGCTTTCGGATCGCCGGGATCGGCATAAGGCCAGGTGAGCTTGACGATAGGATCGGGGAAGGCGCCGCCTTCCTTGGCGTAGAGCGCCTTGAGGCGAAGATAGAGCTGCGCCATGATCCATGTGTCGCGCTTGGCTTCCCCGGGGGGCGTGCCGCCGGCCCAATGCCACTGCAGCCAGCGCCCCGAATTGACCAGCGAACCGTCATCCTCGGCAAAGCAGGTTGAGGGCAACTGGTAGACTTCCGTCTGGATCTGCGACGGATCGACATCGTTGTACGGCCCGTGGTTTTCCCAGAACCGCCCAGTCTCCGTGTCCAGCGGATCCATGATGACAAGGAATTTCAGCTTCGAGAGCGACTCGATCACCTTCTTCTTGTTCGGAGCCGCCTGCAGCGGGTTGAAGCCCTGGCAGAAATAGCCGTTCATCTTGCCCTGGTGCATCAGCTCGAAAGCACGCAGCAGATCGTAGCCCGGCAGGTCGAGCTTCGGCAGGTAGTCATAGGCGAAGTCGTTCTCCGGCGTCGCCGCGTCGCCCCACATCGACTTCTGGAAGCTTACGAAGAACTTCTTGTAGTTCTGCCAGTAGCTCATCTGGTTCGGCCGCAGCGGCTTGAAACCGCGCGTCGACATATAGGTGGCGAGATCCGGCTCCTTCTGTGTCGGCAGCGTGAGATAGCCGGGCAGCAGGTTCGACATCAGCCCGATGTCGGTCAGCCCCTGGATGTTCGAATGGCCGCGCAATGCATTCATCCCGCCGCCGCGAATGCCGATGTTGCCGAGCACGAGCTGCAGCATGGCCATGGCGCGAATGTTCTGCGAACCCTTCGAGTGCTGGGTCCAGCCGAGCGCATACATCGACGTCATCGCCTTGTTCGGCGCCGACGTCTCGGCAATCATCTTGGCTACCTGCAGGAATTTCTGTTTCGGCGTGCCGCAGATGCGCTCGACCATCTCCGGCGTATAGACCGCGACATGGTTCTTGAGCAGGTTCCACACGCAACGGGGATTGGCCAGGGTTTCGTCGACAACGGCGAAGCCGTCCGGCCCGACATCGTAATCCCAGGTGGACTTGTCGTAATCCCGTTTCGCCTCGTCATAGCCGGAGAACAAGCCATCCTTGTAAGCGAAGCCCTGCTTGACGACATAGGCCGCATTGGTGAAGGCCTTCACATAGTCCCATTGCACCTTGTCGTTCTGGATGCAGTAGTTGATGAGCCCGAGCAGGAAGGCGATGTCCGTTCCCTGGCGGATCGGCGCATAGACGTCTGATACCGAGGCTGAGCGGGTGAAGCGCGGGTCGATGACGATGAGCTTGGCGCCGCGGTTGGCCTTCGCTTCCGTGACCCATTTGAAGCCGCAAGGATGCGCTTCGGCGGCATTGCCGCCCATGATCACGACAAGATCCGTGTTCCTGATGTCGGTCCAGGAGTTGGTCATTGCGCCGCGGCCGAATGTTGGGGCGAGACTCGCCACCGTCGGGCCGTGTCAGACACGTGCCTGGTTGTCGAACACCAGCATTCCCGCGCTGCGAACCACCTTGTAGGTCGCGAACGCGGTTTCATTGGTCGAAGCCGAGGCGGCGAGAAAGCCCGTGGTGATCCACCGGTTGACCGTCACGCCGTCATTGTTCCTGGCGACGAAGTTCTTGTCGCGATCGTCCTTCATCAGGCGGGCGATGCGGTCCAGCGCCTCCTCCCAACCTATCGGCTCGAACTTGTCGGACCCGGGCTTGCGGATCAATGGATGCTGCAGCCGGGTCGGAGATTTTACGAAGCCGAGCAGAGCCGATCCCTTGGGGCATAAGGTGCCGCGATTGGTCGGATGGTCGGTATCGCCCTCGATATGGGTGATCTCGGCCTTTTCGCCCTTTCTGAGATCGCCTTTCGAATACATGATGATGCCGCAGGCCACCGAGCAGTAGGGGCAGGTGTTGCGCGTCTCGACCGTGGTCGCGAGCTTGAAGGGCCGTATCGCCGCCGCATGCGCGGCCTCGATGTCGGCGAAGCCGAAAGCTCCCAACGTCGTGCCGGCGAGACCCGCGCCTGCCGTCTGCAGGAACGCGCGCCGTGAGAGTTCAACATTCATCTGGATTTCCTCCCGAATTCCATGCCCATAGGGGCATCCAGAACCAAGGGATACGCACGCCATTTTGAGCCGAATTGGCGTAATGTCAAACACTTAGAGCGCAGATCGAAGTCGGCAAATGATTCCGCGCAGGAAAATGCGATTGACGCTTTTCGGAACGTGGTCCTACAGTATCGCGTGGTCTTGGAAACGGCTCCCGCGTCGCGGGGCGATATCACCGAAGCACCTCCGCGCCTGACCAGCCTTGCTCATGGCGGCGGTTGTGGTTGCAAGCTGGCGCCCTCCGTCCTTCAGCAGCTTCTTGCCGGGCAGGCGGAACCCAGCCCCTTCAGGCAGCTCCTTGTCGGCACCGAAACCGGAGACGATGCTGCCGTCTGGCAGATCGACGACGCGACCTGCGTGATTGCGACCACCGATTTTTTCATGCCGATGGTGGACGATCCTTACGATTTCGGCCGGATCGCCGCGGCCAACGCACTCTCCGACGTCTATGCTATGGGCGGCCGGCCGATCATGGCCTTGGCCATCGTCGGAATGCCGATCGGGAAATTGCCGACGCATACGGTGCGGGAAATCCTCAAAGGCGGCCGCGACATCTGCGCCACAGCCGGGATACCGGTCGCGGGCGGCCACTCGATCGACTCACCCGAACCGATCTACGGGCTTGCCGTGACCGGCATCTGCCGGCCAGCGGACATCCGGCGCAATTCGGGGGCCAGGCCGGGAGATGCGCTGATCCTGACCAAGGGACTCGGCGTCGGGATCTATTCAGCGGCCATCAAGAAGCAGGCGTTGTCGCTGAGCGGCTATCAAGAGATGATCGCTTCGACGACCCTTCTCAATCGGATCGGAGCGGAACTCGCCAAGGACGCAAGCGTGCATGCGATCACCGATGTGACCGGCTTTGGCCTGCTCGGACACGCCCTTGAGATGGCGCGCGGCTCAGCCTGCGAGCTCGTGATCCGCGACCGCGACATTCCGGTCTTTGCGCAGGCCTCTTCACTTGCAAAACAAGGCTTCGTCACCGGCGCGTCGCAGCGCAATTGGGCAAGTTGCGGCGATGCGGTGCGGCTGCATGAAGGCATGCCGGAATGGTGGCGCGATCTGCTTACCGATCCACAGACCTCAGGGGGGCTGCTGATTGCCTGCGAGCCCGGCAGCGCCAGCGCCCTGGTCGAGACAATCGTCGCAAGCGGCTATCCGTCGGCTAGATTGATCGGATGTGTCAAACGCGGCCGACCTGCCGTAGCAATCGAGGAATGAATGTCAGGATCGGGCTACGAGCCGAATCCGTTTCGACGCGACGCGCTTTAGCGCTTCAAATTAGGCCTGATTGTCTCGACCTCTTCTCGCGTACTCGTATCGGGCAATTCGCTAGGACCATCCGGATTCGGCGCCGGTTTTTCACGCGTGTCCCTCGGCGGCTTGTCCTTCGGATCGGGGTTAGATGGGTTTGGTTTGCGGGCCTTTTCCCGTTGCGTTGATTTCGGCATCGTACAGGTTCCTCTCCCTGCACAACTTTGGAGAAAGGTTGTGGTTCCGCGTCAAGTCAGCAGGCGATCGGCCGTACTCTGCTCATCAGCGAGTTCCGCTGTTGCCCGTTTCCTCAGCCCGCGATCCCTGGCGGCACTGCGCGGCTATCGGCGGTCGTCACGCCTACCGGCCAATCGGCGTCAATCCGAACAGGATGACGAGCCAAGCCGGCCACGGCACGGCAAGACGCGGCAGGGTGCCGGTCAGATGCGTGAAGCCCGATCAGGACGACCTAGGGCGCCAGGAAGGACGGGCTTGTCGTCGCGAGCAGGTTGTCGGAACGAACGTGGCCGTCACGCCTGACGCCGCCGTGATCGATCAGGCGGGCGATCATCGCGCGCCTTGCATGATGAGGTGTCAGCGTGTGGTCGGCGTTTGGCAGAGACACCCTGGTCACGCCACGAATGCTGTCAAGCCGCTCTTCCTCCGGGCCGAAATGGCGGGCGATCTCCTTCAGGCTCAAGTCGCCTTCCGAGGTCACCAGGAGAACCCGCACGCCCCGGCCGCAAAGCTCACGCATCCAGCGTTCCACCCGCCGCTGTCCCGCCAGCGCGGCCGGATGCAGCATCGACAGCGTAGACTTGATCGCCTCCAGCCCGCGCCGGACGATCAGCCGGGCGTGGCGCGAAGCGATCCCGCGCCATGCCGGAGCGTCCGGGTCGGGGCTCTCCTCCATGACGGCGGCGTTCCGCGCGGACACGGCCTTGGAAGTCTCGTAAGTCTTCCAGACCGCCATCTCCAGCGCGTAGGAACTGTTCCAGGCGAAGCAGAGCGGGTTGATCATGGTCAGCGCGCATATCCGCCGGTCGGCCCGCGCGGCGTGAAAAGCCTGGAAAGCGCCTGCGCAGACGCCGACCAGGCCGACAGAAGAATAGCCCGCTCGTTCCATCCAGTTGACCGCACGGCTGACATCATGGCGGGTACGCTCATCGTAGAGAAACAGGCGCCCTGGTTCGGTCTGACCGCTGAGGCCAAGTCCGGGCAGATCGATGCGCAGCGAAGGCAGGCCTTCCGCCGCGAGTTCTCGCGCCGCTTCCACGGTGCCACGCGCCCAGCCGACATGCGGCACGCCGCCCGCATTGAGAAAGATCACCGGCTCGGCCACAGCTTGGCGGCGGCGCGGCCGACAAAACACGCCGCAGATCTCGGGCTCCGGTCCGATCAGGACCGGCTCTTCCGTATAAAGCGGACCGACCAGGACCTCCGACGCGTCGCGCGGCCCCTTTGCCGGCAACATGGCCTTTCCTGTGACCGCCTCGCCGGCATGGCCGGCCATCCAGGCAGCGCAACGATCGAGAGCGGCGGCCGGAATCCGGTTGGCGGTCGGGTCGCACATCAACAGAGGATAGCCGTCGAACTCGGCCGTGGTGATATCCCCGACGTTCGCCCTTTCTCCACGAATTTCGTCAGCGGCGAACGGCTTGCCGTTGATAAGCACCAGCATCGGCAGGGATGGAAGGTCTGCTGCGGCCTGCCGCCAGTCGAGCGCCGCAAGGTCGGCCAGCGTCTCATGCGAAATCCGAAAGCCGGCCGCCTCGCGCCCCTCGGTGAAAGGCCCCTCGCCCGCCGAACGGCTGGCCAGCGGCGCGTCGATCATGCGCGACATGGCTGTGATCTCGCGGACATAGGCCTTGCCGGAGGACGGCGGCGCCAGCAGCACGAGACCGGCCACGTCGGTTCGTCCCGCAGCCGCCAGCGGCGCCAGCAGCGCGCCCAGCCGGAAGCCGACCAAAATGACGTCGGCCACGCCGCAATCCTGCTTCAGCCGGTCGATCGCGGCGCCGATGCTTGCCGTCCACGCATGCACCTGGCCGGGCGTTGCGTGATCGCCGGCAGCGTTGCCGCAGCCGGGATAGTCGAACTGCAGCGCCGGCAGACCGCTTTCGGTCACCATGTCTGCGAGCAGCTTCAGGAAGCGCCGGCTGCACAGGTCCTCATGCCCATGCGCCCCGGCGATGACGACGCCACGGTTACGCCCCACGGTGCCTTTGCCTTCATTGAGCCAGCCGATCGTGTCGGCGAAGACTATCCCCTTCATGCCATGCTCCTAGCGGGCTCGAACGCTCGTCTGATCTCTGCCCCGATTTCTGCATTGTCGGCTTGTGGCGCATCGTAGGCTATGTCGCGGTCGTCATTCAGCGCCGTCACGACGCCGGCCGGGATGGCCGAGGGCGGCCCGTCCAGGCAAATTTCCTTCTCCGCACCCGGCATAAGGTGGAAGCTATTCTCGCGCGGGAGGAACCGCTCGTCCTTGATGGCGACGTGATAAGCGGCGCGCCTGCAGGCAAGCCGCAGGCGCCAGCCGTCTTGTCCGCGCACCAGCCGCGCCGACAGGCCGACATCGCGCCGCGCGATCATGACGCCGGGAAGCACGTGGAAGGCCTCGGCCAGGATCTCTCCGTCGCCGCCTTCGAGCCTCGCTACCGTCACCTCGTGACCGGCCGGACCGAAACGATAGGCATAGGACAGGTCGAAGAAAGCGCCGAGCAGCGAGAACGCCGGCAACGACCGCGCCGCGCGCGCCTGCACGGTGACCGGCTGGCGCGCCGTCACCACCGGGGTGACGCCATCGCGCAGGCACGCAAGCGACAGCGTCGCCTCGACGGCCTTTGCCCCATCATTGACGAGATGGATGCCGAGCCCGTTGACGCCCTCGTCGCTCAGCGTCAGCCTGAGCGGCGCAAAAGCGCGCCTCAGCGCATGCCAGACCGATTTCGGCCGTCCGGTGGAATCGACGACGCCCCACCCGGCGCCCGGGCGAAGATCCTTCCAGAAGAACAGCAGCGCGCCCGCCGTCGGCGAGGCTGGTCTGCGCCATTCGTCGATCGTTCGCTCAACCACCTCGGCGGTGACGGCGCGCGAGAGGTCGAGGTAGCGCGCCGGATCCTCCGTGCGCAGCCGGCGTGCATCGACGCCGAACAGCGTCTCCAGATAATGCTCGCGCACGTCCTCGAAATCCCACGACGCACCTGCATCGCGCGGCACGCCGGCCTTCCAGCGCGGATCGTGGCCGGGCGGAACGGGCAGATGCTCATCCAGTGTCGCCTGTTCCGGCACGTTGGCGAAGGCAAGGCACTCGCTGGCGAAACGCACCTCCGCGCGGCGCGCATCCTCCAGCGGCCGGCAATAGGCGCCGACGCCATAGTAATGCGTCGGGCCGCCATCCGCGGCAAAGGGCAGGCTGCCGCCGGAGGGCGACGAGGACACCAGCGCCAGATTGGGCAGGATCGCCTGCGCGGCCGGACGCACGACCGCGTCGAACCAGGGTGTCGGATCCATCGCCGCCGGCATGCCGAGCATCGCAGCCTGCTGCGCCACCTCGCTGCCGCCGCACAGCACCGCCAGCGACGGCGAATGCCGAAGCCGCTTCAGCAGATTTTCCACCTCGCGCGACAGCGCCGCCCGCCAGGTCTCGTCCTTCGCCGGATAATCGAAATTGGCGAGCATCAGATCCTGCCAGACGAGAATGCCCATCTCGTCGCACAACTCATGGAAGGCATCGCCCTCGTAGGTGAACGTGCCGCCGATCCGCAGCATGTTGACGCCGGCCTGGCGCACGAGATCGAGGTCGGGCTCGATCTCGTGCCGCTCGCATGGCAACCGCACAGGATCGGACGGCGTCCAGACCGCGCCGCGGCAGAACACCGGCACACCGTTGACGAGCAGACGGAAATCGCGTCCGTCGGTGCCGCGATCGATCTCGATGCGGCGGAAACCGACCCGGCCCAGCCGGCTGCGCACCGCGCCGAGCGTCGCCGTCACTTCGTGCAGCGCCGGCTCGCCATGACTGTTCGGCCACCATCGGGCGACATCGGCAATGTCCAGTTCCGCCGTCAACCGGGTGGGTGTCTCGACCTTGAGGCGCGCGCGCGCTCCGGCGCAGCTGACATGCGCCGTTTCCACATCGTCCAAAGGTTCAGCGAGGGTGATCGCAACGGCAAGGTGTCCGGTGGTGCCGTCGAGGCTGGCGCGCATGTCGGCATCGACAATGCGCTGCCCGCCATTTTCGCGGATCAGCTTGACGGGACGCCACGGCCCGACGACGTCGAAGTTCGGACACCAGCCCGGCATGTGGCCAATCAGTGTCGTGCGCACCAGCCGTAGCCGCTGGTCGTCGATCATGCGCGGACGCCAGCGGGCGCGCGGACCGGTCGCCGTTTCCAGATAGCGGTCGAGGCTGCGCAGGGCGATGGCGAGCTGCTCGCCGCCTGAAAGCGTTACCGCAGCCTCATGGCGCTCGAACATCGAGGTCGAGGTGAGCAGCAGCCGGTCGTCAAGCCAGACCTCGCCGATGGTCGCCAGCCCCTCGAACATCAGCCGCACCGAGCCGAGCGTGTCGAGCCTGCGACTGTACCAGACATCGTGGTCGTGCAGCGGGGTCGGCTGCGCGCGGTCCCAGCGGCCATGCTTTTCCAGCGTGCCCGCCGCAGTGCCGGGGCAGGCCGCTTCCAGCCATTCGGCGTTTGCGTCGATATCGTCCGGCGAAGCCCAAGCGCCGGCCGCCGAGACAGCCATCCGCCAGCCTCGGTCCAGCGATTCAGCAGTGTCGGAGCTCGACACCGTGGCGTCCATTCACACACCCCTGCCCAAATGCGCCCGGCCGGCCCCTAGGCCGCCTTGGAGGCGACACCCGCAACGCGGGCGTCCAGCACGTCCATCACCGTTTCGTAGGCCTGCGCCATTGGCGTGATTGCCTCGGCCAGCCCCTCGAACCGCTGCCGCGCCATCGCGCGCGCGAGCTTGAACTGCATGACCTTGGCGGCCTCGGCAATCTCGCCAGCGGCTTGCGCCGCCTCGGCCAGGCAGGTTTCGCCATGCTGCCCCAGCCATTCGAGATGACTGCCGAGGAGTTCGAAATTCGCGCCGACCTGCCGCAGCGTGTTGAAGGCATAGGTATGGAAATAGTCCGGCGACCGGCTCGCCAACGTTTCGGCGTGACGGCCGAACGCAGCCGCATAGGCGGCGAGCGGATTACGCTTCGGCCGCCGCTTGAGGTGATGCGCGAGCAGCGCCGCCGCGGTCCCGACCGCGTCACGGGCCGGCCGCGTGGCATCGAACTTCACGAACTCCGCGTAAGGAAACAGCGGCAGGCCGCCGGCCGGCACATCGTCCCATTGCCCGAAAATGCCGTCATAGTCTTCGCCCTCGAGCGCGAAGTAGCCGTCATTGTGGAAGTAGCGCATCTGCCGCCGCTCGGGATCGAGCGCGTTGATGCCGACCGTGGTCTTGGAATGGCCGCTGCGATAGGTGATGCCTTTGGTGTCGGGCAGGTGGAAGGCGTCGACCTCGACCAGCGGCAGCCGGCCGAGTTCGACCTGGGCCAGCACATGCGTCTCCAGCCTGTCGAAGATGGCCAGTTCCTGTATGTCCAGCCCGGCCAGCCGCTGCAGATCGGCGGTCGGGAACTTGAAGAAGGTAAACTGATCACCCTCGAAATCCTGCGCCACGGTGAAGCCCAGCGCTGCGACCGGATCGTGGCCGGTCGCGTGCAGAACCTCGATCAGGAGATCGACATAGCAGTTGGTCTGCGGCCAGCGCCGTTCGGCATCGTGCAGCCGGTGCGGCCGGTAGCTGGCCGGGTCGAGGCCGGCGATGGCGCTGCGCATGTCAGACGCCCCACAGCACGTCGCGGACCGCCGCCGGCCAGGCCGCGGCGTCCGGCCCGTGATGGCGGAACAGGGCCAGCGCCACGCGCTCCAGCCCGAAGCCGACGCAGGCCGAATGGCAGAGCTCCCCGTCGGCGAACTTCAGGCCCCAGGTTCGGCCAAAATGATCCTGATGATAATTGAAGCTCAGACAGGCGGTCGGCTTCTCGATGCTGGTCACCGGGATCAGCAGCTCGAATTTCAAGCCCTGGTCGCGCTGATTGTTGGCCATCATCTTGCCGCCGCGGCCGAAGAACGGATCGTTGGCGAGATCGACCTCGCAGCGAAGCTCGAGCGACTCGATCATCGCCTTGCCACGCTTCAGCCAGCTTTCGCGGAACGAGCGCACTTGCTCGGCCGTGCCGATCTTGACGAATTCGCGCATGCGGAAGAGCTGCATGCGCGCCGGATCCTTCGACGGCTCATGGCGGAAGCAATACGAGGAGAGTTCGAAAAGCAGGCCCTGCGCCGGCACCGGGCCGCGCGCAGCGACGGTGGGATAGAGCGGGTAGCAGGCCGCCGGCGTCAGCGCGACGTCAGTCGCCTTCTGCAGCTCCGTCCAGTCCCCGCCATCCGCCATCATGCCGAGCAGTTGCGCATGCTCGCGCTCGCCGCCCATGAAGGAGTGCACACAGCCGGCAAGCTGCGGAAAGCTCTTCATGTAGCCGCTCTTCTCCAGCGTCGCGCGGCTCATGCCCGGCGGAAAGTGGATGCGGGTGGCCTTGTCGGGCGCCCCGAGCCGGGTGACGAGACGCTCGAACCGCTCGATCACTTCCTCGAATGCGCCCGAACGGCCGTAGAGGCCGTCGATGCCGGATTCGAACAGGATGCCGTTCTCGAACAGGCTGTCGAGCAGCGACTTGGCATCGAATGTCTTGGCGTCCATCTCAGCCCCCCAGGCCAGTGTCGAAGCGGCTCATCAGCATGAGCGTCGCGGTATTGGAAAGGATGCGGTCGTTGGAGATCATCACCGGCGCCGAGGTCACATCGCGCAAGTGCCGGCCGACGCTGAACGGGGTGCCGTTCTTGTAGCCGAGGATGCCGTTGACCAGCATGGCGAGACGCACCACGGCGCCCGCCTTCTCGCTGGCCGCGACCTTCAGCGCGTTGATCTCGGCGGCGAAGCCGATCGAAGACAGCGCGTCGTCGTCGCCACTGGCCGCTTCGAAGCGGCGGATGGCGGCCGTCAGGTGCCCTTTCATCTCCTGCAAAAGGGCGGCCGCCTCGGCGAGCCTCAGCGCGCCCGGCGGCATGGCGTCGGGCTGCTTGCGCGCCGCCCCCTTGACGAAGGCCTGCGCCCGGTTGAAGGCATCGGCGGCGATGCCGAACCAGGTCGCCGCCCAGAAGATGTGCGAGCTGGCAAGCATCGACTGCGCCGCGATCTCCGAGAACGGCTTGGGGAATATCTGCGCCGCGTCACCCGTGGCGACCAGGTGAAAGCCATCGGAGCAGGTGCCGCGCATGCCGAGCGTATCCCACACCGACGTGCGTTCCAGCGTGCGGTTGGCATCGGCCGGGATCACCACCATGACCTGATCGGAGCTTGCCGCATCGGGGGCGCGCCGCGCCGTGGCGAGGATGGCGTCGGCATAGTTGCCGTAGGAGATGACGGTGGCTTCCTTGGTCAGCGCGAAGCGCCCGCCGGCAACCTCGACCGCGCAGATCGAATTGCGCAGATTGCCGCCGATGCCGGCCTCCGTCGTCGCCGACGCCATCAGCAGCTGCTCGTCGGCAATGCGCCGCATATAGGCTCGGTGCCAATCGCTGGCGCCGCCATGCGTGACGAAGCTCGACGTCTTGATCTGGTGCATTGCATAGATCATCGCGCTCGAGCCGCAGGCCTGGCCGAGCTGGACGATGAGATCGGCGATTTGCATCGTGCCGAGCCCCTCGCCGCCATGTTCGATCGGGATCGCCACGCCGAGCAGGCGCTCGCGCTTCAGCGCCTCGACCGTTTCGGCCGGGAAACGGCCTTCCTTATCGACGGGATCGGCATGGCCGGCGGCGATCTCGGCGACGCGGCGCATGCGTTCGGTTGCGGGTTCCGGCGCTTCCGCGATCGAAGCGGCCTCGATTTTTCTCAACACGTTCATGGCGCTACGCCGCCTTGCGAGTCAGTTGCGAAACGGCGTCCGCGATGTTGGCGAGCGAAGAGAAGGTGCGCCGCGTCAGCATCGTCTCGGGGAATTCGATGTCGAACTCCTCTTCGAGCGCCAGCATCATCTGGACCGAGGCGAAGGAAGTCAGCCCCGCGTCGTAGAGATTGGCGTCATCGGCGAGCGCGCCGAAATTCACTGGAATCATCGGATGCTGCTCGAGCAGCGAGCGAATATGGTCGATCATGGATGGCCCACCCTGGTGCATGTTCAGGCGGCAAACATCGCAGAGGCAGAGCAACCGTGACGTTAACGGCGCCGGGCAGTTTCAACCATGGCTAAGGGTCGGTAACGGCCCGCGCTACAATTTTAACAGGCATTCGCCGGCGATGTCTGCTTTCAGCCGGTGGAACAGCCGATCCCTAAGATCAAGATAAGGTGCATTGCGGCCAATCGGTTTCGGCGTCGGCCACTCGCAGATCGATTTGTGACGCCGGTATCGGGAAGTGATCGGGTCCGCCGGGATTCGGCCTTATTTTAAGCAATTCTAATGGAAAGCAGACCCAGTTGGGGTACACTCGCGACTTGAAGCGCGTCGTGTTCGAACCGCCTTTTGTGAGGCGCTCCACTGTCTTGTTTTTAAGCATGTGGCAAACGCGGGGCATTCTTGGGCGACATGTTCTGGAAACGGTTGCGCCAATGCTGCTCGAGCGAGAGGGACCTCTCAAAACTTTGCTGGCAACCGCGACCAGCGCCGCCGAGGGTCGGGGCGGCATGGTGCTGCTCGAAGGCGAGGCCGGGATAGGCAAAACTGCGCTGCTGCAGGAATTCGCCGGGCGGGCGGGCGCAGGCTGCCGGGTGCTCTGGGGCTGGTGCGAGGCGCTGTTCACACCGCGTCCGCTCGGTCCCCTGCAGGACATGGCGCAGGCTCTCGACCCCGAGGTCGCGGCGTTGCTCGACCAGGGGGCCGCGCCGGAGCGGCTCTTTCCCGCGCTGCTAAGCGCGCTGCAGCACGCCAAGGGAACGACTGTGCTCGTTTTCGAGGACGTGCATTGGGCGGATAACGCGACGCTCGATCTCATCCGATATCTCGGCCGGCGCATCTCCGTGCTTCACGCCATGCTGGTGCTCAGCGCGCGCAGCGACGAACTGGTCGCCGACCATCCGCTCACGCATATAAGGGGCGACCTGCCGGCGGCATCACTGACCCGCATATCGTTGAAGCCGCTTTCGCCCCAGGGGGTCATGACCCTCGCCGAGCAGTCGGACCGCGCCGGCGCAGATCTTTACCAGATCACGGGGGGCAACCCCTTCTTCGTCTCCGAGCTTCTGGCGAGCAGCGAGGCGGAACCGGGACATATTCCGGATTCGATACGCGACGCGGTGTGGTCGCGGCTGTCGCGCCTGACGGGCGGCGAGCGCGAGGTGCTGGAGATGATGAGCATCGAGCCGGGCAGCGTGGAGCCGTGGCTGATCCGCGCCCTTCTCGGCGCCAAGGCGGACGCGCTCGTCGACCGCTGCGTGGCCCGCGGATTGCTGCGGCGGGACGCTCTCGGCGCCTTGACCTTCCGCCACGAGCTTGCCAGGCAGGCGACGCTCGAGCGGCTGTCGCCCAGCCTTCAGCGGTCGCTTCATGGCAAGGTGGAGGCAGCGATAGCAGGGCTTCCGGCGGCGCAGGCAAGCGCCCAGCTTGCACGCCGGGTGCACCACGCCGCCGCCGCCGATAACGGGGCGCGGGTCCTCGACCTCGCGCCGCAGGCGGCAGAGCAGGCTGCGCGCCTGGGCGCGCATCGTGAAGCCGCCGCGCATCTGGCGACGGCGCTCCGATACATCGCGCAGGCGCCGCCGGCCGAGGCCGCTCAGCTTTACGAATCCTGGGCCTACGAGGCCGGACTGGCGCTGCAGGTCTATGACACGATCATCGAGGCGCGGCATAACGCTATTCAGATCTGGCGCGAACACGGCCGTCCAGACAAGGTCAGCCTCAACCTGCGCAGCCTTTCGAGGCTGCATTGGCGCCGCGGCGAGGGCGAGCAGGCGGAGCACTTCGCCAACGAGGCGGTGAGCGAGGTGGAGAACCTGCCGCCGGGGCCGGAACTGGCGATGGCCTACAGCACCTGCTCGCAGTTGCATATGCTGCACTATCGCTTCGACGAGGCGATTGAGTGGGGCCTGCGCGCGATCACCCTGGCCGACCGGCTGGGCGAGGTCGAAACGCGCGTCCATGCCTTGAACAATGTCGGCACCTCGCTTTTGTTCGACGACAGACCGGGCGGTCGCGAACGAATGGAGGAAAGCCTGGCGCTCGCGCTCGAGCACGGGTTCCACGACCATGCGGCGCGAGCCTACACCAACTATGCCGAATATGCGGTAGTGTCCAAGGACTTCGCGCTCGCCGAGCGGCTGCTCTCCGAAGGCATCGTGTTCGCCGCCCGGCATGACCTCGATTCGCCGGCGCAGTATCTGCTCGGCAGGCAGGCGCAACTTCGCATGGAACAGGGCCGCTTTCGCGACGCCGAGACCATAGCGCAGGGCGTGATGAAACTGGAACGCCTGCCGGTGGTCATGCACCTGCCGGCGCTCACCGTGCTTGGCAGGGTGCGCGTGCGGCTGGGCGAAGGAGGCGGCCCTGCCCTGTTGCAGCAGGCTCTGGAGGAGGGACTGCCGACCGGCGAACTGCAACGCATCGTGCCGGTCCGTATGGCGCTGACAGAGGCCGCCTGGCTTGCCGAGGACCGCGCGGCCGGCCACGAGCAGCTGACGGCGCTGGCCGCGATGGACCTCGCCAATTTCCGCCCTTCCGACCTCGGTGAACTGGCTGTCTGGTGGCGGCGATGCGGGATGGAGGAGCCGCTGCCGGCGCCGACGACACGCATTCCGTGGCGGCGCGCGGTCGAACTTGGCGGCGATCCGTCGACAGCGGCCAAGGAATGGGAGCGCCTGGGCCTCCCCTACGAGGCGGCGCTTGCGCTGATGCAGGTGCGGGGTGCCGATGCCCCGATGGCCTTGGCGAGCGCCGTGACAAGGCTGGAGGCGATCGAGGCGCGCCCCGCCGCGATGCTGGCACGCAAGCTGGCACAGCGCCTGGGCATCGCCGGCCGGCTGCCGAAGATGCGCCGGGGGCCGTACACGGCCGCCCGCCAGCACCCGCTCGGCCTGACGCAGCACGAGCAGCAGGTGCTCGCGCTGATCGCGGAGGGCAAGAGCAACAAGGAGGTCGCCCGGACCCTGTCGCGATCGCCCCGCACGGTCGAGCACCAGGTTTCGGCAGTGCTCGGCAAATTCAACGCCGCCAACCGGATGGAAGTGCTGCTCAGGCTGCGCGGAGAGCCGTGGCTGCTCTCCACCGCCGCACCCTAAAGCGCGTCGCGATCTTTCAGATTCGCTCCCTGTGCTTTAGTTTTTGATTTTACGCATGTCTTCGTCCCGAAACCGGTTCCCACTTTCGGGAGACATGCTTTGATCCCGCGAAATTAGGAAAGCTACAGCCGAAATTTGGGTGATCGTACCGATGTGCGCGAAGACGGCGGCGCGTAGGCTCAAGTCGGCTGATATCCCAGGCAGGGCGCCTGTCCGGGAGTTCGCTGAACCGAAGGGAGAGATAGCGATGACCAGACGTTTTAGCGCATTTGCATTTGCGCTGCTCGCTGCCACGGGTGGCGCGGCGGCATCGGAACTGGTGCCGGGCAGCGGCCACAGCATCCAGCTCGGCAGCTTCAGCGGCGCCGTCTATTACACGATCGAGCAGGACGGCTACCGGGTCGTCGCGACCATGGCTTCCGGGGCCGAGCAGCAGCCGGTCCGCGTCGTCTCCACGCTCGCGGCGGGCCAGCGCATGATGATCTCCGTGCCGCAGGCCGTCGGCCAACCGTCGATCGATTTCGAAATATTGCGCGACGGCAAGGCACTGCTCGTCAGCGACCCGAACTTCGTTCCGGCCACCGCCGCGGAGAACGACCTGACGCTGGATAGCGCGGAGCCGGTCAAGACGTCTGCCACCGCGCCCTGAATCGGGCTGGTTGGAACGTGCGGGGGCGCTCACTCCGTTGCACTGGGGCGAAGCAAAGAGCGAAGCGACGCAGCAGGCCCCCGCCGTCGCTATTGGATGACAGACAAATGGGTAGCTTGCCGCAGACGGTTGTCCTGGCTTCCGCTGTCCTGAGTCTCGCGGCCGGCGTAGGCGCGGCGGGGCAGGATGCCGCCGGAAAGTTCTACAGGGTCGTCGACGGCAAGGCCGACGCACGGACCTATGACGGTTTCAGGCGTTACCACGCGGGCTGCGACCGCTGCCACGGCCCTGACGGCGTGGGGTCGACCTTCGCGCCGTCCCTGGTCAGCCGACTGCCCGACATCGAAGCCTTCCGGCGCGCCGTGCTCAACGGCCGTGCCGACGGCGGCTCGGTGATGAAGGGGTTCGCCGGCGATCCCAATTTCGCACCCTATGTGGACGAGATCTATGCTTATCTGCAAGCCCGCACCGACGGCTCGCTCGGCCGCGGGCGGCCCGGCAGACTGCAGCCGTAGCAAGCCCTGGTGCTCCCGCTTCAAGCCAGATCGATGGCGACGTCTTCCGGCGCGATTGCCACGCCCCCCGACGCGGCAATGCGGACTATGCCGCCAAGGCTCCCGACTTCTTCGCCGTCCAGGTGGCGATGTAGTCCATCAGGCCGGGGTTGAGGCAGTCATAGGGTTCGAGCCCGATCGACTTCAGCTGGCCGCGGATGCCGGCCATGCGGCTCGGGTCGACGCCGGATTCGATGATCGACGACACGAAGGCGGCAAAGCCCGGCGGCGACCAGCCGTCCTCCTCGAAGCGCTCGGGATGGATGAAGGACAGGCCCTTGAAGGGATGGTCGCGCTCGACCGGGCCGTACATGTGGACGCCGCAGCCGGTGCAGGCATGGCGCTGGATGAGGGCCGAGGGGTCGACCACCTTGAGCTTGTCGCCGTTCTCGGTGACGGTGACGTCGCCGGTGCCGGCAACGGCAACCACCGAGAAGATCGCGCCGTCCGGCTTCCAGCATTTGGTGCAGCCGCAGGCATGGTTGTGGGCGATCTGGCCCTTGACCTTCACCTTCACCGGCTTGCTGGTGCACAGGCAAACCAGCGTGCCGCCCGAGAAGCTCGCGCTTTCCTTCGGCAGGCCGTTGTCGATCGAGTGATGCAGTTTTTCCGCCATTCCTACTTCCTCCCATGTTGACCACAGAGGTCGCGGGCATGATGGCCCGCGGCCGGTGGCATTGCTTCAGTAAACCACGACGCTGCGGATCGACTTGCCCTCATGCATGAGGTCAAAACCCTTGTTGATGTCGTCGAGCGTCAGCGTATGCGTGATCATCGGGTCGATCTGGATCTTCTTTTCCATGTACCAGTCGACGATCTTCGGCACGTC